>NZ_JARXAB010000037.1 GCF_029866045.1 Ramlibacter sp. | reverse complement strand
TGGTGGAATGGCCTGGCCGGCGTGGTGATCTTCAGTGGGTCACTGCCCGCCACGCGCCTGGCGGTGGCGGACTTCGACCCCTTGTTCCTGACCGGCGCCCGGGCAGTGCTGGCGGGCCTTCTCGCCGCTGCCTTGCTGCTGGCAGGGCGCCAGCAGCGGCCCGCTCGCGAAGACCTGCTCCCCTTGGTGCTGGTGGCCCTGGGCTGCGTCGTCGGCTTTCCGCTGCTCACCGCTTGGGCCCTCACGCACATCACCTCGGCACAGGCCATGGTGTTCATCGGCGCCCTGCCGCTTTCTACCGCTCTTTTTTCGGTGCTGCGGGGCGGCGAGCGTCCGCGCCCGGCATTCTGGCTTTTTTCGGTTCTGGGTTGTGGCCTGGTCAGCGCCTACGCACTCGCGCAAGGGGCCGCCGGCTCCCTGGCAGGCGACCTGCTGATGCTGGCGGCCATTGCTGTCTGCGGGCTCGGGTATGCCGAGGGCGCGCGGCTCACGCCCCGCCTGGGGGGCTGGCAGGTCATCTCTTGGTCGCTGGTGATCTCGCTGCCGCTGATGCTTCCGCTGGCGTGGGCCACGCTCCCCATGACATTTGGCAGCGTTCGCCCCTCCGCCTGGGCGGGCTTGGCTTATGTCTCGGTGTTCAGCATGCTGGTCGGCTTCATCTTCTGGTACCGGGGTCTGGCCCAGGGGGGCGTGGCTGCTGTCGCCCAGTTGCAACTGCTTCAGCCTTTCCTCGGAATGATGCTGGCGTCCCTGGTGCTCGGCGAGCAGGTGACCTGGCCGATGGGGCTATCGGCGCTGGCGGTGATTGGCTGCGTGGCAGGTGCCCGTCGTTACGGGCGTTAGGGACGCGTTTGGGTTTGTCGCTGCCGGGGACGGTAGGCCGCAATCGTCCGCGCTCAGGGGCCGAACACGCGCTTGCGCCCAGCCGGACGCTGAGGCTTTTCGGCGGCTGGCTCCAACCCGGGCGGGAGGGGCACGTCATCACCGAGGTTGGCACTGAAGCGGTCCAGGGCCTTGGCCGTTGCCCGCAGGTCGGATTCGGACAAACCTTCGACGAGGGTGTCCAGAAACGAGGCCCGGATCCGCAGCACGCGTGCCACCTCGAGGCGGCCGCGACGCGTCAGTACCAGCCGGAAAGCGCGGGCGTCCACGGTGTCGTCGCGGCGCTCGACCAGTCCGTCGGTTTGCAGCGAATTGAGCTGGCGGGTGATGGAGCCAGGATCCACCCGGACCTGCCGCACCAACTCGCGCTGGCTGATGCCCGGTTGGCAGGAGATCAGATAGAGGAGCCGCCAGCGGGCAGCGCTCACGCCCGTGGCCTGTTCGAAGGCGTTGGTGGCCGCGTGGTAGGCCTTGCCCAGGCGCAGAAAAATCGTGCTGACAGGGATCCGGGTGCTCATCGCTCGTATCTTGCCATCACGCCGCCCCTCTTGCCTTGCACAGGCAAGCCCCGGGTCAGGCACTGCCTCAATTTAGAACAGGCAGTCGGTTTTCGCCGTGCAGACGGTCGGCCTCTACCCAGCAGGCGTGGGTGCCGATGCCCATTCGCTCGGGCAGCAGGATGCGGGCCACGGGGCCAGCCTGGATGTCGTCGGCGCGCAGGATCATGATCTCGGAGGAATCGGTAGTCATGTCGGCCACCATCGCGATTACATAGCCGTCGTCCTCGGCCTTGGCGTTCAAGGCGCGGGCCACCTGGGGCTCGCTGCCGTAGCGGCCTCCGCCGTATTCATAGCGAGCCGTGCTGCCAGACTTCATGTCGTAACGTTTCAGGCCCGAGAACAGCCAGTCGCCTTTTTTGTACAACACGTTGTAGCTGTAACGGTAAGGGCGGCCGACGTAGTCATTGCTGCAGACCGGAAATTCGGTGATCTCGTCGTCAATCTGCTGCTCGGTGGTCTGGCCGGTGCGCAGGTTGAAGCGCCAGCGGTGCATGCGCGTCGGGTTGTTGTGCTTGTCCAGGTTGGCGCGAATGCGCTCATAGAGGTTGGTACTGGCATTGACCGGGACTGTCTTGTAGTCCGTCATGATGCAGCCGTCCATCACTACCTCGTCGCCCTCTTCAAAGCAATTGGTGATGTGCAGCACATAGCAGGGGGCGGCCTCGAACCAGCGCACCTGGGCGTTGGTGCCGCGGCGTGGCAAGACGCCGAAGCGAGCCGGTTGATCCCGGTTGAAGACCAGCTTGTGCTGGCCTTTTCGGAGCAAATCGGGGTCGAAGTACAGCGGCAGGTCGTGCAAGACGGTGTAGTGCTGGGTGATTCCCATGTCATGCGGCCAGCGCGATCCGGGCAGCTCAATCGGCTCGTAGTGGACCAGTTGGTTATTCTTGTCCACCACGCCGTAGTTCATGTACGGCGGATGTTCCGGGTAATTGAAGAACATCATCTCGCCGGTGAAGGGGTCGACCTTGTAGTGCGAGGCCACGCCGTCTGGCACCTTGCGGCCCCAGCTCTTTTCGACGCCCAGGGTCTCGAGCGTGAAAGGGTCGAGGCGCCAGGGCTCGCTGCCCTGGGACATGCTGGCGATCAGCTTGCCCGCGTGGCACTTGACGTCGGTGCCCGCGTTGTCCTTCATCGCTCCCATGGCGCCCCAGCCGCGGCGCTCGGCCAGGTCAGGGCTGAGGAGGCCGGGCCAAAGTGAGCGGCCCGCACCCTGCTCGGCATAGAAGCCGGTGGTCCGCACGAAGCGGTTGCGGTACTCGGCGCGGCCATTCTCGAAGCGCATCGCGTGGAGCATGCCGTCGCCGTCAAATGGGTGGTAGTTCCCCAGCGGCTCGTGAACTTGGTTGTGGTGGTTGCGCACGAACATGCCTGCGAGATCCCGGGGAATCTCGCCGATGACCTTCAGGCTGTTGGTGTCAGCGGTGTACTCCCTCGCGTTCGATTGGAACGGGCCGTGCAGGAAGGGGTTGTCGTTGTCCTTTGAGATGGTCAGTTTGACCTCATTGACGACTTCAAGCATCAGGACTCCTAGTTCAAATCGAACATGTTGCTTTAGGCAAGGGTTACTCATTACATTGTCGACTTTGAAAAATGTCAATAGATGAACCACCGATTCAAATAGCTGGTAACTCGGTTCTGATACAGGGAGGCGTCATTTAATTGCTTGCGGCAACTGCTTGGCAAAGACTGCCAGCTTGGTTCTCAAAAAAGGAGTCTCCATGCGTCCCTACCGAATGCCAGATTACACGGTGAGCGGCGAGTCCGACACGACCCTGTTCATGCTCCATGGCGCTTACGGCTCAAAGGAATACTTCCGGTTCGTGATCGAGCGTTTCGTCCACGCCGGTTACCGTGTCGTCGCCTGCGACGCACCGGGCTACGGAATCTCGGAGGTGCCGGCCGCCCTGTCCATGACCGGGATGGCCGAGATGACGATCCGTCTGATCGAGGCCACCCGCAGCGCCCGTAACGTGCTGCTCGGGCACAGCATGGGCGGCATGGTGGCTCAGAAGGTGGCCGACATGCGCCCCGACCTGATCGAGGCGCTGGTACTTTCTGCCACGGCCCACACCTTCAACCATTCCGGGCCCCAGTGGCAGGCGGACTTCCTTCGCACCCGCGTGGCCCCGCTCACCCAAGGCAAGGCCATATCGGACTACGCGCCCGACTTGTTGAAGACCATGATGGGGCCGGGGGCGAGCAGTCCGGCCATTGACCACGCCCTCTACAACATCCGCCTGATGAAAGGCGAGGCCTTCCAGAAGGCCATCGCGGCGATCGCGCAGTATCTGGAGGACGATGTGCCTGCGCGCCTGAAGATGCCTGTCTTGTGCATTGCTGGCGAGCTTGACAGCACCTGTCCTGCGTCAGTCATGAAGACGATGGCTGGCATGATGGCCCAGGGCCAGTTCCATGAAATGAAGGGCGTGGGGCACTACGGTTGGGGCGAGCGGGCAGACGAGTACCACGCGGTGGTCGAAGGCTTCTTGGCGGGCGCTCTGGCGCGCTGAGGGTTGGTGCGACGACCCGCGCGTCCTCACGAACCACAGGGAGCAGTGAATGTTCTGGAACCCGGACACGGGCGATCATGGATTGCTCTTCAACCCGCTCAAGTCCTGTGTGGTGCCGCGCCCCATTGGCTGGATCACGACCCTCAAGCCCGACGGCAGGGTGAACCTGGCACCCTATTCGCAGTTCGCACTGCTCGGGTTCGAGCCGGGCTATGTGGGCTTCTCGGGGAGCGTCCACCCCACGGACCTGCGGCGCAAGGACAGCATCGAGCACGCGGAGCGCACGGGCGAGTTCGTCTACAACATGGCGACGCTGGAACACATTGAGCATGTCAACGCCAGCTCCCAGATCATCGACTCGGAGACCAGTGAGCTTGACGCCTGTGGTCTCACCGCCGCGCCCTCGATCTGCGTGAGCACGCCGCGGCTGCTCGAAGCGCCGGTGTCATTGGAGTGCCGAGTCCACTCGGTCGTGATGTTGCCGGGAAATACCCGCGCTTCCGCGCATTGGCTGGTCATTGGCCGGGTGGT
The DNA here is from genome assembly GCF_029866045.1 of Ramlibacter sp. GTDB lineage: Bacteria > Pseudomonadota > Gammaproteobacteria > Burkholderiales > Burkholderiaceae_C > Ramlibacter. Next base: position 17,298 of record NZ_JARXAB010000037.1, on the reverse strand, counting down.
GGGCGTGCATATCGACGACGCCGTGATTGGTGCCGATGGAAAGCTCGACATCGCACGAATCAAGCCGGTTGCCCGCCTGGGATACGCCGACTACACCTGGGTCGACAAGGTGAGCGAGCTTCCACTGATCAACCCCGCCCTGGCCGAGCGTCGCAAATTCGGCTTTTATGGCGGGCGGTGAGTCCGAGGCTGCAGGAATTCAGGAAATCAAACACCCAGTCCATCAATTTCAAAGGAGATCACCATGAACACTTCACGCCGTACTCTGCTGGCTTCCATGGGCGCGCTGGCCGCAGCCCCTCACTTCAGTCTGCACGCGCAGGCCTGGCCAGCCCGCCCAATTACCGTGATCGAGCCCTTCGCAGCCGGTGGCGCGGTAGATGGCGCGGTCCGCGCCATTGCCGAGAAAGCCAGCACGCTGCTGGGTCAGACGCTCGTGGTAGATGCCCGCCCGGGTGGCGGCACGCGCATCGGCACCGAGGCCATTCGCCGTGCGGCGCCCGACGGCTACACCATCGGGGTGATGGTTTCGGCTTCCGGGGTGAACATTCCCGCGTTGGACCCGCGCACGACTTACGACCCGATTCGCGACTTCACGCCGCTGACCCTGGCCTTTGACGCGAATTTCATCATCGTGGTGCACCCCGCCACCGGAATCCGCACCCTGGCCGATCTAATTGATTACGGTCGCAAGAACCCTGGCAAGCTCAGTTACGGAAGCTCTGGCATCGGCACCAGCACCCATATGTGGATGGAGATCTTTCAGGACATGACCCGGACCCAGCTTGTACACGTTCCCTACAAGGGAGAGGCAGCGGCCCTTCAAGACTTGATCGGTGGCCATATCCAGGTGCTGTTGTCCAACCCCTCGCTGGTCAAAGGTCACGTCGATGCCGGCCGTGCCAGCGCTGTGGCCTATGCCTCGCAGCGCCGCTCGGCGCTCATGCCCCAGGTGCCGACATCTGGCGAGCAGGGCTTGGGCGAATTCATCGCAGGCGGCTGGGTCGCCTTCATCGGACCGGCAGGCCTCAGTCCGGACGTGGCCTCGCGCCTTTCCCAGGCCCTGCGAACAGCTGCCAACCAGCCGGACGTGCGCGAGCGAATCGAGCGGGCGACGTTTGCCGTACGTGCTCTGCCACCTGACGAATTCACCGCGCAGATTCGAGGCGAAGTGGACAAGCTCCGGGCAGTCGGCAAGGCGCGTGGCGTGACACTCAACGACTGAGCGCCTGCGTCTCCGAGCGCCAGGGACTGGGGTGCCGCAGCGGTACCCTCAGGCCCAGGCGGCATACATCAGCGCCGGAAAGGTCGCTACCCAGGCCCAGAAAAAGCGGTTGAGGCCGAAGAACCAGAACACCAGGAAGTGAAATACTGCCGCCACCGCGCAGAAGAGGGCGGCGATGCGCAGGTCCAGCAGTACCAGCGGCGCGCAGCCCTCCCAGAGGGTGAACGACCAAGACGCAAGGCGCGCCACGGCAGGTCGGCGAAACACGCTGTTTGGCGGGAGTGGCCCATACACGCCGGTGTCCAAAAACATCGGCAACGCTTCACCGCTGCGCCACTCGGGCCGCAAGAACTTGACCCAGCCCGAGACGAAGTAGGAGGTAATGGACTGCAGCGCCACGTACCAGAGCCCCGCGCGCCAGCCCGCCTCCATGCCGGCCCATGCCCCCCAGGCGTGCGCGATCAGGAGGCCGGTCAATCCGACCAGCGTCATGAAGTCGCTGCCGCCGTTGAAGGCGCCGCGCCAGCGCAAGAGCAGCAGGGTCGCAATGCCAAAAAGCGCCACCGCGCCCGCGGCCGGCAGCAGGCCGGCCATGAGCAGCAGGGCGAGGGCACCGCGCAGCGCCAAGAAGCCCAGGTACGGGCCGGGCCGTGAAAAGAGTGCGTCGGTGACTGCCAGGAGGCCGGGGGGCTGCGTGGGCACCTCCTTGCGCTGGACAGACCAGTCGCTCACGCGGTCCAGGCTCTGGATGCGCCATTGCTCCAGCGTCTGCAAAAGCAGGCTCCAGCCCAGGAGCAGCTCGAAGGCACGCACGAAGACGCCGAGGTGCAGCGCCGCCATGCCTTCCTGGATGAACGCGGTCGCCGTCATGCTGCCAGCACCGGGGACTGCAGCATGCGCTCAGACAGCTCACCGCGTGGCGATGCCAGGCGCAGCTCGAACTGGTAGGCCTGGTAGGGCCCACCTTCGGCGGGCAGGCCCTCGCGGGCCAGCCGCGCCACCAGGGGGTAGGTGACGCAGGCTTCGATGTCGCCGCCCTCGGGCAGGTCGTTGATGTCGGCCGCCAGGTGGTCCACCAGGTTCTGGTGGTTCAAAGCCAGGTTGACAGGGGCGTTGTGAAACAGATGCCAAAGGCGGCGTGGCGCGCGTGGGTACATCAGCTGCCAATCGGCCCAATAGCCGGTGGCCAATTGCCCGCGCACATGGAGTCGTGGCGGCCGGCCGACCGCGTGATAGAACTTCCAGTTCGGAAAGAAGGCGCGCAGAAAGAACCACCAACGCCCTTGCAGCACGCGGGTGCGATGGCGCATCGCCCAGGCGAGCCAAGCGAAATAGACGCCAAAGAGCAGCAGTGTGATGGCGAGGAAGGTGCTTTGGCTCATGGCGTCACAGGTGACGTGTGCCGCGTCTGTGCATGCGCGTGTCCCTTTAGGCTCCGCGCTTGAACAGGGCGAGGAAGGCGCCCGCCAACACGAACAGGGAGCCAAATACCCTCTGAGTGGCGCGCACATGCGCCTCTGAGCGCAGTGAACGCAGGACTTGCGACGCCAGCCCCGCGTAGCCGCCCATCACCACGAAGTCTGTGAATCCGAGCGACAGTGCCATCACCAGGTACTGGGGGGCCAGCGGCGCGCCGAGGTCCAGGAACTGGGGCAGCACCGCCAGCAGAAAAACGGTGCCCTTGGGGTTGACCGCATTGACCGCCCAGCCACGCCAGATGGCGGCCCAGGGGCGAAAGGCTGGGCCTTCGCCTTGCGCGTCATCGGCCAGGGGTTTGGCCGGCGCCCGCCACTGCTGCACACCGAGATAGACCAGATAGGCCACGCCCACCCATTTGATGGTCTGGAAGGCCAGGGCCGAGGTGGCCACCAGCGCGCCCAGGCCCACACCGACCACCACCATCTGCGTCCAGATGCCCAGAATCAGGCCGGCGATGGTGACGTAGCCGCGGCGAAAGCCATGGTTGAGGCCGGCGGTCATCGCGGCCACCGCGCCCGCCCCGGGCGAGATGCTGATGGCCCAGCAGGCGGCGAAGAAGGCAAGCCAGGTGGCGAATTCCATGGGCTGATTATTGGCGAGGTCGGGTCCAGCAGGCCTCGGCAGTGTCCGGGTCGTCAACAGGCGGGTCGCCTTGGGCGGCCGGGGCACGAGCGATCCGCCACAATCTCGCCATGACTGCTCCTCAAATTGGCATCTTCGGCATCGGCCTCATGGGCCATGGCATCGCGTCCAACCTGGTCCGCAAGGGCCACAAACTGGGCTTTTTCGAGCACCCTGGCAACCAGCCGGTGGACGACCTGCGCGCTGCCGGCGCCCAGGGCTTTTCCGACCGGCGGACCCTGGCCGCGAGCTCGGACATCGTCATCCTGATTCTCACCGGCTCGCCCCAGGTCGAGGAAGTGCTCACCGGTCCGGGCGGCGTGCTCGAGACCCTGCGTCCCGGCAGCCTGGTGATCGACTGCTCCACCTCGCTGCCAGACTCCACCGCCCGCATGGCGGCGGCGGTGCAGGCCGCGGGCTCGCGCTTTCTCGACGCACCGATGACCCGCACCCCCAAGGAGGCCGCCGAGGGCCGCCTCAATCTTTTGGTGGGCGGCGAGGCTGCGGTGCTGGAGGTGGCGCGGCCGGTGTTGGCCTGCTTTGCAGAGAACATCACCCATGTGGGGCCGGTGGGCGCCGGCCACGGCATGAAGCTGGCGCACAACTTCGTTTCTCTGGGCATGGTCACCTTGCTGGCCGAGGCCTCGGCCAGCGCCAGCGCGCACGGCATCACGCCAGAGGCCTTCGTCGAGGTGTTGGCCAAGGGCGGTGGCGGCGGCATCGCTCTGGACCGGATCAAGCCCTTCTTGCTGTCTGGCGATACCGGGGGACTCAAGTTCTCTTTGGCCAACGCCCGCAAGGACCTGGACTACTACGGCCAGATGGCCGCTGGCTCGGGCGCTCACCGGGCGGTGGCCAACGCAGTTTTGGAAACCCTGGTCCTGGGCCTGTCACGCGCCGAGGGCCAGGGTCGTGAGGGCGCCCTGGTGCCCGAACTGGCCGCACTCCTGCGCGCCTGAGGGGCTGGGAGAGCGGCTCCGCCGCGGCGGGCCGCTACCATGCCCGCATGTTCAAGCCCTTCTTCCTTTCCCGCCGCTGGTGGCCCTGGTCCATTGCCGGCTCCATCCTGATTCTTTACGCCACCTGGTACCGGGTTAGCCTGGACGTGCGGGTGAACGAATGGTTCGGCGGCTTCTACGACATGGTGCAAGAGGCCCTGGGCAAGCCAGGCAGCGCCAGCCTGCCCGAGTTCTGGCGTCAGCTCACCACCTTTGGCGAGCTGGCCATGCTCTACGTGACCATTGCGGTGGTGCTGGAGTTTTTCATCAAGCACTTCATCTTCCGCTGGCGCCAGGCGATGAACGAGCACTACATGGCGCATTGGGAGCAGCTGCGGTCCATTGAGGGCGCGGCCCAGCGGGTGCAAGAGGACACCATGCGCTTTGCTCGCATCATGGAGGGCTTGGGCGTGGAGTTCATGCGCTCGCTGATGACGTTGGCGGCCTTCTTGCCGATCTTGTGGACGCTGTCGGAAAAGGTCACCGAGCTGCCCTGGATCGGTCCGGTACCGCACGCCATGGTCTGGGTGGCCATTCTTTCGGCGATGAGTGGCACCGTGTTGCTTGCGGTGGTGGGCTTCAAGCTGCCAGGGCTGGAGTTCCAGAACCAGCGTGTGGAGGCCGCCTACCGCAAGGAGCTGGTCTACGGCGAGGACGATCCGGCCCGCGCCGGCCCGCCCACCGTGGCCCGCCTGTTCGGGGATGTGCGCCGCAACTACTTTCGGCTGTTTTTCCACTACCTCTACTTCGACGTGGCCAAGTGGTCCTACCTGCAGTTCTCGGTGCTGATTCCCCTCATCGCCCTGGCGCCCACCGTGGTGGCGGGTGTCATCACCCTGGGGGTGATGCAGCAGATCACCCGGGCCTTTGACCGCGTCGAGGGGAGCTTTCAGTTCCTGGTGCTGTCATGGGGCACCATCGTCGAACTGATTTCCGTCTACAAGCGGCTGCGAGCCTTTGAGCGGCAGATCGTGGCGCAGCCGGCCCCTGCGGCCGATGCCCCGGGAGCTGCCTGAGAACGTCCCTGGCACCTGCAGCACTTTGCGACAATAGCCCCATGCCACGCGTCTTCAACTTCAGCCCCGGCCCCGCGGCCCTGCCCGAAACCGTCTTGCGCCAGGCCGCCGAGGAAATGCTCGACTGGCAGGGCACCGGCATGTCGGTGATGGAGATGAGCCATCGAGGCAAAGAGTTCATGGGCATCTTCGACGAGGCCGAGGGCTTGCTGCGTGAGTTGCTGGGTGTCCCCGCCAACTACAAGGTCCTGTTCATGCAGGGCGGGGCCATCGGCGAGAACGCCATCGTCCCGATGAACCTGATCGGCCGCACCGGCCGGGCTGATTACCTCATCACCGGGGACTGGTCGCGCAAGTCGGCCAAGGAGGCCGGACGCTATGGCCAGGTGAGCGTGGTGGCTGACAGTGCCGAGCCTCCCGGAAGCGGCCGCTGTCTGGGTATCACGCCGCGCGCGCAGTGGAAGCTCGACGCCGGCGCTGCCTACTTTCATTACTGCTCCAACGAGACCATCGGTGGCGTGCAGTTCCACCATGTCCCTGACGCAGGCGGTGTGCCGCTGGTGGCCGACATGTCCTCGGACATCCTCTCGCGCCCGCTCGACGTCTCGCGCTTTGGCCTCATTTACGGCGGCGCGCAAAAGAATATCGGCCCCTCTGGCCTCACCTTGGTCATCGTCCGCGACGACATGCTGGGCCACGCCCTGCCGGCTACCCCCGACGCCTTCAACTACCGCATCCAGGCCGAGGCGGGCTCTATGTACAACACGCCAGCCACCTACGCGATCTACATCGCCGGCCTGGTGTTCAAGTGGATCCAGGCTCATGGCGGTCTGCCGGCCATGGCGGAGCGCAACGAGGCCAAGGCCAGGTTGCTTTATGACTTCTTGGACAGCAGCCGTTTCTTCAGCAACCCCATCGCCCGCGACGCCCGCTCGCAGATGAACGTGCCCTTCTGGCTCAAGGATGCAGGCCAAGACGAAGCCTTCCTGGCGGGTGCCCAGGCGCGCGGTCTGGTGCAGCTCAAGGGCCACCGCTCGGTGGGGGGTATGCGCGCCTCCATCTACAACGCCATGCCGATCGAAGGCGTGCAGGCCCTGGTGGCCTACATGAAGGACTTCGAAGCCTCGCAGGTCTGAGCGAGCGGGCCCAGGCGGGGGGAGGGCCCCACACCTGCCTGAAAGGCGGAGGTGGCGCTTCTGACAGGGCCGACCGCCACAGCAGCCACAGGCCAGCGCACAATGGCCTGCCCTCACGTCCCTGCCCTGGAGGCTGCGATGACGACTGGCCACCCCCATCCCTTTGCGGACACGCTGCGCAGCTTTCGTCCGCCCATTGGGCCAGCAGGCCAGCTTTACTCGCTGCCCGCACTGGCCAAGCGTTTCCCAAGCGTGAAGCGCATGCCTGTCTCCTTGCGCATCGTGCTCGAATCCGTCCTGCGCTGTTGCGACGGGATCAAGGTCACCGAGGACCATGTGCGCCAGTTGGCGCAGTGGCAAGCGCAGGCGCCACGCACCGAGGAGATCCCTCTCACCGTGGCCCGGGTGGTGCTGCAGGACTTCACTGGCGTGCCCCTGCGGGCCGACCTGGCGGCGATGCGCAGCGCCGCCGCGCGGCTGGGGGCGGATCCCCGCCTGATTGAGCCCCGGGTACCGGTCGATCTGGTGGTGGACCACTCGGTGATGGTCGACCACTACGGCACCCGTGACGCGCTCGACCTGAACATGAAGTTCGAGTTTCAGCGTAATAGTGAGCGCTACGCCTTTCTCAAATGGGGCATGCAGGCCTTCTCCACCTTTGGTGTCGTGCCGCCGGGCTTTGGCATCGTGCACCAGGTGAACCTGGAGTACCTGGCCCGCGGCATCCACCGGCGCGCCGATGGCGTGTGCTACCCCGACACCCTGGTGGGCACCGACAGCCACACCACCATGATCAATGGCCTCGGGGTGCTGGGCTGGGGTGTCGGTGGCATCGAAGGCGAAGCCGCCATGCTGGGTGAGCCCGTGCATTTCCTCACCCCCGACGTGGTGGGCGTCGAGCTCACCGGCCGCCTGCGCGAGGGCTGCACCGCGACCGACCTGGTGCTCACCGTCACTGAGCAATTGCGCCAGGCCCATGTGGTGGGGAAGTTCGTCGAGTTCTGCGGCGAAGGTGCGCGCCGCCTTTCGGTACCCGACCGGGCTACGCTGGCCAATATGGCGCCCGAGTACGGCGCGACGATGGGCTTTTTTCCGGTCGACGACAAGACGCTGGCCTATCTGGCAGGCACCGGGCGCAGTCCGGAGGAAGTGGGCGCCCTGCAGGCCTACTGCCAGGCCCAGGGTCTGCTGGGAATTCCCGCCGCCGGTGAGGTCGATTACTCCGAGGTGCTGCGTCTGGACCTCGGCACGGTCACCCCCAGCCTGGCCGGCCCCAAGCGGCCGCAAGACCGCATCGAGATCGGGCGGGTCGCCCGGTCCTTCGCTGACCTCTACGCCAGTCCGGTCTCTGCCGGCGGCTTTGGCCGACCCGCGGCGTCCTTGCTCACTCCCCATCGGGTGCGTCCTGGCGGCGCTGCAGCCCAGGCGCCCGTGCCTGCCAACCCGGTCATCGCACCCGATGCCGAGCGGATTGAACAGGAAATGGAAGCCAACAAGCCCACCTTGCGGGCTGCCAAGTCGGTGAGCGACCAGCGCCCGGTGTCGTCCCCGGACTTCACGCTGCGCAATGGTGATGTCCTCATCGCCGCCATCACCAGTTGCACCAACACCTCCAACCCCGGGGTGATGCTGGCCGCCGGCTTGCTGGCCAAGAAGGCGGTGGAAGCCGGCCTGCAGGTCGCGCCGCATGTGAAGACCTCGTTGGCGCCCGGCTCGCGCGTCGTCACCCAGTATTTGGCCCGGGCAGGCCTGCTGCCCTACCTGGAGGAACTCGGTTTTACCGTTGCAGGCTACGGCTGCACCACCTGCATCGGCAATGCCGGGGACCTGCCACCCGAGATCAGCCAGGCCATCACCCGCAACGACCTGATCTGTGCGGCCGTCCTCTCTGGCAACCGCAACTTCGAGGCCCGGATTCACCCGCTCCTCAAAGCCAATTTCCTGGCCAGCCCGCCTCTGGTGGTGGCCTATGCACTGGCCGGCACGATGCTGCGTGACCTGATGACCGAGCCTGTTGGTCAGGGCCGCAGCGGCAAGGAGATCTGGTTGGGAGACATCTGGCCCGCCAGCGAAGAGATCGACGCCCTGATGCATCACGCCCTGGACGGGCCCACCTACCGAGCCGCCTACGCGCGGGTGCAGTCGGACCCCGGCTTGCTTTGGACCGACATCCAGGGCCCGAGCGGCGTGCGTTACGACTGGCCCGCCAGCAGCTACATTGCCGAGCCTCCCTTCTTCGAGGGCTTCGCGCTGGCTGCACCTGACCGGGGCGCCGCTGGGCCACCCGTGCAGGTGGCTGGCGCGCACATCCTGGCCCTGCTGGGCGACAGCATGACCACCGACCACATCTCACCGGCGGGCAGCATCGAGGAGGCCTCGCCGGCCGGCCGGTGGCTTCAGTCGCAGGGTGTGCGTCAAGCCGACTTCAACAGCTATGGCGCGCGCCGTGGCAACCACGAGGTGATGATGCGCGGCACCTTCGCCAATGTCCGCATCCGTAACCTGCTGCTGCCCCCGCTGCTGGATGGGAGCCGGGAGGAGGGCGGACTCACGCTCTGGCGGGGCCCGGATGGCGCGGTGGAAAAGCTCCCCATCTTCGATGCGGCCATGCGCTACCAGGCGCAGAGCCGGCCCACAGTGATCTTTGCCGGCGAGGAGTACGGCACCGGCTCCTCACGTGACTGGGCTGCCAAGGGCACACGGCTTCTGGGCGTCCGAGCGGTGGTGGCCCGCAGCTTCGAGCGCATTCACCGCAGCAACTTGGTGGGCATGGGCGTGCTGCCGCTGCAGTTTCACGCGGGTGACAGCTGGCAAAACCTGGGCCTGGACGGATCGGAGATGATTGACCTCGTGCCCGACCCGAACCTGCGACCCCAGAGCGAAGCTACCATGGCTATCACCCGCGCCGACGGCACCCGCCAGGCGCTGGGCCTCACGCTTCGCATCGACACGCCTATCGAGGCGGCCTACTACCGCCACGGCGGTATCCTGCCCTACGTGCTGCGGGGGCTGCTCGCGCCTGGCCCCGTATCTGCATCGGCATCGGCATCGGGTACCTCCCCTGCTACTGAGGGCAGTGCCTGATGCGCCAACTGCTGGTCGTAGGCGGCGGCATCGGCGGGCTGGCCGCAGCCCTGGCCGCGGCGCGCGCCGGCTGGCAGGCCCGTTTGCTGGAGCAGGCACCGGTTTTCTCCGAGGTGGGTGCGGGCCTGCAGATGGGTCCTAACGTCACACGGCGGCTACGGGATTGGGGCCTGCTCGAGGCGGCGCAAACCCTGGCCTGCAGGCCCGAGGCTCTGGTCGCATGCGACGCGCGCACCGGCGCCGAACTGGCCCGCCTGCCGCTGGGCGATGCCTTCGAGTCACGCTACGGCGCGCCTTACCTCACCATTGCCCGGGCCGACCTGCACAGCGTACTGCTGCAGTCCCTGCGCGGCGCCGAGGTCTCCCTGGAGGCCGGCCGGCGCGTGACGGACTGGGTCGCCGGTGAGGGCGACAGCGCCCCGGGCGTGGCGGTTCGCCTCGATTCCTCGGCCCAGCCCGTCTCGGCCGGTCCGGCAGGTGATGCCCTGGTGGGCGCCGACGGCCTGTGGAGCGCGCTGCGTCAGTCGCTGCTGGGGGACGGGCTGCCCCAGCCCTCGAACCATGTGGCCTACCGGGGGCTGGTGCCTTTGGATGACCAGGTCCCCGGCGGCGTCCACCTGGCCCGTGAAGTCACCGCCTGGCTGGGGCCCCACCTCCACGCGGTGAGCTATCCGGTGCGGGGAGGACGGGCGCTCAATGTGGTGTGCGTGGTCGAACAGACTATCGACGGTCACGCCCAGGGCTGGGACCTGCCAGGCACCAGCGCTCGCCTGATGGCGGCCACCGGCTCGGTGGGTGGCCCCTTGCGCGAGTTGCTGCAGGCGGTGCCCGCCTGGGGCTTGTGGGTGCTGCATGACCGGCCACCGGTGGCCGGCCCACAGCAGATGGCGCGCGGCTGCGTGGCCCTGCTCGGGGATGCGGCGCACCCGATGCGGCCTTACCTCGCGCAGGGCGCGGCGATGGCGCTGGAAGATGCGGATGAACTCGGGCGATCGCTGGCCCTGGTCAGCGCGCGTATCGCCGACGTTCCCCAGGCCTTGCAAAACTATGCCCTGGCGCGTTGGCAGCGCGTGGCCCGTGTGCAGCGCCGGTCGCTGCGCAATGGCACCATCTTCCATGCCAGCGGTCCCCTGCGTCTGGGCCGCGACCTGGCCCTGCGGAGTCTTGGGGCGCGCATCATGGACCTGCCTTGGTTGTACGGCGGCTGAGCCTCGCGCGAATCGGACCGATGGTCCCGTCAAGCGCCGCGGGTGAGGTCCTGCGGCCGACTCAAAAGGCGGATTCCAACGGTGCCAGCCCGTGCCGGGCCCGCGCCCGCTGGCAGGCGTCGCTGCCTTCGGCAAACTCCCGGCACGGGGAGGGCCGCCATTCATAGATGCCGCAGGCCACCTTCCCGCGCACCTGGCCAGTGAGGGCGGCGCAACGGGGCGAGGCATGGTCGGTGCCGCGCATACGGCAGGTGTGCTCGGTGACTTCAGCCGCGAGGCCCGAGGGAACACGGCCTCCCTGCTCATCGAGTTCGTGGACGGAGAAGTCGACCCGGAAGCTGGCGCAGCAGGCGCCGCAGGAGAGGCAGGGGTGCTGGGAGTCGGTGCCAGCCATGGCGTTGGAGGGCGCGGTGGGCGGATTGGGGGGGGCTGTCTCGCCTGCGAGGCTCAGACTTTGCCGAGCAGCAGGAATTCCATCAGCGCCTTCTGGACATGCATCCTATTCTCCGCCTCATCCCAAACGACGGACTGCGGGCCGTCGATGACCTCTGCATCGACTTCCTCGCCCCGGTGGGCCGGCAGGCAGTGCATGAAGAGCGCGTCGGGCTTGGCCAGGGACATCAAGTCCGGCGTGACGCTCCAGTCGGCGAAGGCCTTGCGGCGGGCCTCGTTCTCGGCCTCGTAGCCCATGCTGGTCCAGACGTCGGTGGTGACGAGGTCGGCGCCTACGCAGGCCTCACGGGGGTCTTGGAACACCCGATAGCTCTCGCTGCTGCGCACACCTGCGACGCCCTGGTCCACTTCGTAGCCGCTGGGTGTGCTCACGTGCACGGTGAACCCGAGCAGGTCGGCGGCCTGCAGCCAGGTGTTGGCCATGTTGTTGCCGTCGCCCACCCATGCCACCACCTTGCCGCGCAGGCGGTCCAGACTCGGGCGGCCCTGTCCGTCCAGGCAGCGGTGCTCCATGTAGGTGAACAGGTCGGCCAGGATCTGGCAGGGGTGAAATTCGTTGGTTAACCCGTTGATGACCGGTACCCGCGAGTGCGACGCGAAGCGCTCGATCTTGTCCTGGCCGAAGGTGCGGATCATCACCAGATCGACCATGCGGCTGATGACGCGGGCCGAGTCTTCGATCGGCTCGGAGCGTCCGAGCTGGCTGTCGCCGGTGGTCAGATGCACCACCGAGCCGCCCATCTGGTACATGCCCGCCTCAAAGCTCACCCGGGTACGGGTCGATGCCTTTTCGAAAATCATGGCCAGCGTGCGGTCGGTCAGCGGCTGGTACTTTTCGTAGGCCTTGAACTTGCGCTTGATGATGGCGGCGCGCTCAAAGAGCCAGGCGTACTCCTCGGCAGTGAAATCGGAGAACTGCAGGTAGTGGCGGATGGCCATAGGGGCTCGCTTTGCGTGTTCGCTGGTTCGCTGTCTGGCTTATTCGGCCAGGAAGGCGGTGATGAGCGGCACCAAGATGGTCACGATCTCGTCGGCCTCGGCCTCGGTGAGGATGAGGGACGGCACCAGGCGCACCACCGTGTCGGCGGTGACCGACAGCAGCAGGCCGGCAGCCGCTGCGCGCAGCACCAGGTCGCCGCAGGGCTTGGTCAATTCCACGCCCAGCATCAGGCCCTGACCGCGGATATCCTTCACGCCGGCCACGCCCTTGAGAGCGGTTTCGAGCGCGCCCTTGAGGTGCGCACCGACCCCGGCCGCGTTTTCCAGCAGGCCGTCCTCCTCCATGATGCGGATGGTTTCCACACCGGCGCGCATGGCCAGCGGGTTGCCGCCGAAGGTGGTGCCGTGGTTGCCCGGTTGAAAAATGGCCGCCGCGCGCGGGCCGGCCCGCACCCCGCCAAACGGCACGCCACAGCCCAGGCCCAAGGCCCGGGGCAACACGACGGGCCCGATGCCAGCCCACTGGTGGGCGAACCACTTCCCGGTGTGGCCCATGCCGCACTGCACCTCGTCGACCATCATCAGCCAGCCGCGCTCATCGCAGAGTTTGCGAAGTTGCTGCATGTACTCGACGCGGAAGGGGTTGACCCCGCCCTCGCCCTGGATGGCTTCGAAGAACACCGCCACGACGTTGGGGTTGCCAGCGGTGGCTTTTTCCAGTGCGGCGATGTCGTTGAGCGGGACGCGGATGAACCCTGGAACCAGAGGCTCGAAGCCCTTCTGGTGCTTGGGGTTGCCGGTGGCCGAGAGTGTGGCCAGGCTGCGACCGTGGAAGGCGTTGTCGTAGACGACGATCTGCGGGTGGGCGATGCCTTTGTCATGGCCGAATTTGCGCGCCAGCTTGATGGCGGCCTCGTTGGCCTCCAGGCCCGAGTTGCAGAAAAAGGCATTGGTCATGCCTGAGAGCCCGACCAGCTTGGCGGCGAGCTGCTCCTGCAGGGGGATGTGGTAGTAGTTGCTGGTGTGGATCAACTTGGTGAGTTGGTCTTGTAGCGCGGGCACCAGTTTGGCGTGGTTGTGGCCCAGGGTATTGACCGCAATGCCCCCCAAGGCGTCCAGGTATTGTTTGCCGTTGACGTCCCACACGCGCAGGCCCTGGCCGTGCGACAGGGCGATGGGCACCCGCCCGTAGGTGTTCATGACGTGCGGCGACGCGGCCTCGATCAGAGCCATCTGGATCCTCGGAGTGTGAATGGACGTTGCAAATAAAGACGGCCCCAGGGATGGAGCCGCGGAGTGGCGATTTTAGGCACATGAAGTGCTGGTTTCGCGACACCATTTTGGCGGCGCCTCGCCGCCCGGCATAGGCCCTCAACTCTTATATAAGATACAATAGTTGTGCACTGCCGCATGAGTGATCCCCATGCTGGCCGCTCCCTCTCCCGTCAGGCGTTACCCCGCTCATTACGCGACTGCATTCATGGTCTCCAACAACCCCAAAGAGGTCTTCATTCAGGGCATTACCAGCCAGGGAAAGACTTTTCGTCCGAGCGACTGGGCCGAGCGCCTGGCAGGGGTGATGAGCCAATTTCGCCCTGGCGGGGTACAGCCGGGCAGCCACCTGAGTTATTCCCCTTGGTGCGTTCCCACCGTCATCGGCGGCACCAAGTGCGTGGTGGTCAATTTCGAACTGCGTGACTACGAACCCATGGCCTGGGACTTCGTGATGAACTTCGCCCGCGACAACGACCTGCAGGTGGGCGAGGCTTGCCTGATTCCAGAGGCGCCTCGAAAGTAAGAACCATCGTCATGGTGCGCATGGCCATGGCCTCTGGGGTCACGGCGTTCGTGACGTCGGTCATCGGGCCAATCTTTGCGGCGATCGCGCCCAAGAAAAAACCGCCCGAAGGCGGTTTCTCTCTTTGATGGCAGCGCACCCGTTTCAAACGGCAGGGCGGGCGTCTCTTTCGGAGTGTGCCTGCCCCGTGCGGGGTTGCTGATTGCGGCGATTAAGCCGCGGCCGCGGTCAGGGCCTTGACCTTGGCGGACAGGCGGCTCTTGTCGCGCGCTGCCTTGTTCTTGTGGAAGATCTGCTTGTCGGCCACCGAGTCCAGCACGGACTGGGCCTTGGCAAACAACTCGGTCGCCTTGGCCTTGTCGCCAGCGACAACCGCCTTCTCGACGTTCTTGACCGCGGTGCGGTACTTGGAGCGCAGCGAGGTGTTCGCGGCGTTGAGTTTGACGTCTTGGCGGACGCGCTTACGGCCCGACGCCAGGCGCGGGTTCTTTTTCTTGGGTTTGGCTGAAGCCATGGTTTTGATCCTTTGGGTTTGAGGATGATGCCAGCAAAGCCCTCTAGTGTAGCCGATGGTCCAGTGGGCCCCGACCGGGGGCGGCCCAGGGGGCCGGAGGCCTCCGGCAGGGCCGCGCCAGGCCCTAAACTTGGGCCGTGAGCCTTCTCAAAGCCGCCTCCACCGTCTCGCTGCTGACCCTGGCCTCCCGAGTCACCGGCTTGGTGCGCGACCTGCTCATGGCGTCCACCTTCGGCGCTTCGGGGCTGACCGACGCCTTCAACGTCGCCTTCCGCATCCCCAATCTGTTTCGGCGCCTCTTTGCCGAGGGCGCCTTCAGTCAGGCCTTTGTGCCGGCCTTGGCCCATGTCAAGGAGCGCGACGGCGAGGCCGCCACCCACGCCCTGATCGACAGCGTGGCCACGGTACTGGCCTGGGCCCTGGTGTTCACCTGCGTCCTGGGCGTGGCCGGTGCACCCGTGCTGGTGTGGCTCCTGGCCAGCGGCTTCCAGAAAGACCCGCAGTCGATGGAGGCCGCGGTTTTCATGACCCGCTGGATGTTCCCCTACATCGGCTTCATGTCCATGGTGGCCTTGGCCGCCGGCATTCTCAATACCTGGAAGCGCTACGCCGTGCCGGCCGCCACCCCGGTGCTGCTCAATGTCTGCATGATCGCCGCCGCCTGGCTCGGGGCGCCGGCCTTCGAGCGCTGGGGGTTCGAGCCCATCTACGCGGTGGCCGCGGGCGTGATGGTCGGTGGCTTGTTGCAGCTGGCTGTGCAAGTGCCGGTGCTGCGGCGCACCGGCTACCTGCCCCGGATCGGCCTGGGCCTGGGCCGCCTGCGCGCCGCCTGGCGCGAGCCGGGTACCCGGCAGGTGGCCCGGATGATGGCCCCGGCCCTGCTGGGGGTGGGGGTGGCCCAGATCTCGCTCATGATCAACACCCAGATCGCCTCCTGGTTGCCGGCCGGCAGCGTCACCTGGCTCAGTTATGCCGACCGGTTGATGGAGTTCCCCACCGCGCTGCTGGGCGTGGCCCTGGGGGTGGTGCTCATGCCGCAACTGGCCGCCGCCCACGCGGCCCAGGACACTGAGCGCTATTCCGGCATGCTCGATTGGGGCCTGCGCCTGGTGGTGCTGCTGGCGCTGCCCTGCTCGGTCGCCCTGCTGGTGTTTGCGCAGCCGCTGGTGGCCACCTTGTTTCACTACGGGGCCTTCACCGACCGCGACGTGGCCCAGGTCTCGCTGGCGCTGGCCGGCTACGGTGTGGGCCTGCTGGGGCTGGTGGCAGTCAAGGTGCTGGCGCCGGGCTACTACGCCAACCAGGATATCCGCACGCCCGTGCGCATTGCCATCGTGGTGCTCGTGCTGACCCAGCTGATGAACCTGGCCCTGGTGCCCTGGCTCGCCCATGCCGGCCTGGCCCTGTCGATTGGCCTGGGTGCCATGGTCAACGCCGGCTGGCTGCTGATCGGCCTGTTGCGCCGCGGCAGCTGGCGGCCCTCGGCCGGCTGGGGCCGGCTGCTGGCGCAGGTGTTGCTCGCTACCGCCCTGATGGGGATGGTGCTGTTCTGGTGCGGCCAGCAGGCCGACTGGGTGGCCCTGCGCAGCGACCCTGGCCAGCGGCTGCTCTGGCTGGCTGGCGTTCTGGCCCTGGCCGTCTTCTCGTACTTCGCGACCCTGCGCCTGGCCGGCATGGACATTCGCGCGATCGTGCGCCGCTGACTTGACGGCACCCCGAGCCGGCGGCTAAAAAGGCCGCATGCCCTTGCAATTTGAGGCGCCGAGCCCGCTGAATTACTTCCGCGCCCTGGTTGCCGGAAACGACGACATTCCCCTGCTCGAAGCCGCGGCGAGCCTGGCCCAGGACGAATACCCCGAGCTCGATGTGCAGCAAGTGCTGATCGAGGCGGACGCCCTGCTCGAGCGGGTCCGTCGCCGCCTCCCGGCCGACGCCTCCCAACTGCACCGTCTCCGAATCCTGAACCAGTTTTTCTTCCAGGATCTGGTCTTCGGCGGCAACTTCAACGACTACACCGACCCCGACAACAGCTACCTCCATGTGGTGCTGCGTTCCCGGCGCGGTATCCAGATCTCGCTGGCGGTGGTGTGGCTGGAGCTGGCCCGGGGGCTGGGTCTCAAGGCGCAGGGCGTGTGCTTTCCGGGCCATTTCATGGTCAAGGTGCAATTGCCGAAGGGGCAGGTGGTCATGGACCCGTTCAGCGGTCACTCGCTCTCGGCCGAGGAGTTGTCAGAACGGCTCGAACCCTACAAGCGCCATTCCGGCCTGGTAGGTGAATTTGAGGTGCCTCTGGGGCTTTACCTGCAGTCGGCATCGCCCCGCGACATCCTGGCCCGGATGCTGCGCAACCTCAAGGAAATCCACCGCAGCGACCAGGACGTCGATCGCCAGCTGGCGGTGCAGGAGCGCTTGTTGGTGCTCCTGCCGGACGCCTGGCCCGAGTACCGGGACCGGGGTCTGTTGCACGCGCAGCGGGGGCAGACTGCACAGGCTGCCAAAGACCTGCAGGTCTACCTAGACCATGCCGAAGATGCCCTGGACCGTGACGAGGTGGCCGAGCGGCTGGCAGACCTGCGCCGGGCCAGCCACTGAGGGCTCACATCTTGCCGCTGCGCACGTAGTTGGCGTGCCAGCCCAGCGCCTCGCCCAGCAGGTGGGGCGTGTGCTGCCCCCCCTCTTTGCGGGCCCGTGCCAGGTAGTCGTGCAGCCGATCCCGGTAGGCCGGGTGGGCGCAGCGCTCAATGACCAAGGCCGCCCGCTGGGTGGGCGCCAGGCCCCGCAGGTCGGCCAGGCCCTGCTCGGTCACGATCACCTGCACATCGTGCTC
>NZ_JARXAB010000114.1 GCF_029866045.1 Ramlibacter sp. | reverse complement strand
CTTCGCTGGCGAACTCGCTGGGCAACACGCCCCTGATGCTGCCGCCCCCGACACTGCCGGCCCCGTCGATTTCCCCGAATTGAA
This sequence comes from Ramlibacter sp., assembly GCF_029866045.1. Classification (GTDB taxonomy): domain Bacteria; phylum Pseudomonadota; class Gammaproteobacteria; order Burkholderiales; family Burkholderiaceae_C; genus Ramlibacter. The sequence continues at coordinate 8,934 of NZ_JARXAB010000114.1, read as the reverse complement.
TCCGAGAACTGAGCCCCCATGGAGCAAGACCTGATTTCCCTCGCCGCCGAAGGCGGGGACGACTCCCAGCTGGACCTGGCCACCTACGCCCAGCGCGCCTACCTGGAATACGCCCTGAGCGTGGTCAAAGGCCGCGCCCTGCCCGACGTGGCCGACGGCCAAAAGCCGGTGCAGCGGCGCATTCTTTATTCGATGTCCCGCATGGGCCTGGGCTTTTCCGGCAACGCCGGCGCCAAGCCGGTCAAGAGCGCGCGGGTGGTGGGTGATGTGCTGGGCCGCTTTCACCCGCACGGCGACCAGGCGGCCTACGACGCCCTGGTGCGCATGGCACAAGATTTTTCGCAGCGCTACCCACTGATCGATGGCCAGGGCAACTTCGGCAGCCGCGATGGCGACGGCGCGGCCGCCATGCGCTACACCGAGGCCCGCCTCGCCAGAATCACCACGCTGCTGCTCGACGAGATCGACGAGGGCACGGTCGACTTCACGCCCAATTACGACGGCAGCACCGAGGAGCCCTCGCAGCTGCCCGCGCGCTTGCCCTTCACCCTGCTCAATGGCGCCAGCGGTATTGCCGTTGGCCTGGCCACCGAGATCCCTTCGCACAACCTGCGCGAGGTGGCCGAGGCCTGCGTGGCCCTGGTCAAAAACAACAAGCTCTCTGACGAGGAGCTGTTCGCCCTGGTGCCCGGCCCTGATTACCCCGGCGGCGGACAGATCATTTCGCCGGCTGGCGACATCGCCGACGCCTACCGCAGCGGACGCGGCTCGCTCAAGGTGCGCGCGCGCTGGACCATCGAAGACCTGGCCCGCGGCCAGTGGCAGTTGGTGGTGCACGAGCTGCCCCCGGGCGTGAGTTCGCAAAAAGTGCTCGAAGAGATCGAGGAGCTCACCAACCCCAAGGTCAAGGCGGGCAAAAAGGCCCTGAGCCAGGATCAGCAGCAACTCAAGCAGACAGTGCTGGCGGTGCTCGACGCGGTGCGCGACGAGTCCAGCAAGGACGCGGCGGTGCGCCTTGTCTTCGAGCCCAAGACCAGCCGCATCGAGCAGCAGGAACTCATCACCACGCTGCTCGCCCACACCAGCCTGGAAAACTCCGCGCCGATCAACATGACCATGGTCGGCCTCGACGGCCGGCCGGTGCAAAAGTCCCTGCGGCAGATGCTCGAGGAGTGGATCACCTTCCGCCAGCGCACCATCGAGCGGCGCTCGCAGCACCGCCTGGACAAGGTGCTGGACCGCATTCACATTCTCGAAGGCCGGCAGATCGTCCTGCTCAATATCGACGAGGTCATCGCCATCATCCGGGCGAGCGACGAGCCCAAGGCGGCCCTGATCGCGCGCTTTCGTCTGAGTGAGCGCCAGGCCGAGGACATTCTCGAAATCCGCCTGCGCCAACTGGCGCGACTCGAAGCGATCAAGATCGAGCAGGAGCTCAAAGGCCTGCGCGAGGAGCAGTCCCGGCTGGAAGAGATCCTGGGCAACCCCACCGCCCTGCGCCGGCTCATGGTCAAGGAGATCGAGGCTGACACCAAGCAGTTTGCCGACGCGCGCCGCACGCTGATCCAGACCGAGAAGAAGGCCGTGGCCGAGATCAAGGTGGTCGACGAGCCGGTGACGGTGGTCATTTCGGAAAAAGGCTGGGCGCGCGCCCGCCAAGGCCACGGCCACGACGCCGCCGGCTTTGCCTTCAAGGCGGGCGATGGCCTGTACGCCACTTTCGAGTGCCGCACGGTCGACACCCTGCTCGCCTTCGGTAGCAACGGCCGCATCTACTCGGTACCGGTTGCCTTGCTGCCCGGTGCACGCGGAGACGGCCAGCCGGTCACCAGCTTCATCGAACTCGAGGCCGGCACCCAGGTGCTGCACTATTTCGCCGGCCATGGCGGCACCTTTCTGTTGTTGTCCAACAGCGGCGGCTACGGTTTCCTGGCCACGGTAGAGGACATGAGCTCGCGCCAGCGTGGGGGCAAGAGCTTTATCAGCTGCGGCGAGGGCGAGACGGTATGCCGGCCGTCCCTGGCCAACGCTGCATTGCCTGCGGGGGCGGTGCCTGCCGGGGCTGCGCCCCAGCCCCTCCATCTGCCAGCCACCCATGTGGCCTGCGCCTCCGTCGGTGGCCGTATCCTCACCTTCGAGATCAGCGAGCTCAAAGTGCAGCCCAAGGGCGGCCGCGGTCTGATGCTGATTGACCTCGAGGCCAAGGACACCCTCGCTGGCGCTGCGGCCTACACCCGCAGCATCCGCATTACTGGCATCGGCCGCGGCGGCAAGGAGCGCGAGGAGCAACTCGAGATCCGCTCACTCAATAACGCCAAGGCAGGTCGCGGACGTAAGGGCAAGGCGGCCGATTTGGGGTTCAAGCCGGTGGCGGTGGTCCGGGTCGAATAAGCGTCACCCGGGCAAAGCGGGTCAGGCCCTGAGCGTTGCTTCCGCCACGTCCGCCGCGGATGACGTTTGGCTGGCTCAGCCGATCTCGGCGATCAATTCAATTTCCACGCAAGCCCCCATCGGGATTTGTGCCACGCCAAAGGCGCTGCGCGCATGCGCACCCTTGTCGCCGAAGACCTGACCCAAGAGCTCGCTGCAGCCGTTGGTGACCAGGTGGTGCTCGGTGAAATCAGGCGCCGAATTGACCAGGCTCATCACCTTGACGATACGCGTGACCTTGTCCAGGCCGCCGGCAGCCACCTGCAGCGTGCCCAGGAGGTCGATGGCCACCGCGCGCGCCGCGGCCTTGCCTTCTTCGGTGGCCAGGGTCTTGCCCAATTGCCCGACCCAGACCTGGCCGTCCTTCTTGGCAATGTGGCCCGAGAGGAAGACGAGGTTGCCGGTGCGCACAAAGGGCACATAGGCTGCGGCCGGCACCGAGACCGGGGGCAGGGTGATGTTCAGTTCCTGGAGCTTGGCGGCGATGGCAGACATGCGTTGTTCTCTCTGTCGGTGGGTGTGATCAGGTGATTTTAGGATTGCAGCACCGGCGTGACCGTGACCGCGACGCGCAGTGTGTGGTCGCCCCCGTGGATCACCCCGCGCACCGGGGCGATGTCGCCGTAGTCGCGGCCAATGGCGAGGGTGACATAGTCTTCGCCCGGCGCTCGGTTGTTGGTCGGGTCGAGGTCGGCCCAGGTGCCACCCGCTCCGCCGTCTCCTGCCTTTCCTGCTTCGGCGGGCAAGTAGACCGAGGCCCAGGCGTGGGAGGCGTCGGCTCCCACCAGGCGCGGTTGGCCCGGCAGGGGCTCGGTGAGCAGGTAGCCGCTGACATAGCGCGCCGGAATGCCCAGGCTGCGCAGGCAGCCCACCATGACCTGCGCGAAATCCTGGCACACGCCCTGACGCATCGCCAGGGCCTGCCGCGCCGGGGTACTGGCGTCGGTGGCCTGGGGCCGGTAGGCGAACTCTGTGTGAATGCGCTGCATCAGGTCCTGCGCGGCTTCGAGCAGCGGCCGGCCCGGGGTGAAACTCGGCCGGCCGTAGGCAATGAAGTCCTCATGCCGTGGTACGTAGGGCGAGGCAAAGAGAAACTCCGTGGCCGGGTCCCAGTGCGCCGCGCGGTGATAGCGCATGCGCTCGCGCGCGGCCTCCCAGGTGATGGTACTGGTTGGCTGCCGGCGCGGCAGCGTCTCGACCAGGCTCTCGGCCACCACACGCAATTGGTCGTGCGAAGCCTGCAGGCTGAAAAAGCAACCGCCATTGCCCCAGCCGTCGGTGAACACGCGGCGCTGGGCGGGCTCCGGGTCGATGGTGAGCCGGTGCGACACCAGCCGCTGGCAAGGCAGGGTGGCAGGCACCAGGTGGGTTTGGTGCTGGGCGGTCTTCACCGCCGGCGCATACGCGTAGTGCGTTTCGTGGACGACATGCAGTCGCATGAGAAGGCCCCGCGTCAGGCGCCGACCCGGTAGCGGGCGTCGTCGGAATGGGTGAACAGGCGCGTGCTCAGGTCGTCGGAGAGCCGCCAGGCCAGATGGGCGATGTCCGGCTGCGAGGCCATGCGCTCGATGGCCTGGCCGGTGGCCAGCAGGCGCCAGCCCTCGTCCTCGTCTTGGCGTCCAGCCAGGTCGCGAATCAAATCCTCTAGTGAAGGGAGATCCTCTCCCTTTTGAATGCGTTGCCATTGCACAGGGGACAGCCGATCGCGCACCGCAGAGGCGGCCTGCCGCATCGCCACTAGGTCGTGTCGCTGGGCGTCTTCGTCCACCACGGTGCCGTTGGTCTGGGCCTGACGCAGGCGGTGGGCGAGCCGCTCGAGGTAGCGCCCCAGCCAGAAGAGGTTTTCAGCGGCGCGGCTGCTCGGGACCGGGGCTGGCCCTGGCGTGGGCGACAGAGCTTCGATCTCCTCATGGCCACGGGCCGCCGGGGCGACTTCATCTTCGGTGTTCGGGTCGCTTTCCGCGCCAGGGTCTACGCTGAAGTCTTCACCCAGCACCCAGGTGTCCACGCTGCTGCCCCCTCGCTGCATCGAGGCAATCTGCTCGCTGGCGCCGGCCAGCCGGGTGAGACCACCGGGCAGCACCTGCCAGCCGCCTGCGCCGTCGGTCATGGCGAACACCCGCAGCAGCAGTGAGCGCGGTGCCAGACGGCGGCCGTCCCAGGTGGGCATCTGCGAAAGCGGCAGATACGCCTGCACGGTGTAGTCGTCGGGCTCGCGTGTCAGCCGGCCCGCCCACTCGTCCAGGCCCCGGCGGGTGAGCGCCCGGCCCAGGACGGTGGTCGAGCCGGGCGCGCCATAGGTGGGCTTGATCACGTTGCGCGCCAGTTCGGGCAGCACCGACTCGAGCGCGGCGCGCTCGCCGCACCACCAAGTGGGCAGGGAGGGCAGCGACAGGGGCTCGCCCAGGAGGTGCTCCGACAGGGCCGGCAGGAAGCCTAGGAGCGCGGGTGACTCGAGCACCGCCGACCCGGGCGCGTTGGCCACCAGCAGATTGCCGGCGCGCACGGCCTGCATCAGCCCGGGCACGCCCAGCTGCGAGTCGGCGCGCAACTCCAGCGGGTCGAGGAACTCATCGTCCAGGCGTTTGAGCAGGCCATGCACCGGCTCGAGACCGCGCAAGGTCTTGAGATAAAGGCGCTCGCCGCGCACGGTGAGGTCGCCGCCCTCGACCAGCGTGAGGCCCAGGTAGCGGGCCAGGTAGGCGTGCTCGAAGTAAGTCTCGTTGTAGGGGCCGGGGGTGAGCAGCGCGATGCGGGGCTCCTCGCCGCGGGTCGGAGCCCTGGCTCGCAGGCTGTCGACCAGGGTGCGGTAGCTCGCGGCGAGGCGCTGGACCCGTAGCGCGCGGTAGGCCTCGGGGAACAGGCGCGAGACCAGGCTGCGGTTTTCCAGCAAATAGCCCAGGCCGGAGGGTGCCTGCGTACGCTGCGAAACGACCCACCAGAGTCCCTCTGTGCCGCGCGCCAGGTCGAAGGCGGCAATGTGCAGGAAGCGGCCGCCTGCCGGGGTGGCCCCGCGCATGCTGCGCAGATAGCCCGGGTGCCCATGCACCAGGGCGGGCGGCAGCAGGTTGCCCGCAATCAGGCGCTGGGGGCCGTAGATGTCGGCCATGACGCTCTCGAGCACCCGCATGCGTTGCACCACGCCGGACTCGATGCGCCGCCAGGCCTCGGGTTCGATCAGCAGCGGGAAGAGGTCGACCGACCACGGCCGCTGCGGGCCGGACGCGTCAGCGTAGACGTTGTAGGTGATGCCGTTGTCGCGGACCTGGCGGGCCAGCAACTGGCTGCGCTGGTTCAGGTCACCCGGGCTGGTCTGGCCCAGGCTGTCGAAAAAACGCGACCAGCCCGGCGTGGCGCCTCCAGGCTGGGCGGCGAGTCCGCGCAACTCGTCGAAGTGGCCGGGCGCAACAGCGAATGGTTGCGCGAACGGCTGGGCAAATGGCTGCCCGGGTGGCTGCCCGAGCGGGGGTGAAAATGGCGGCGCGAGGGGCACTTGAGTCACTTGGGGAAGGGCGGCCAGGGCGCCCTGGCGCGCGGCGCCGGAGAGGGGCTCGAAGAGGCGTTCCACAGCGCTCGATTGTTACATCGATCCCCGGGCCGTCCTCATTCGATCCGCACTGTGTAGACGAGGTCTGCGCCGTTGCTGTCGCCCGCCTCCAGGCGCAGCTGCAGCCGGCGATTGATGTCGTAGAACACCCGCAGCGTGCCAAGCACCCCCGAAAGTCCGCGCTCGTAGACGGCGTAGAGGTCGCGGGCCAACCGCTTGCCCACCGCCAGGGTTGCGCCCTGGAGCGCGGAGCCGGAGGCCTGCGCCCCGCCGCCGCCGCTTGCGCCCGCCTGCGTGCCACTCTGGCCGCCGCCAGCCCCACCCCCGACGCCCGATGCGCTGCCCTGGCGCACCCCCAGTTCGTCCAGACCGAGGCGCTGGGCCAGGGTGCCGCCGCCCAGTCCCGCGCGGCGACTGAGCAGGGTGACCGCCAGGTCCTCGAGCAGCGCGGTCTCGACACCGCCCGCGGCGCTGCCCTGTCCCAGGGCCAGCCATGACAGAGCCTGCGCCTCGGGCAGTGCCGGGTCGGACCACAGCCGCACCCGCGGGCTCAGGGCCTGTCCGCTCACCTGCACCCCCACTTGCTGGGTCTCGCTTGGCGATGTGGGGCGCAGGGCCAGTAGGTCGAGCGCCGGGTTCAGCGGAGCGCCGGTGAACCGAAGCAAGGCCCGCTCCAGCCGCAGGCGCTGGCCGAAGGCCTGGTAGCGGCCGCTGGCGAGGTCTACTTGGCCGTCCAGGCGCAGCGTGCCGAGGGTGACGCCTCCGCTGGCGTTGAGTCGGCCCCGGGCCTGGGCCTCCAGGCCTTTGCCCCGGACCTGGAAGTCGGGTCCCAGGTCGACCCGCGCCTGCAGTTGCACAGGCACAGCGGTCTCGGGGGCATCCGCAGGACGCCCGCGGACCACGACATCCACGCCCAGTCGCGGCGACGCACGATCGGGCAGGGTGATGCGGGCTTGGTCGACCCGCAGGTCAGCGTGCAGCCGCAGCGGCGTCCGGCTCGCAAGCTCGGCGCGCGCTTGGCCCGAGACGGTGACGAGCCGGTCGGGGCGCAGGCTGGCCCGTAGCTGCGCCAAGTTGGCGTCGATGGCGAGTGACCAGCCACCTGCCGGCAGCCACCGCCCCTGCGCGCGGGCCTGCAGGCGACCGCCGCTGCCGGGCGTGCCGGGCGTGTCCAGCCCGAGCAGCTGCAGGTCGTCGATGAACAGATCTCGCCCTACCAGCCGCGCGCGTAGGCTTCCGCTGTGCAGGTCAATGCCGTCGACCACCGAGCGCAGCGCCAGTTCATCGGCGCGCAGGGCGCCGTCCCAGCGTGCCTGAGCACCGGTACCCGACATCCTCAGGTCGGCTTCCAGGTTGCCGCGCAGGCGCCAACCGGCCGGCAGGATGCCCAGACCCTGCACCGCCCAGGCCAGCGGCAGGCCGCTCAGGTGGGCCTGCGCAGCCCATTCCCCCCGACCCCACTGCAGGCCGTCCCAGGCCAGGCGGACTGGCAGCCCGTCAAACAGCAACGCCCCGGGCCCCAGGGTCAAGCGGCCGTCGGCCTCGCGCCGCCAGCGTACCGGCGCCTGCAGTTGCAACTGCCAGCGGGTGCTGCGGTTCACGTCCATCTGCAGGCGCAGCGCACGCAGCAGGTTGGCGTCGAGGTCGGCCTGACCCTCGAGCCGGGCCAGTGGCAGGCGGCCCTCGGACCATGGCCCGGGAATCGCATTGTCCATATCCAGCTGCAGCGAGGCAGGCTTACCGCCCGCGCCCGGTGGCGTTGGCGCATCGGGCCCCGGGCCTGGCGCGCTTGCGGGCGGCGCGAGAGAGAAGCGGCCGCTGAGCCGGGTGCGCGGTGCCTTCGGCCACCAGGCTGCCAGGTCCAGGGCCGCGAGCCGTCCGTCGATCGACTGCCAGCGCGGCTGCGACCAGGGCGCGACTCGTGCTCGCACCTCGGCCTGTGGCGCGCTCGCCGACCCGGGGGATGTGGCACCGGCGCTCCCGCCTGCGACGGGCGGCGCGCGCAGCAGCAGGTGCAGGTCCAGCAGCGCGAGGGGTCCGTTGGCACGAATGTCCAGCCCCAGCGCCTGGGGTGATGGCGGAGGGGGCGCTGTCTGCATGGCCCAGCGCCCTTGCAGCCGCAGGTCCAGTGGCAAGGGCGCCTGTGCGCCGAGGCGTACCTGACCCTGCAGGTCTAGCGTGCCCAGGGACTCGTGGGCCACCCGGGCCTGGCGCAGTTGCACCTGGTGCTGCTGGCCGTCGTAGGTGTAGTGGGCCACCACGTCGCGCAGCGCCCAGCCGCCGGCCACCTCGAAGCGGCCGAGGCGGGCCTCGTCGACCTGCAGGTTCAGGGGCAGGGTCAGCCTTGTCGGCGCAGGGCCCGCACCAGGCGCTGCTGCGCCACCGCGCTTGCGGGGTGTCAGTCGCAGCGTGCCAATGCGCGCCAGCGGCACATGCAGCAGGCCCCGATCGCGCAGCGTCGGCAGGTCCTGCGGCCGCCACGCGATGGCGACGTCCTCGGCCTCCACCTCCCAGTCCTCCAGTACCCAACGCAGGCGCTGCGCCCGCAGGCCCTCGCGCAGCGAGCCCTGCAGCGCCTGGGCCTGCAGGCCATGAGCCGGCGCAAGCTGGTTCCAGGTCCATTGCAGCGACTGCCCGCTGCCCGCCCAGATCCAGAGCGCAGCCAGGGTAAGGGCGGCCCCCACCACCAGCAGCAGCAAGCCCATGAGCAGGCGGCGGGCGGTCAAAACACCACCCCCACGCTCAGGTGCAGGCGCAGCCGCCGCGGCTGCACTGCCCAGGCCAGGTCGGCCCGCAGGGGACCCACCGGACTCGCATAGCGCAGCCCGGTACCCACTCCGGTGGACAGGCGCAGCTTGGCGGCGCGGTCGGCCACTGCGCCGGTGTCGATGAAGAAGGCCTGCTCCCACAGGCTGGAGCGGCCCCCGGACCGCAGCGGTCGCAGCCACTCCACGCTG
>NZ_JARXAB010000152.1 GCF_029866045.1 Ramlibacter sp. | reverse complement strand
CGCCAGGCGATGCTGTCGTTGATCTCCATCGAATAAGGCAGCGAGGTCAGCGTGCCACGGCGCACGCGGATGGGGGTGGGCTGGTCGTCGTGATACAGGTCACACAGGTAGCGGATGCCGCTCTCTGCCACCAGGTCGGGCGTGAGATGGGTGTTGGAGGCAGCAGGCGAGAACCAGCCGGCCAGGCGCGTTCCGGTGTGGCGCAAGTGGATGGCCTGGCATTCCTCGATGGCCTCACGTTCCTCGGCCTCGCTGAGGTTCCAGTGGTAGCGGGTGTTGTACAGGCCGTGAGACATGAACTCCCACTGGCGCTTCATCATCGCCTCGGCGAGGTCGGGGTACATGTCCAGCACCGCCATCGACAGCGACACGGTCACCGGCAGCCGGAGGCGGTCGAAGACTTCCATCAGCCGCCACACGCCAACGCGGTTGCCGTAGTCGCGCAGGCCGTAGCCCAGGATGTCGGGGTGCGGCACCCGCGGCCACGGGTTACGCACCCGGATCTTCTCCGGCAGGTACTCGTAGTGCTCGATATTGGGCGCCACCCACAGCGCCACGCGCGCGCCGCCGGGCCAGCGCAGGGGGGCACGTGCGGGCAGCGGGCTGTGCGCAATGCGGTCGGCGCCGGGGATGACCGGGAGGGCAGCCTGGTGGTTGGCTTCACCGCCGACGGCGGGCGTGTGGACCGAATTCATGCCCCAGCGCCTTCTTGTCTTTTTGCCGAATGCCTGCGCGGGCTGCTGATGTGGCCGGCACAATGCGTGCGCTGCATTTGAAAAGGAGCCTTCCCATGCCTGTCGTCTCGATCACCCTCTTGCCCGGCTACAGCCAGGAGGCGCACACGCGTCTGGTGGGCCGGGTGGCGCGCAGCGTGCGCTCGGTGATTGCCGCTGCGAACGCAGGTACCACCGTCTTCGTCAATGAGGCGGCCACCTACCAGCGCGATGGCAAGGTGTTCTCTCAGGGCGGGCCGGAGCTGCCCGATGCCAGCGCCTTGGTGCGGCAGTTCCTCGAACTCATGCAGGCGCGGCAGCTCGATGAGGCCCGCGCGCTGCTGGCGCCCGGCTTCGAAATGGTCTTCCCTGGCGGCAAGCCGATGAAAGAGTTCAGCGAGTTGCTCGCGTGGGCCAAGACCCGCTACACCCGGATAGGCAAGCATTTCGAACGGTTCGACGAGGTTTGGGGCGAGGAGGGCACGGTGGTCTATTGCACCGGCACGCTCGAAGGCGTGTGGCTCGACGGGCGCGCCTTTTCCGGCATTCGCTTCATCGACCGCTTCGAGGTGGCCGAGGGCCGCATTCGCCGCCAGGACGTCTGGAACGACCTGGCCGAAGTGGCCCCGCGCGCTTAGACCAGAACCGGGCAAGGTGGCGGGAAGGGCGGCCAGCGCAGCGGCGGTGCGCTGACCGGGCCGTGTGTTGCCCGGCCGGTGCACACGCTGCCAGGAGTTCACGCCGGCGCTGGTCACAAAAAGGGCCTCAGCCCTGCTGGCGCTTCCAGGCGTCGAGGATCTCGGCGCCGGTCGCGGACCACACGCCCGCATGCCGCAGCATGTGGTCCAGGGCCTCTTCCAGCGCACGAATGCGATAGGGCTGGCCAATGATCCAGGGGTGCAGCGAGATCGCCATCACCCGGCCGCCTGCCTGCCCCGCTTCGCGGTACAGCCAGTTGAACTGGTCGATCAGGGCGTCGCGAAAGTCGTCCTCGCTGTGGTGGTTCTGAACCAAGATGGTGTGGTCGTCGATGTCGATCGGGTGCGGCATCGCATGGATCGCCCGGCTCGCCGTCTTGAACGCGTAGGGCAGGTCGTCGTTGACCCAGTCGCACAGGTAGTCAATGCCCGCCTCAGCTACCAGATCAGGCGTGTGGAAGGACTCCGACTTGGCCGGCGAGAGCCAGCCGCGCACCGGTTGGGCGCTGGCGTCGCGCAGGATGGAGAGGGTCTGCTCGATCAGTTGCTTCTCGGCCTCCAGCGACAGGCCGCTGTGATGCAGATGGTCCATGTCCAGGCCGTTGGCAATGACCTCCCAGCCGCGGCGGGTGCACTCCTTGATGAGGGCCGGGTAGCGGCGGGCGACTGCGGCATTGACCGCGACCGAGGCCTTGAGCCCGCGTGTGTCCAGCACCTGCATGATGCGGTGGATGCCCACCCGGTTGCCGTAGTCACGCAAGGTGTAGTGACGCAGATCGGGGTAAGAGGTCTGCATCGCGCCGGGCGGCTTGAAGGGCACGCCCTTCATGTTCAGTGGAAACCACTCCAGCGCCGGGATGATCCACAGGGCAACGCGGGCCCCGCCGGGCCATTGCACCGGCTTGCGTTCGCCCAGCATCGACCAGGCGTAGCGGTCCTGGTCCATGCCGTAGCCGCGCTTGGCATAGCGAAGGTGCTCGTCCGGCAGTCCGCCGGCGGAGGTATTGAAGGGGCTGTTCATGGCGCTTCTCCCACCGGGTGCGCAGCCTGGGTGAAGGCCTCGTGGTAGTGCTCGGCGTAGTACTTCGCAATCTCGCGGCCAGTGGCCACCCAGACCTTGTCGTGGCCGGTGATGTACTCGAGCGCCTCCTGGAAGGCGGCCAGGCGATAGGGCTGACCCACCAGGTAGGGGTGCAGGGGGATGCACATCACGGTGCCGCTCTTCTCGCCCTCGGCGTAAAGCCGGTCGAACTGGCGTTTGAGGATGTCGGCGTAGCGGCGCGGCTGCACCAGGTTGACGTTGTAGACGATGACGTCGTTCATCTCCAGCGAGTAGGGCATGCTGGTCAGCTTGCCCTGCTTCACCTTTACCGGCCCGGGCTGGTCGTCGTGGAACAGGTCGCAGACGTAGCTCAGGCCCATCTCGGCCACCAGGTCCATGGTGCGGTCGGTGTAGGTGAGGGCCGGTGCCAGCCAGCCGTCGAGCTTCTGGCCGGTGTGCTTTTTGATGGTGTCGATCGAGTCCTGGATCACCGCGCGCTCCTGCGCCTCATTCATGCCCATGAGGTAGCGGGTGTTGTAGGTGCCGTGGGAGTAGAACTCCCAGTCGGCGTCGGCGCAGGTCTTGATGATTTCGGGGTGGTGCTCGCACATTGCCACGTTGAGAGAGACGCTGCCGCGCACGCCCAACTGGTTCATCACATCGAACATACGGGCGAAGCCGGCGCGGTTGCCGTAGTCGCGATAGGCATAGTTCTGCACGTCGGGTGCGGGCCGTCCCCAGGCTGCGCGCGCCGGGTTGCGCGGCGGGTCGATTTCGTAGAACTCGATGTTGGGCGCCACCCAGAAAGCCACCCGCGCCCCATTGGGCCAGCGGATGGTGGGGCGGTCGTTCCAGGGCAGGTAGTCGTAGAGACCCGGGTCACGCAGGGCGGTGGTGGGGGGCGGCGCTGCGGAACTGGAAGCGGTGGTTGCGCTCATTTCTTGACCCCCACGCTCGGCACTTCGTGTCCTTCGCTGCCCCCCGAGGGGGCGCGAGCTTGCTTGAGACGGCTCGGCGCGGCGCTCATGCCATCACTTTCCCCGGCAGCTTCGCCACCGACTCCAAGGTCTCCTTGACCGAGATCACGTCGGCGTACTTGATCGCCATGTCGTAGAGGTTGGCGAAGTGCGGGGACTCGTGCTTGTCGGCCACGCACTCCTCGGGGACGATGGTGCGGAAGGACCGCTGCAGGCTGTCCAGCGCGGTGGCGCGCACGCAGCCCGAGGTGGAGCCGCCGGTCACCACGCAGGTGTCGACGCCGTGGAAGGTGAAGATGGATCCCAGGTTGGTCTCGAAAAAGGCCGAGGCCATGCGCTTGTTGATGATGATGTCGCGCTTGCGGTCAATCTGCAGGCGGTCGTCGAACTCGGAGCGTCGGCTACCGACCTTGATGTTTTGCAGCGAGTCGGGCGTGTTGCTGCGGGTGCCCCAGATGCCGCAGTCCTCGCCCGAGTCCATGTAGGCCACATAGGTCCAGATGACGGGAAAGCCCTTGGTCCTGAACAACTCGGCCAGCTGGTTCACGTACTCGAGCTGCTTGGGGTCGGTCTCGTAGGCGGTGGCGAACTCGCCGACGCAGGTGTAGGCCTTTTGCAGGTCAATGTTGATCAGGGCCGGCACCTTGCCAAAGCCGAAACGCTTGCGCGTCGGGTTGGCCTTGATTTCGGCGTAAAGCTGGCGGGCGGACTTGTCGGAGAGTTCCATGGGGCGTGCGCTTGCGAAGCGAAGGTGGTTTTGCCTCTGATATTGCTGCGCCGTATTTGTTCTGTCAATAGAACAAATTAAGGCAAACCGTGGCGCCTGAGGCCGCCCGCCTTCTGTCCGCCGCCCGCGGCCTGCCGGGCGCCGGGCAGAGGGCGCGGGATGTCATGCGGGAGTATTCAGGCCCCGCCTGGTGGCCGCTCAGTCCCCGCTTAGTCCGCAGAGCGCCAGCGCGCGTCTGGCGTGCTGCCCAGGGCCGGCGGCGGGAGGACCGAGGCCGGGCGCTGGCCGTCAAAGCGCATGGGCTGTGCCACCAGGGTGGGGCGGCCGCTGGCCGGGTCAGCCGGCACCACCATGCCACGCGCCGCGACATGCGGGTGCGCCATCACCTCGGCCACCTCGAGGATGGGGGCGCAGGGGACGGCTGCGGGCCCCAACAGGTCGACCCAGGCCGCAGTGCTGCGTGTGCGGGTCCATTCAGAAATCAGCGGAATGAGGGCCGCCCGGTTCTGCACCCGCGCCGGGTTGGTGGCAAATCGCACATCCTGGGCAAGTTGGGGATGGCCAGCAGCTTCACAAAAGCGGGTGAACTGACCATCGTTACCGACAGCCAGCACCAGGTGCCCGTCCAGGGTGGGCAAGACTTGGTAGGGAACGATGGTGGGGTGGGCATTGCCCATACGGGTGGGCCGCAGGCCGCCCACCAGGTGGTTGCCGGCCTGGTTGGCCAGCATGGCCACTTGCACATCGAACAGGGCGGCGTCGATCACCCGGCCGCGCCCGGTGCGGTGACGCTCGTTCAGGGCGGCGAGGATGGCGGTGGAGGCATACAGGCCCGTCATCAGGTCGGTGATGGCCACGCCCACTTTCTGCGGCTCGCCGCCCGGCTCGCCGGTGATGCTCATGAGGCCGCCTTCGGCCTGCACCGCCATGTCGTAGCCGGCCTTGTGGGCCATGGGGCCGTCTTGCCCGTAGCCGGTGACCGAGCAGTAAATCAGGCGTGGGTTGAGCGCTTGCAGGCTGGCGGCGTCCAGGCCGTACTTGGCCAGTTGGCCGACCTTGTAGTTTTCGACCAGCACGTCGGCTTCCGTCGCCAGCGACTTGACCTGCGCAATACCCTCCGGGCTAGCGATGTCGATCGCCACCGAGCGCTTGCCCCGGTTGGCGCAGAGGAAGTAGACGCCAACAGGCTCGCCGCCCTGGTCCCACCAGGGCGGGCCCCAGGCGCGGGTGTCGTCACCCGTGTCGGGCCTCTCGACCTTGATCACGTCTGCGCCGTAGTCGGCGAGTAGCTGCGCGGCCCAGGGGCCTGCCAGCACACGGGAGAGGTCGAGGACGCGCACGCCCTCTAGCAAGCGGAGTGGGGCGGCGCTTGCCGGTTCCCCTGCGGCGGGAGAAGCGCTCATGGTGCCCTGCCCCTGTCAGTTGGAGAAGGCGGCGATGCCGGTGATGGCGCGGCCCAGGATCAGGGCGTGCACATCGTGGGTGCCCTCGTAGGTGTTGACCACCTCGAGGTTGACCAGATGGCGGGCCACGCCGTACTCGTCGCTGATGCCGTTGCCGCCCATCATGTCGCGGGCCACGCGTGCGATGTCCAGCGCCTTGCCGCAAGAGTTGCGCTTGAGGATGGAGGTGATCTCCACCGAGGCGGTGCCCTCGTCCTTCATGCGGCCCAGGCGCAGGCAGCCTTGCAGGCCCAGGCTGATGTCGGTGACCATGTCGGCCAGCTTCTTTTGAATCAGCTGGTTGGCGGCCAGTGGGCGGCCAAACTGCTGGCGGTCCAGCACGTACTGGCGGGCGCGGGTGTAGCAGTCTTCGGCGGCGCCCAGCGCGCCCCAGGCGATGCCGTAGCGGGCCGAGTTCAGGCAGGTGAAGGGGCCTTTCAGGCCGCGCACCTCGGGGAAGGCGTTCTCTTCGGGGCAGAACACCTCGTCCATCACGATCTCGCCGGTGATGGACGCGCGCAGGCCCACCTTGCCGTGGATGGCGGGAGCCGACAGGCCCTTCCAGCCCTTTTCCAGCACGAAGCCGCGGATCGACCCTGCGTCGTCCTTGGCCCAGACCACAAAGACGTCGGCGATGGGGCTGTTAGAGATCCACATCTTGGCGCCCGAAATCGAGTAACCACCGGGCACCTTCTTGGCGCGGGTGATCATGCTGCCTGGGTCGGAGCCGTGGTCGGGCTCGGTCAGGCCAAAGCACCCGATCCACTCGCCGGTGGCAAGCTTGGGCAGGTACTTTTGCTTCTGGGCCTCGGTACCGAACTCATTGATCGGCAGCATCACCAGGGAGGACTGCACGCTCATCATCGAGCGGTAGCCAGAGTCGACCCGCTCGACCTCGCGGGCCACCAGGCCGTAGGCCACGTAATTGAGGCCGGCGCCGCCGTATTGCTCGGGGATGGTCACGCCCAGCAGGCCAAGGGCCCCCATCTCGCGGAAGATGGCCGGGTCGGTCTGCTCATTGCGAAAGGCCATCTGCACCCGGGGCAGCAGTTGCTCCTGGCAATAGGCGTGGGCCGCCTCGCGCACCTGGCGCTCGTCGTCGGTGAGTTGGGCGTCGAGCTGGAAGGGGTCAGACCAGGAGAAGGTAGCTTTGGCGCTCATGGGTTTGTCTCGTGCGAAGAAGGAATGAAGTGCGGCAATCGTAGGAGTCGCCTCCCAGCAGGGCAAGCGATGATTCCTGTGCCAGATATGAGCTTGTATAGTATCTCGGTCGGTCCCGTGCCCCGTCTGGCCGGCCGTCTCCGATGCGACGCAAGATTCCCTCTTTGCAGGCCCTGGCCTGTTTCGACGCCGCGGCCCGCCACGGCAGCTACACCCGGGCCGCCCAGGAACTGGCGCTGACCCAGGGCGCCGTCTCGCGCCAGGTGGCGGTGCTCGAGGCCTTTTTGGGCCTGGCCCTGTTTCGCCGCAGCCGCCACGGCATGGTGCTCACCCCGGCGGGCGCCGATTACGCGCGCCAGGTGCGGGCCCGGCTCGACGGCCTCGAACGTGACACCCTGGACGTGATCGGCCGCCAGGGGGAGGGCGCGGCGCTCACCCTGGGTGCGGTGCCCACCTTTGCCACCCGTTGGCTGATCCCCCGCCTGCCGCGGCTGGCGCAGGCCCATCCCGGGCTGCAGGTGCATTTGGAGACTCGCACCCGACCGTTTCTCTTTACCGACTCCGGCCTCGACGCGGCCCTGTTCGCTGGCACCCCGGAGCAGGTGGCGCAGTGGGCTGGCACCCGAGCCGAGTTGCTGCTGGTGGAGGAGGTGGTGCCGGTGTGTAGCCCGTCCTTCTTGCCGGCCGGCCGCCTGCTCAAGCCGCAGGCCTTGGCCGACTTGCCGCTGCTGCACCCGTCTACCCGCCCGGAGGACTGGCGCCGCTGGTTCGAGGCTGAGGGGGTGGACGCGCCAGCAGCCATGGCCGGACCGCGTTATGAGCAGTTCTCCATGCAGGCGGCGGCCGCCGCCGCGGGTCTGGGCGTGGCGCTCATGCCCACGCTGCTGGTGCAGGAGGAATTGGCGGCCGGCACCCTGGTGCCCGCCTGCCGGGAGCGGCGACCCGGACGCGGCTACTACCTGGTTTGCCCCGAGCAAGCGCTGGAGCCGGCCGCGCTGCGGCGGTTCCGGCAGTGGCTGCTGGGCCAGGTGCGATCCTCGACAGGTCCATCGCTAAAATCAAAGGCTACATGAGCTAGTGTTCGCGCCGGCGCTTCGCCTCCACCACGGCGCCCCTCTGACTCGCCCCTTCGTCGAAAGACTCTCCGTGAAGATCCTCCTCCAGTTCGCCCGCCAGGTCGATGAACTCAGCCGAAGAGCCGCGGTGGTCGCCATCTGGCTGGTTTTGATCTGCGCCCTGGTCTCGGCCCTGAATGCACTCAGCCGCTATATCTTTGACATGTCCTCCAACGCCTGGCTGGAATTGCAGTGGTACATGTTTGGCGGCATCGTGCTGCTGGGCGCCGCCCATCTGCTCAACACCAACGGCCATATCCGGGTCGACCTGTTCTATGGTCGCCTGAGCGACCGCCAGCGCACCTGGCTGGACCTGTTCGGGCTGATCGCTTTTCTCATGCCCTTTTGCTGGTTCATGGTGCTGTACTCGTGGCCCTGGTTCCTCGAGTCCTGGCAAATCGGCGAGATCTCGGCCAACGCCGGCGGCCTGATCCGCTGGCCGGTCAAGCTGTTGCTGCCGCTGGGTTTTGGCCTGCTCATGCTGCAGGGCGTCTCTGAGG
Source organism: Ramlibacter sp. (assembly GCF_029866045.1). Lineage (GTDB taxonomy): Bacteria > Pseudomonadota > Gammaproteobacteria > Burkholderiales > Burkholderiaceae_C > Ramlibacter. The sequence continues at coordinate 1,870 of NZ_JARXAB010000152.1, read as the reverse complement.
TCATCAAGCGGGTGGCGGCCCTGCGCGGCGTGATCGCGCTGGACACCCACTATGAGCGCCCGCTCCAGTAAGAGGCCGACAGATGAACCTCTTTGACATCATGGCCCCGGCGATGTTCGCCGCGCTGGTGGTCTTTTTGCTGCTGGGTTTGCCAGTGGCTTTTTCGCTGGCCGCTCTGGGTCTGGCCTCGGGCCTGGTGGCCATCGAGGCCGGTCTGTTCCCGGCCCAGTTCATGGCCAACCTGCCGTTCCGGGTGTTCGGCATCATCGGCAACGAACTGCTGCTGTCGATTCCCTTCTTCACGCTCATGGGCGCCATTCTGGAAAAGGCGGGGCTGGCGGAGGACCTGCTCGAGGGCTTTGCCCAGGCCTTTGGCAAGGTGCCCGGGGGCCTCGCCTACGCCGTCATCATGGTGGGCGCCATTTTGGGCGCGATCACCGGCACGGTGGCTGCGTCGGTCATTGCGATGGCGGTGATTGCCCTGCCCATCATGCAGCGCTACGGCTACAACATGCGCCTGGCCACCGGCGTCATTGCTGCCTCGGGCACCATCACCCAGGTCATTCCGCCCTCGCTGGTGCTGATCGTGTTGGCCGACCAGCTGGGCAAGTCGGTGGGCGACATGTACCTGGGCGCGGTGGGGCCCTCCATCGCCCAGTTGCTCATTTTTGCCACCTTCATCTTCGTGATGTCCCGGCTGCGGCCTCAATCCATGCCTGGCCTGCCGCCAGAGGCGCGGACGCTTCACGGGTGGGCGCTGGCGCGCAAGGTGGCCGCGGGCGTGCTGCCCTCGTCTGCTCTCATCTTCGTGGTGCTGGGGACCATCTTCATGGGACTGGCCACGCCCACCGAGGCTGGCGCCATGGGCGTTTTGGGGGCCCTGGTCCTGGCGGCCCTGCACAGGCGCCTGAACTGGTCCATGCTGTACGGCGGCATGAAAGACACGATGAACGTCACCGTGATGGTGATCTTCATTCTGATCGGTGCCACCGTGTTCACCCTGGTCTTCCAGGGCGTGGATGGCGGCAAATGGGTTGAGCACCTGTTTATCTCGGTAGGCGCGGACGATGCGGTGACCTTCCTCATCGTGGTCAACATCATGATTTTCGTGCTGGCGTTCTTCCTCGACTTCTTCGAGATCGCCTTCATCGTGGTGCCGCTGTTAGCGCCCATTGCGCAAAAGCTGGGCATCGACCTGGTCTGGTTCGGCGTGCTGATTTGCGTGAACATGCAGACCAGCTTCATGCACCCGCCCTTTGGCTTTGCGCTGTTCTATCTGCGCGGCGTGGCCCCCAAGGAGGTCAAAACCTCCGACATCTACCTGGGCGCGCTGCCCTGGGTGGCCTTGCAATTGCTGCTGGTGGGCATCCTGATCTTCTACCCCGAGCTGGTGACCGGCATGCTCGACAAGCCCGAAACGGGCAACCTCGACAACGTGGAGATCCGGGTCGAGGATCCGGCCCCAGCAGCCGAACTGCCTGCCTCGGGCGCTTCCGGACCCAGCGGCGATTCCGCTCCTCAGTCGGCGCCAGACCCAGCGGATTACTTCAACAAGAAGTGACCCCTTTGTCCCGGCGTTGGATCGGGACGCCGATGCAGAGACGCCTTCGCCTCGGGCCCTTCGTCTGGGCTCTGTAGTTCTGGACATTGCCTGGGCCCTTGGCCCTTGGCACAGAGCGCGGCGGGTATGCGGTGCGGGCGCAGCGGCTTCGATGCGGGGGCCCTTCGGGCTTTCTTGCGGTGCTCGGCCGCCAGGGGCACGCGCGGCAAACTCGGCCCTGCGGGCCTCAAACCTGCCGCGCTCTACGGCCCCTGTCGACCTCTGCTCCTCATCCCCGCATAGGCGCCGCTGCACCCATACCGCATACCC
>NZ_JARXAB010000034.1 GCF_029866045.1 Ramlibacter sp. | reverse complement strand
GCGCTGCACAGCCTGGGCAAGGCCGAGGAAGTGGGCGGGCTTACCTACCTCAACTCGCTGGCCCAGTACGTGCCCAGCGCCGGCAACATCCGGCGCTATGCGGAGATCGTTCGCGAACGGGCCATCCTGCGCAAATTGGTCAGTGCCTCCGACGAGATTTCTACTGCCGCCTTCAACCCCAAGGGCAAGGCGGTCGAGAAGATCCTGGACGAAGCCGAGCAGAGGATCTTCGCCATCGGCGAGGAAGGCTCGCGGATGAAGGAGGGCTTCCAGGACATGGGCTCTCTGGTGGTCGAACTCCTGGACCGGGTCCAGGAGATGGCCGACAACCCCAATGACATCACCGGGGTGCCCACCGGCTTCTACGACCTTGACCGAATGACGTCCGGTCTGCAGGCCGGCGACCTGATCATCCTGGCAGCGCGTCCCTCCATGGGGAAGACCTCGCTGGCCATCAACATCGCCGAGCATGTGGCGCTCCATGAAGAATTGCCGGTGGCGGTGTTCTCGATGGAAATGGGGGCCTCTCAGCTGGCGGTGCGTATCGTCGGCTCGATCGGCCGGATTGACCAGGGCCACCTGCGCACGGGCAAGCTCAGTGACGAAGAGTGGCCCCGCCTGACCGAGGCGATCGAAAAGCTGCGCAACATCCAGCTGCACATCGACGAGACCCCGGGCCTGACCGTGAGTCAGTTGCGGGCCAACGCCCGGCGCCTGGCGCGCAGGTGCGGCGGCAAACTCGGCCTGATCGTGGTCGACTACCTGCAACTCATGAGCGTGTCCGGCAGCATGAGCGACGAGAACCGCGCCACCGCGGTGGGCGAGATTTCCCGAGGACTCAAGATGCTGGCCAAGGAACTGGGCTGCCCGGTGATCGCGCTGTCGCAGCTGTCTCGTGGCGTGGAGGCGCGCACCGACAAGCGGCCGATGATGTCCGACCTGCGCGAGTCGGGCGCCATTGAGCAAGACGCCGACGTCATCATGTTCATCTACCGCGATGACTACTACAACAAGGACTCCAAGGAGCCTGGGGTTGCCGAAGTGATCATCAGCAAGCAGCGTAACGGCCCGACTGGGACCGCCAAGCTCGCCTTCCTCAAGCCCCTGACCAAGTTCGAGTCCCTCGCCGGCGGCGGTGGTGGAGGCGACTACTTCTGAGTCAGTTGGCAGCGCCTGCGTGCAGACAAAGAAAAAGGGCCGGTGACGGCCCTTTTTTGTGCGTGGATGGGGCGCGCTCTCAGAGCACTTCGGAGGCGAAATCAGCCAACCTCGACCGCTCGCCGCGCGCGAGGGTGATGTGGCCGCTGTGCGGCCAGCCCTTGAACTTGTCGACCGCGAAAGTCAAACCCGAGGATCCCTCGGTGAGGTAGGGGGTGTCGATCTGCGCCAGATTGCCCATGCAGACGATCTTGGTGCCCGGGCCGGCGCGGGTGATCAGCGTCTTCATCTGCTTGGGCGTGAGGTTCTGCGCCTCATCGATGATCAGGTACTTGTTCAGGAAGGTCCGCCCGCGCATGAAGTTCATGCTCTTGATCTTGATGCGGCTGCGAATCAGCTCGTTGGTGGCGGCCCGGCCCCACTCCCCGGCGCCGGTGTCTGTCTTGGCCAGCACCTCGAGGTTGTCGTCGAGGGCACCCATCCAGGGGCCCATCTTTTCTTCCTCGGTGCCGGGAAGAAAGCCGATGTCCTCGCCCACGCTGACCGTGGCGCGGGTCATGATGATCTCGGTGTAACGGCGGTCGTCGAGCACCTGGGTGAGCCCTGCGGCCAGGGCCATCAGCGTCTTGCCCGTTCCGGCCGTCCCGGTGAGGGTGACGAAGTCGACATCCGGGTCCATCAGCAGGTTCATCGCGAAGTTCTGTTCGCGGTTGCGGGTGGTCACGCCCCAGACGGCGTTCTTGAGGTGCCCATAGTCCTTGAGGGTCTTGAGGACCGCCGTCTTGCCGCGGATCTCAGTCACCCGGGCATAGAGGCTGGGCTCGCCCGGCGCTTCGAAGTAGACGAATTGATTGATCAGCAAGGCCGGTACCACAGGGCCAGCGATACGGTAGAAGGTATGGCTGCCTGACTGCCAGCTCTCGACCGTCTTGCCGTGCTTGGCCCAGAAGTCGGGCGGCAGGGCCAGCGATCCGGCGTAGAGCAGGTCCAGGTCGTCGATGGTCTTGTCGTTTCGATAGTCCTCGGTGGCCAGGCCCAGGGCCCGGGCCTTGACCCGCATGTTGATGTCCTTGGACACCAGCACCACCTCGCGCCCCGGTTGCTGTTCGCGCAGGGCCTGGACCACGCCCAGGATCTGATTGTCGGCCTTGCCCTGGGGCAGGCTGGCCGGCAGCGGATTGGCCAGGGCCTGGGTCTGGAAAAACAGGTTGCCGCCGGCCTCGGCGTGGCCGATCGAGGCCAGCTTGAGCCCGCTCGCAATGTCGGCGCCCGGAGGCGCTGCCAGGGCATCCAGTGAGCGGCTGGCTTGGCGTGCGTTGCGTGCGACCTCGGTCATGCCCTTCTTGTGGCCGTCGAGCTCTTCCAGCACGATCATGGGCAGGAAGATGTCGTGTTCCTCAAAGCGGAACAGACTCATCGGGTCGTGCATCAGGACATTGGTGTCGAGCACGAAGAGCTTGGTCGGGGTGTTTGTCCGGCCGGCGGCCTTGCGGGGCTTGGCCGGTGCGGCAGCGTCGGAGGCTGCAGTTCCCCGGCGCCGGCCGCCTCCCGCTGCTTCTCGCCTTTGAACTTGGGCCGTGTGGACCGGTTCGGCCACAGCCAGTTCCTCGGTGTCGGCCAACAAGGCAGCCTCGGTGTCATGGCCGGCGACGGAGACCGCCCGCTCGACATCGTCGATCTGCGGGAGTGGGGGAATCGGACTGTCCCCGGCTGCCGCTGCCGAGGATTTGCGGCTGGCCCGGTGTGGCGTCCGCGCCGGGGCGTCATAGGCATCCAGTGGGAGGAGGGCGGCGCGTTTGGTGGGAGCGGGGGGCAGCGGCATAGGGTGGAAAAAATCCCTGGGAAGGGCTAGGACAATAAAAAAGCCGCCGGGCGGGCCGGGCGGCTGTGGCATTCGGGGGCAGCGAGGGCGACGGCAGGCGTCAATTCCAACGACATGAGCCCATTATGCATAGACCGTGTGACAGGTGGGTCCGGTGGCCCAGACACCTGCCTGCTGCGGCCACTGGCCGGGTCAGGCGGACTTCTTGAGGAGCTTGACCGCCTTGAGAACCTCATCCACGTGGCCGGGAACCTTCAGGCCCCGCCATTCCTGCTTGAGCAAACCGTCGGCCCCCACCAGGAAGGTCGAGCGCTCGATGCCCTTGACCTTCTTGCCGTACATGATCTTGTTCTTAACCACGCCGAACATGTGGCACATCTTTTCTTCGGTGTCGGCGATCAGCTCGAAGGGCAGCTCAAGCTTGGCCTTGAAATCGTCGTGGGACTTCATGTTGTCGCGCGAGACACCGAAGACAATGGCGCCCGCTTTGACGAAGTCTTTGTACTTGTCGCGAAACTGCATGGCCTCTGTGGTGCAGCCCGGCGTGTTGTCCTTAGGGTAAAAGTACAGCACCGTCACTTGGCCCAGGTGGGAGGTGTTCGAGACCTTGAGGCCACCGGTGGCGTTCGCTTCGAATTCGGGGATGGGTTTGTTGACAACGATCGCCATGGTGAATTCTCGTGTGACAGGGGGCTTTTCGGGACGCCGCGAGCGGGGGGCCTGGGAGCCCCGGGACTTTCGGCAGCCCCCGATTTTAACCGAAATGACCTGCGTGCCGTCCGGAGATTGGCGCGACTCAGGACTGTGGTGGTTCCACCAGCAGGGCCGCGGCGACCCGACGGCCTTCCTGGGCCAGGATGTTGTAGGTCCGGCAAGCCGCTGCGGTGTCCATGGTCTCGAGCCCGATTCGTCGGGCGGCCAGCGGCGCCAGCCAGGCCAGCCGGGGAAAACGGATCCTGCTTCCACTGCCAAAAATCAGCACTTCGACGTCCAGCGCTGCCAGTTGCTCGAAATGCAGAGGCCCCAGGTCCTCGAAGCGAGGCCCGGCCCAGGCGACGGGCTCCCCGTGCGACAGCACGATCACGCTGTGCGCGATGCGCGCGCCGTCGACCGCCACCCAGCCAGGGCCGTGGCCGGTGAGGGTGGGTACGCTGGAGCGGTCAGGCTGGAGCTTCATGGGTGTTCAACTGTGGTCAAATTATAGGTTTTCACCTGCGCGCAACGCCCCGGAGAAGGCCTTGAAGACCATCCAGAAATCGGCCAAGCTGGCCAACGTCCTCTACGACATTCGCGGTCCCATCATGGACGCCGCCCGTCGCATGGAGGAGGAGGGTCACAAGATCATCAAGCTCAATATCGGCAACCTCGCTGTGTTCGGCTTCGATGCGCCCGAGGAAATCCAGCAGGACATGATCCGCAACTTGCCTAACTCGGCGGGCTATTCGGACAGCAAGGGTATTTTCGCAGCCCGCAAGGCGGTCATGCACCGCACCCAGGAGCAGGGGATCAAGGGCGTTACCCTGGACGACATTTACCTGGGCAACGGCGCCAGCGAACTCATTGCCATGGCCACCAACGGTCTGCTCAATGACGGCGACGAACTGCTGCTGCCTGCTCCCGACTACCCGCTGTGGACCGCAGTCACTACCCTATCGGGCGGCAAGCCGGTGCATTACCTGTGCGACGAAGCCAATGGCTGGATGCCAGACCTCGACGACATCCGCAAAAAGATCACGCCTCGGACCAAGGGTATCGTGGTCATCAACCCGAATAACCCGACCGGCGCCCTGTATTCCGAGGCGCTGCTTCGCGAGATCGTGGCCCTTGCCCGCCGGCATGGGTTGGTGATTCTGGCCGACGAGGTCTACGACAAGGTGCTCTACGACGAGGTGCGTCACACCGCGATCGCCAGCCTCTCTGAGGACGTGCTCACCCTGACCTTCAACTCCTTGTCCAAGAGCTATCGCTCCTGCGGCTACCGGGCAGGTTGGCTGGTGGTCTCAGGCGACAAGAAGGCTGCGTCCGACTACATCGAGGGCCTCAACATGCTCTCGAACATGCGTCTGTGCGCCAACGTGCCCGGCCAGTGGGCGATCCAGACTGCGCTGGGCGGCTATCAGAGCATCGACGACTTGGTCAAGCCGGGGGGGCGCCTGCGCCGCCAGCGTGACCTCGCCTACGAGCTGATCACCGCCATTCCCGGTGTCAGTTGTGTCAAACCGCAGGCAGCCCTGTACATGTTCCCCCGCCTCGATCCTGCGGTCTACCCGATCCAGGACGACCGGCAGTTCTTCCTCGAGCTGTTGCAGGAGACCCGGGTGATGCTGGTGCAGGGCACGGGCTTCAACTGGGCGTCGCCTGACCATTTCCGTATCGTCTTCCTTCCCCATGAAGACGATCTGCGCGAGGCTGTCCACCGCATCGCGCGCTTCCTTGAGCAGTATCGCAACCGTCACAGCAAGCCATGAAACCCATTCAAGTCGGCCTCCTTGGCATCGGCACCGTCGGCAGCGGCGTCTTCAACGTTCTTCAGCGCAATCAGGCCGAAATCATGCGCCGTGCCGGTCGCGGCATCGAAGTGGCCATGGTGGCCGACCTCGACACGGCCCGCGCGCAGCAGGTGGTAGGCAGCCAGGCTCAGGTGGTCAACGATGCCCGCGCTGTGATTGCCAACCCCGAGATCGACATCGTCATTGAGCTGATTGGCGGCTACGGCATCGCCCGCCAGCTGGTGATGGAGGCCATCGAGGCCGGCAAGCATGTCGTCACTGCCAACAAGGCGCTGCTGGCGGTGCACGGTACCGAGATCTTCGCCGCCGCGCACAAAAAAGGCGTGATGGTGGCCTTCGAGGCGGCCGTCGCTGGCGGTATTCCCATCATCAAGGCCCTGCGCGAGGGCCTGACCGCCAACCGCCTGCAGTGGCTGGCCGGCATCATCAACGGCACCACCAACTTCATCCTCTCTGAGATGCGGGACAAGGGGCTGGACTTTGCGGTGGTGCTCAAGGAGGCCCAGCGCTTGGGCTACGCCGAAACCGACCCGACCTTCGACATCGAGGGCGTGGACGCGGCCCACAAAGCCACCATCATGTCCGCGATCGCCTTCGGCATCCCGGTGCAGTTCGACAAGGCTTATGTCGAAGGAATCACCCAGTTAGCGGCGCAGGACATCCGCTATGCCGAGCAACTGGGCTACCGCATCAAGCTTTTGGGCATCACCAAGCGCACTGACAAGGGCATCGAGCTGCGGGTCCACCCCAGCCTGGTACCGGCCAAGCGCCTGCTGGCCAATGTCGAGGGCGCGATGAACGCGGTCATGGTCCACGGGGACGCCGTCGGCACCACGCTTTACTACGGCAAGGGTGCGGGCAGCGAGCCCACCGCCAGTGCGGTGATCGCCGACCTGGTGGACATTACCCGCCTGCACACCAGCGACCCGGCTCACCGGGTGCCGCATCTGGCCTTCCAGCCTGACCAGATGTCCGACCAGCCCGTGCTGCCGATGGCCGAGGTGGTGACCAGCTACTACCTGCGCCTGCGCGTGGCCGACCAGACCGGCGTGCTCGCCGAGGTCACGGGGCTTCTGGCGGGTGCCGGCATCAGCATCGACGCGGTGCTCCAGCGCGAAGCCGGTGAGGGCGAGAAGCAGACCGACCTCATCATCCTGACCCATGACGCCCGTGAGGGCACGATGAACGAGGTGCTGGCGCGCTTGCAAGCCTTGCCCACGGTGCTGGCCCCCATCACCCGCATCCGCAAGGAAGAACTCGCCTGATGCTGTACCTGTCGACCCGCGGCCACCCGGACCGCAAACGTTTTTGCGAGATCCTGCTCGAAGGTTTGGCGCCCGATGGCGGCCTGTACCTGCCCGAGCGCTACCCGCAGGTCGACGGCGCCACCTTGGCGCGCTGGCGCAGCCTGCCGTATGCCGACCTGGCCTTTGAAATTCTCTCGCTTTACATCGACGACATTCCGGCAGACGACCTTCGGACCCTGTGTCGCAAGACCTACACCGCGCAAGTCTTTGGCACCACCGAGATCGTGCCCTTGCGCAAGCTCGAGGACGGCGTCTACCTGGAAGCCCTGTCCAACGGCCCGACGCTGGCCTTCAAAGACATGGCCATGCAACTGCTTGGCAACCTGTTCGAGTACGAGCTGGCCCGCCGAGGAGAAGAGCTGAACATCTTGGGCGCCACCTCCGGCGACACCGGCAGTGCCGCCGAATACGCGATGAAGGGCAAGAAGGGCATACGCGTCTTCATGACGTCGCCGCACGGCCGCATGAGCCCCTTTCAACAGGCGCAGATGTTCAGCCTGCAGGAAGCCAACATTCACAACATCGCGATCGAGGGCGTGTTCGACGATTGCCAGGATATCGTCAAGGCGGTCTCCAACGACCTGACCTTCAAGCGCCAGTGGCGCATCGGCACCGTCAACTCGATCAACTGGGCCCGTCTGGTGGCGCAGGTGGTGTACTACTTCGCCGGGTATTTTCAAGCGACGCAGTCGAACGAACAAAAGGTGAGCTTCGCCGTACCCTCCGGCAACTTCGGCAACATCTGCGCCGGTCATGTCGCCCGCATGATGGGGTTGCCCGTCGAGCGTCTGGTGGCGGCCACCAACGAGAACGATGTTCTCGACGAATTTTTCCGTACCGGCACCTACCGGGTGCGCGGCAGCGCCGACACCTTCGAGACCTCCAGCCCCTCGATGGACATCTCGAAGGCGAGCAACTTCGAGCGTTTCGTCTTTGACCTGCTCGGCCGCGACGGTGAGCGCACTCGCCAGTTGTTCGGGCCCGAACTGGCCGCCAAGGGCCAGTTCTCCCTGGCCGCAGAAGTGGCCCAGGCCTGGGGTCGCTACGGCTTTGCCAGCGGCAAGAGCACCCATGACAACCGCCTCGTCACCATCCGGGACACCTTCGAGCGTTTTGGCACCCTCATCGACACCCATACCGCTGATGGCGTGAAGGTGGCGCGTGAGCAAATGCAGCCCGGCGTGCCGATGATCGTGCTCGAGACCGCTTTGCCCATCAAGTTCGCTTCGACCATCGTCGAGGCTTTGGGCCGCGAGCCGGAGCGGCCCGCCGGCTTTGAGGGCATCGAGCAGTTGCCCAAGCGGGTGCAGGTGATGCCGGCCGATGTCGACGGCATCAAGCGCTACATCACCCAGCACTGCGCCTGAACGGTACCGCCCGCAGGTACTGCTTCGGGTAGGCCGGCGTCTCGCCCAGTGCCTCGGCCGCCTGCAGCGGCCAGTAGGGGTTGCGCAGAAGCTCCCGGCCGACCAGCACCAGGTCGGCCTGGCCCTCGGCCAGGATGGCCTCGGCCTGCGCAGGCTCGGTGATCATGCCGACCGCGGCTACCGGGATCCCGGCTTCCCGCCGCACGCGCTGCGCGAAAGGTACCTGGTAGCCAGGGCCAACCGGGATCTTGGCTTGCGAACTGCTGCCGCCGCTGGAGATGTCCACCAGGTCGACCCCCGACTGCTTGAGGACCCGGCACAGTTCTACCGTCTGCTCGATATCCCACCCACCGTCGACCCAGTCGGTCGCGGATAGGCGCACGAGCAGGGGCAGGCGCTCCGGCCAGGCCGAACGCACGGCCCCCACAACCTCCCGAACCAATCGGGTGCGGTGCTCGAAGCTGCCGCCCCAGCGGTCCTCACGCTGGTTCGACAAGGGCGACATGAACTGGTGCAGTAGGTAGCCGTGCGCGCCATGGATTTCGACCGCCTCGAAGCCAGCCTCCAGTGCTCGCCGGGCGGAAGCGGCAAAGCCGTCGATCACCGCGGCGATGCCGGCTTCGTCCAGTTCGGCAGGGGTCGGGAAGGCAGGGCTAAACGCCAGGGCTGAGGGCGCGACCGGTGTCCAGCCGCCCTCGGATATCTCCAGACCGCGTTGCGGCTCCCAGCCCAGGGACAGGCTGCCCTTTCGCCCGGCGTGGGCCAGCTGGATCGCAGGCACGCAGCCTTTGGAACGGGCTTGCCTGGCAATGTGCGCCAATCCCTCGATCTGGCTCTCTCGCCACAGTCCGAGGTCGCCGGGGCTGATGCGGCCCTCCGCCGCGATAGCCGTCGCTTCGACGATCAGCAAGCCGGCCCCTCCTGTGGCCCGGGCGCCGTAATGCACTCGATGCCAGTCGGTCACATGGCCGTCCAGCGCGGAGTACTGGCACATGGGCGAGACGCCTATGCGGTTGGGAAGATGGACCTCACGCAGGGACAGGCCCTGGAACAGCAAACTCACGGGTGCACTCCTTCTCGCATTTTCCTGGACGTGGGGGCCCGTTTTCTGGACGCGTCACAATGCGCGGGATGATAGCTTCCACTCCTGACCCCCAATCTTCGCGTCAGGCCTCGCGTCCCGCCCTGCGGCCTCTGGACGATGCCCTGGCCGAACTCTTGGCGCAGGCCCAGCCCCTGGGCCGCACTGAGACGGTCCCGCTCGTCGAGGCCGACCGCCGCATTCTGGCCCACGACCTGGTCTCGCCGCTGCAGGTGCCGCCTCACGACAACAGCGCAATGGATGGTTATGCCCTCCGGGCTGCCGACGCCGCCGCAGCCGGTGCGGTGCTGCCAGTCAGCCAGCGCATTCCAGCCGGTACGGCGCCCCAGCCCTTGGCGCTTGGCACGGCAGCCCGCATCTTCACCGGCGCACCCCTGCCCCCCGGTGCCGATACGGTGGTGATGCAGGAGGAAACAGAGCCGGCAGCAGAAGGCGCGATTCGGTTCATCAAGGCGCCCCACAAGGGACAGAATGTTCGCTACAGCGGCGAAGACATACAGCAGGGCGCCATGGTGCTGCGCGCAGGTGACCGCATCGGACCCGCGGCGCTGGGCCTGGCGGCCAGCATTGGCCTTGACCGGCTGCCTGTCGCAGCTCGGCCCCGGGTGGCGCTGCTGTCGACGGGCGACGAGCTGGTCATGCCTGGCACCGTGCCGCCGGAACAAATGCCCGCTGGCGCGATCTACAACAGCAATCGCTTCTTCCTGCGCCGCCTTCTGGAACGTGCGGGCTGCGAGGTCAGCGACTTGGGCAACGTCCCCGATACACGAGCCGCCACCGTCCAGGCCTTGAGCGAGGCGGCCGCGGGCCACGATCTGGTACTGGCCAGCGGTGGCGTGTCGGTGGGGGAGGAGGACCATCTGCGCCCCGCCGTCCAGGCCCTGGGCCGGCTGGACCTGTGGCAGGTGGCGATCAAGCCGGGCAAGCCCTTTGCCTATGGGCAGATCGGCGCCACGCACGTGATGGGCCTGCCAGGCAACCCGGTCTCCAGCTTCGTGACTTTTCTGGTGCTGGCCCGCCCCTTTGTGCTGCGGCTTCAGGGCGCCACGGACTTGGCGGTCCCCGCAAATCAGTTCATCGCCGGCTTTGACTGGCCCCGCCCGGACAAACGGCGCGAATTCCTGCGGGTGCGGCGTAACGCCGAGGGCACCCTGGACCTGTTCCCCAACCAGGGCTCGGGTGTGCTCACCTCCCTGGCCTGGGCCGATGGCCTGGTGGACAACCCTCCGGGCCAGCCCATCGCGCGAGGTGACCGAGTGCGCTTCATCGCGCTGGAGGACTTGCTGTGATGGAGCTTCGGGTGCTTTATTTCGCTTCAGTCCGGGAAGTCCTCGGCCATGGTGAAACCGTGTCGACCGACGCCGCCACCCTGGGCGACTTGCGTAGCGAGCTGATCGCGCGAGGCGGCCCCCATGCCCTGGCCCTGGGTCGCCATCAGCCGCTGCGCATGGCCCTGGGCCAGGTTCTTTGCGATGAGGCCACGGCCTTGCGTCCGGACGCCGAGGTGGCTTTTTTCCCGCCCGTGACGGGGGGCTGAGCATGCAGGACGCCAATGTCGGCGCAGGCCGCATCCACATCGCCATCCAAACAGAGGATTTCGACCTCTCCGCCGAGGTCGCGGCCCTGCGCGCAGCTGACCCTGGTGTGGGCGCAGTCTGCGCCTTTGTCGGGACGGTGCGCGACCGCAACGATGGGCAGGCGGTGCGCGCCATGACGCTCGAGCATTACCCGGGCATGACCGAAAAGGCGATCCGGGAGATGGCGGAGGCGGTGCAACGCCGCTTCGGCGTCCGGTCCGTCACGGTGATCCACCGTGTCGGGCCGCTGTCGATGCAAGACCAGATCGTGCTGGTGGCTTTGAGCGCCGCCCACCGGGGCGAGGCCTTCCAGGCCTGCGAGTGCCTGATGGACTTCCTCAAGACCCGGGCGCCGTTCTGGAAGAAGGAGCAGACGCCCGAGGGCGCGCGCTGGGTCGACGCCCGCGTGAGCGATGACGCGGCGCTGGCGCGCTGGGGCATCGCCTCATCGAACGGGTAGGGTCGCCGCGCGATCTGGGTGATCGCAAGCGTGCGCCACCGCCGGCCGGACCTCGACGTCGAACCCGCTTCCCAGCGCCATCCCCGCCAGCTGCGCGGACAGCCAGTGCAGCAGCGCGCGGACACGTGGCAACTCGGCCCGGCTCGCGGGCACCATCGCCTTGAGCCACAGGTCCGGCAGGTGCATGGCCGGCAGCACCTCCACCAGCCGTCCGTCCCTCAGACCCGGGGTAATGAGGTAGTCGGCCAGCAGCGCGATGGATACGCATATGGCCCTCCAGCGTTCCGTCGTCGCGGGCCATGCCGTCCAGCGTGTCGTCCATCTGCCGCACCAGCTGCCGCACCACCGGCAGGTAGCGCTCGCCCACGTCGGTCAGCGACAGCCGGCGCGTCGAGCGGGCGAATAGCGGCGCGCGGATGCGCCACTCCAGCTGGTCCACGCGCTTGGTGATCACCGAGGTCGCGACACCGGCCTGGTGGGCCGCCTGCGAGAAGCTGCCGGATTCGGCTACGGAAACGAAGGCGCGCAGGTTGGCTAGGGTGTCCATGGTCTGGCTCGATTCGAGAAAACTGATAGCTTGAATCGACGTATTGTTATGTGAGTCGCGATCAATTAGATTCTCGCCAATCCCTATCCCAAGGGTTCTGAGGAGACGACAAGTGATCGACGTGAAGCTGCCGGAGACCGGCAACCCGAAACCACCCGCCCGGGTGCCGTACAAGCGCATTGCCACTGAGGAGGCCTTCGCGCCGCCGGAGATGCTGGACATCTACCGCCGCATCTGCGAGCGCGGCGACTGCGATGCCGGCTTCAAGGGCCTGATGGGGTTCTACATGACCAGCCCGAGCGAGCGGGCACAGCACATCATGCGTTGCCTCGTCGACATGGACGATCTGCGCCTGCAGCACATGGACGAGGCCGGGATCGACGTTGCCGTGATGGCGCTGACCTCGCCCGGCGTGCAGGTGATGGACACGCCCACCGCAGTCTCGTTCGCGCGCACGGCCAACGACTTCCTGGCCGACGCCATCCGCCGCCATCCCACTCGTTTTGCGGGCATGCTGGCGGTGGCCCCGCAAGACCCGGCCGCCGCCGCCAGGGAGATCGAGCGCGGCGTGCGCGAGTTGGGCATCCATGCGGTGGTGATCAATTCGCACACGAATGGCGAGTACCTGTCCGACCCGAAGTTCTGGGACATCTTCGCCGCCGCCGAGGCCATGGATGCCCCCATCTACTTGCATCCCAACTCCTTGCCACCGGGCATGTACGAGCCCTTCGCCGCGGCGGGGCTGGACGGGGCCATCTACGGCTTCGCTGTGGAGACGGGTCTTCACGCGCTACGCATCATCACCGCCGGGGTGTTCGACCGCTTCCCCAGGCTGCAGATGATCCTGGGGCACATGGGCGAGGCGCTGCCGTACTGGGCCTACAGGCTGGACTACATGCATGGCGCCACAGTGCGCTCGCAACGCTACGAGAGCGTCAAGCCGCTACGCCAGCGCCCCAGCGACTACCTGCGCCAGAACTTCACCATCACCAATAGCGGGGTGGCCTGGCCGCACGCGATCAAGTTCGCCCAAGGGTTCATGGGGATGGACCGCGTGATGTACGCCATGGATTATCCCTACCAGTACGTGCCGGACGAGGTGAACATCCTCGACGGTATGGACTTGTCGCTGGAGAACAAGACGAAGTTCTTCCAGACCAACGCCGAGCGCGTGTTCAAGCTCCGCTGAGACGCGGCAGGCACGCAAGCCCAAGAGCCCACCGAGAACCGAGGAGACATCCGTGCGTCATCATTTCACCCGCCGCGCCAGCCTGGCCGCCATCGGCGCCGCGATCGGCACCGTCATTGCCGCTCCCTCCGCCTGGTCCCAGGCCCCGGCCTGGCCCACCCAGTCCGTGAGGATCATCGTCCCGTTCACCCCCGGCACCGGCATGGACACCATTGCCCGCACCGTGCAGCCGCGCCTGTCGCAGGCCCTGGGCCAGCCGGTGGTGGTTGTGAACCAGCCCGGCGCCAGCGGGAACATCGGGGCCGACGCGGTGGCCAAGTCCACCGACGGCCACACCATCCTCATGGGCGCCAACACCATGCTGATGGCGTCGCAGATGTACAAGAACGTGCCGTTCGACCCGCAAAAGGATTTCCAGCCCGTGTCCATGGCGGCCTGGGGCACGCTGATGCTGGTGGCCAACCCGAAGACGGGCCTGAAATCCATGGACAACCTGATCAAGGCGGTGACGGCGAAGCCGGGCGGCATCAGCTTCGGATCGCCCGGCGTGGGCACGCCGCACCACATGGCGATGGAGCTGTTCAAGGCGCGCACCGGCACCTTCATGCTGCACGTTCCGTACCGCGGTACCGCCGGCTACCAGCAGGACCTGCTGTCCGGCGAGGTCAACGTAGGCTTCCTACCTGTGCACATTGCCGCCGGCTTGGTCAA
This sequence comes from Ramlibacter sp., assembly GCF_029866045.1. Lineage (GTDB taxonomy): Bacteria > Pseudomonadota > Gammaproteobacteria > Burkholderiales > Burkholderiaceae_C > Ramlibacter. The sequence continues at coordinate 28,375 of NZ_JARXAB010000034.1, read as the reverse complement.
GGCCGGCCGCCTCAACGCGCTGGCGGTGGGCAGCCCCAAGCGCCACCCGGTGGCGCCCGATGTGGCCACCTTCGAGGAGCTGGGCGTCAAGGGCGTGGAGGTGGACCTGTGGTACGCCTTCTTCCTGCCAGCCAAGGCGCCCCAGGGCGTCACCGCGCGCCTGAATAGCGAACTGGTGGCCATCCTTAAGCAGCCCGAGGTCAACGAGGTGCTGGGCAAGGGTGGCATGGACGCAGCCTCGTCCACCCCGAGCGAACTGGGCGCCATTGCCGCCCGGGACTACCCCCGCTGGGGCGAGGTGATCCGGCGCAACAACATCACCGCCGATTAAGTCGGCTTGATCCTGGTCAAGGCGGGCCGCGTCGGACCGCCTTGAAATACCTCGCATGGGCCCCAAGTTGCGCTTCAACCCAGGGAATCCACCATGCGACTCGACAAACTCACGACCAAGTTCCAGGAAGCCCTGTCCGAGGCCCAGTCGCTCGCGCTGGCGAACGACCACGCCTACATCGAACCTGAGCATTTGCTGGTGGCCATGCTGCGCCAGGAGGACGGCCCACAGGCCCTGTTGCAGCGGGCGGGCGTGAACGTGCCTGCCCTGCTGGCAAGCGCAGAGGCCGCCATGCACAAGCGGCCCCAAGTCCAGGGGCAGGAGCAGGTTCAGGTGGGACGGGAGTTGGTGGGCCTGCTGCAGGCCGCCGAGAAGGAAGGCCTCAAGCGCGGCGACCAGTTCATCGCCAGCGAGCTGTTCTTGTTGGCGCTGGCCGACGCCAAGTCCGACCTGGCCCGCATCGCCCGCGAGAATGGCCTCTCGCGGAAGGCCTTTGCCACCGCCGTCGAAGCAGTTCGGGGCGGTCAGAAGGTCGATAGTGCCGAGGCCGAGGGTCAGCGTGAATCTCTCAAGAAATACTGCATGGACCTCACCGAGCGCGCCCGCCAGGGCAAGCTCGACCCGGTGATCGGCCGCGACGACGAGATTCGCCGGGCCATCCAGGTGCTGCAGCGGCGCACCAAGAACAACCCCGTCCTCATTGGCGAGCCAGGGGTGGGCAAAACGGCCATCGTCGAAGGCCTGGCCCAGCGGATCGTCGCCGGCGAGGTGCCGGAGTCCCTCAAGAACAAGCGTGTGCTGTCCCTGGACATGGCCGCTTTGCTGGCAGGTGCCAAGTTCCGGGGCGAGTTCGAGGAGCGCCTGAAAAACGTGCTCAGCGAATTGGCCAAGGATGAGGGCCAGACCATTGTCTTCATCGACGAACTCCACACCATGGTGGGTGCCGGCAAGGCCGAAGGTGCGATGGACGCCGGCAATATGCTCAAGCCGGCCCTGGCCCGTGGCGAGCTGCACTGCGTGGGCGCCACCACTTTGAACGAGTACCGCAAGTACATCGAGAAGGACGCGGCCCTCGAGCGGCGCTTCCAGAAGATTCTGGTGGGTGAGCCGACCGTGGAGGCGACCATCGCCATCCTGCGCGGTTTGCAGGAGAAGTACGAGGTCCACCACGGCGTCGAGATCACCGACCCGGCCATCGTCGCCGCCGCCGAGCTCTCGCACCGCTACATCACCGACCGCTTCCTGCCGGACAAGGCCATCGACCTCATCGATGAAGCGGCGTCCAAGATCAAGATCGAGATCGACTCCAAGCCCGAGGTGATGGACAAGCTCGACCGCCGCCTGATCCAGCTGCAGATCGAGCGCGAAGCCGTTCGCAAGGAGACCGACGAGTCCTCCAAAAAGCGCCTCTCCCTGATCGAGGAAGAGATCATCAAGCTGCGCAAGGAACTGGCGGATCTCGAAGAGATCTGGAAGTCCGAAAAGGCCCAGGCGCAGGGCAGCGCCCAGATCAAGGAGGAGATTGACCGCCTGCGCCAGCAGATCGAGGGCCTCACCCGCAAGGGTGACTTCAACAAGGTCGCCGAGTTGCAGTACGGGCGTCTGCCCGAGCTGGAGAAGCGCCATAAGGACGCCCAGGCCCAGGAGACCGGTAAGTCCGCCGCCGGCAGGCCGCAGCTGCTGCGCACCCAGGTGGGCGCGGAGGAGATTGCCGAGGTGGTGGCGCGAGCCACCGGCATCCCGGTGTCCAAGCTGATGCAGGGTGAGCGCGAGAAGCTCTTGCACATGGAGGATCGCCTGCACCAGCGGGTGGTCGGCCAGGACGAGGCAATTTCTGCTGTGGCCAATGCGATCCGGCGCTCGCGCTCGGGCCTGTCAGACCCCAACCGGCCGACCGGTTCCTTCCTGTTCCTGGGCCCTACCGGCGTCGGCAAGACCGAGCTGTGCATGGCGCTGGCCAATTTTCTCTTCGACAGCGAAGAGCAAATGATTCGCATCGACATGAGCGAGTTCATGGAAAAGCACTCGGTCGCCCGCTTGATCGGCGCGCCACCCGGCTATGTGGGCTACGAGGAGGGCGGCTACCTCACCGAAGCGGTCCGCCGCAAGCCTTACAGCGTGATCCTCCTTGACGAGGTGGAGAAGGCCCACCCGGATGTTTTCAATGTGCTCCTGCAGGTGCTCGACGATGGCCGCCTGACCGACGGCCAGGGCCGCACCGTGGACTTCAAGAATGCAGTGATCGTCATGACCAGCAATATCGGATCGCACATGATCCAGTCCATGGTGGGCAAGCCCTACGAGGAGGTGAAAGACGCGGTCTGGGGCGAGCTGAAGAACCACTTCCGTCCAGAGTTCCTCAACCGGATCGATGAGACGGTGGTGTTCCACGGGCTCGATGCCCAGCATATCGCCCGCATCGGACGCATCCAGCTGGGGACGTTGCAGCAGCGTCTGGCACGGATGGATCTGCAGCTCAAGGTCTCTGATGCGGCGCTGGAGGAGTTGGCCAAGGTCGGCTTCGACCCGGTGTTTGGCGCGCGCCCGCTCAAGCGAGCCATCCAGCAGCGGATCGAGAACCCGCTCTCGCGTCTCATCCTCGAGGGCAAGTTCCCGCCCAAGAGCGAAATCGAGGTGAAGGTTGACCCGGTGCGTGAGCCCGGTGTCTTCCACTTCGGCGCGGCCAAGGAGCTGGCAGGCTGAGCCGCAGCCAAATCGTCAAGACCCGTCCTGGGTAGCCGGGAGTCGCCAAGGTCGGTTGTTGCCCGCTGGCCTTTAGCCGGACGCGCCCAGCCCCGAGACCGATTTGAACTGTGCGTACAGCTTTTGCATGCCCCCGAGCCAGCGGTCATAGGCGGAGGCCTTGGCCTGAATGTACTCGGCGACCTGCGGGTGGGGCAGGGCCAGGAAGCGGCCCTCCTGCAGTGCAGCAACGGCCTCCTCAGCCACGTCCTCCGGGGGCAACACGCCGTTGAGCCCCGCAGATCCCGCGCCAGCGCGTGTCATCTCGGTGTCGACCGCCTGAGGGCACAGGCAGGCCACCTGAACACCCTGGCGCCCGTAGGCGATCCGCAGCCACTCGGCAAAGCCAACGGCGGCGTGCTTGGTCACCCCATAGGGCGCTGACTCGACGATGTTAAGGAGGCCCGCTGCCGAGGCCGTGACCACGAAGCCACCGCTGCCTCGCGCCACCATCTCGGGGACCACTGCGCGCGCCGCCCACACATGGGCCATGACGTGGATGTCCCACATCCGGTTCCACAGCGCGTCGTCGAGCTCGATGCCTCCTTGGCGACCGATGATGCCGGCGTTGGAAAAGAAGAGGTCGATGGGGCCGAAGCGAGCTCTCGTCGAGGCCACCAGCGCCTGGACGTCGCTTTCCCGGCCGACGTCACAGCCAATGGCCAGCGCAACGCCGCCACCTGGGTCACCCAGGCTGGCGTTGATGTCGTCCGCAACCGCTTGGGCGCGGGCGAGGTCGATGTCGGCCACGGCGACGCCGCGCACCCCGCCTTGCGCCAGACGCCGGGCCAGGGCTGCGCCGATGCCGCTACCGCCTCCGGTGACTACCGCCACCTTGCCTGTGATGTCCATCTGTCGTCTCCTTTGAATCGATCGGGCTGTCGCAGCCTCGGCCACCCGCGCAGGGCGCGTTGACCCATCTCGCAGACAGGCGGCCGACCTTCTGTCAGGCCCCGTCTCGCCCGTGTCGAATCCTAATTCGACTCGCCCGCAGGCGGGGCGCACCTCGGAGACAAGGGCGCACCTGCGGCGACCTGGCTCCGTTCGGCCGGGTACCCAATTCCCGTTAGCATCAGCGGATGAGTTCTTCATCGACTTCCGCGCCCGCCGTTCCCCTGCGGCAAGACGCTGGTGTGATCGGGGTGGTCGGGCTTGCCCACCTCGTTAGCCATTTCTGCCAGCTGCTGCTGCCCCCCCTGTTTCCCTGGCTGAAGGATGCGTTTCAGGTCGGCTACACCGAGCTGGGCTTTTTGATGACGGTTTTTTTCGCCGTCTCCTGTGGGGTCCAGGCGGCCTCTGGCTTTCTAGTCGATCGATTCGGTCCACTGCCGGTGCTCATGGGGGGTCTGGGGATGTTGGGGCTTGCGGCGCTGGGTTTTGCCGCATCGACCAGCTACCCAATGCTGATTTGCTTTGCGGTGGTTGCTGGCTTTGGTAACGGCGTGTTTCACCCGGTCGACTACACCCTGATCAACAGGAAGGTGAGCGCGCAGCGGCTGGGGCATGCCTACAGTGTCCACGGCGTCTCGGGCGCCATGGGCTGGGCGATCGCCCCGGTCATTCTTGTGCCCCTGACGGTGGCCTTCTCCTGGCGGGTGGCGCTGGCTGCCGCGGCCCTCTTGGTCTGGGGCGTGTGGCTGCTCGTCTGGCTGCGGAGGCGGCAGCTCGCCCTGGCCCCTGCGCCCAGCCCGGCCCCTGGCAGGGGAGTGGCCACGGAGGGAAATGGCCTGTCCTTTCTGCGGCTTCCCGCGGTTTGGATGTGCTGGGGCTTCTTTTTCTTGTCCGCCTGCGCTCTGAGCGCGGTGCAAACCTTTGCGCCGGAGGCAGCTCGGCAGATCCACGAAGTTCCGGTCGCCTGGGCGGCCCTGTGCCTCTCGGTGTACATGGCCTCCAACGCTGGCGGCGGCATCGTGGGGGGCTTTCTTGTGGGCGACGGTTCGCGTAGCGAGCGGATCATCGGTTTCGCGATTGCGGGTGCCGCGACCATTTCGCTAGCGATGGCGCTGCTGCCTCTGCCTGCACCGGTCGTTCCGGTGCTCTTTGGCGCCATGGGCATGGCAGTGGGGATGGCCGGCCCGTCGCGTGACCTGATCATCAAGCGGGCCACGCCTGCGCATGCTTCGGGCCGCGTCTATGGGGTGGTGTATTCGGGCCTGGACATTGGACAGGCGCTTGCGCCACTGTTTTATGGCCCCCTCATGGACGGCAAGCACTACGAAGCGGTCTGGATCGCTTTGGCGTGTGCTCAGGCTGCCCTGATCTTCACTGCACTGAATGTGCGGCGCGTTGCAGGCACGAAGCCGGCCTGAGCCTCAGTGCGAGCCGCTTGCGCGTGCGGCAATGAAAAGGGCCGCTTGCGCGTGCGGCAATAAAAAAGGGGCGCTTGCGCGTGCAGGAATGAAAAAGGGCCGCTTTCGCGGCCCTTGTCACACATCGAGAAGCGGAGGGCTTACTTGACGTGCTTGCCGATCAGGCCGGCCATCTCGAACATCGAGACTTGAGCCTTACCGAAGATGCCCTTGAGCTTGTCGTCGGCGTTCACCATGCGCTTATTAGCGGCGTCCTGCAGCTTGTTCTTCTTGATGTACGTCCACAGCTTCGAGACAACCTCGGTGCGGGGCAGGGGAGCGGAGCCCACGACGGCGGCCAGGGCGGCGCTGGGGGTCAGCGGCTTCATGAACGCGGCGTTGGGAGTGCGCTTCTTGGCGGGGGCCTTCTTGGCAGCCGGCTTCTTGGCCGGAGCAGCCTTCTTCGCCGGTGCGGCCTTCTTGGCCGGTGCAGCCTTCTTGGCAGCGACCTTTTTGGCCGGGGCCTTCTTCGCGGGGGCCTTTTTCGCCGCAGCTTTCTTCGCAGTTGCCATTTGGATTTCCTTCTAGAAGTTGGTTGGTAGCCAGAGTGACCATCTGTTCGCTCCGGCATCGCGGATGCTAATGGAGAAAAAGCCGGTTTCCAAGCGAAAAAAGGCTTTTTTCATTGGGGAATGTCGCTTTTTTTCATTGGGGCCGGCCTTGGTTTCCCTCGGGGGTAGTCTGCGGCCCCTTCTCCCCCAGCCCTGCCGCTTGCCTTGCGGGTGTCGTCGCGAGAATCACACCCGCCAGAGCCACCCCGAGCGCCAGTCCCTGGAGAGGGTCCGGCGACTCTCCCATGGCGAGTACTCCCACCAGGGCGGTCGAGATGGGGAGCATGACGGTGAACACGCCTGCGCGAGCTGCGGGAACCCCGCGTAGGCCGGTCATCCATAGCCAGACCGTCCAGACACTGGCTGCCATTCCATAGAACAGCAAGAGCGCCCACGCACTCCATGGCACCGCTCCAAAGTCAAAGTCCCAGGCGGCCCGCAGGCCCCAAGGGGTCACCAGCGCCAAGCCCCATAGATTGATGAGCGCAGAGATGCGGCGTGGTGTCAAAGACCCGGTCAACGCCTTTCCGATGACTGCGTAGGCTGCTTCGCACAGCACAGCACCAAAAACAAGCAGATTGCCAACTCCGGCGCCTGCCCATCCCCCCGGCGTGGCAGCGCCAGTGTCACGCGCTCCTGCGAGCAGGGCTATCCCGGACGCTGCAAAGGCGATCGCGACCGCGCTACGCCCATCGACCCGTTCTTTGAGGAACAGTAGCCCTAGGAGGCCGACCACGGCCGGGATCGCAGCCATGATCACGCCCGCCGACACCGCAGTGGTCAGACCCATACCGGTCAGCATGCACACTGAAAATAGGAAGTTCCCGAGGAACGACCCCAAGAAGAGAAGCCTGTGCAGCCGCGGCGTGAGCGGGACGTCGCCTGGGGAAGGGCGCAGCCATCTGGCCATGGCAAGTGCTCCGATACCGAACCGTAGCCACGCCAGCAGCATCACTGGGAAGACGGCCACCAATGGCTTGGCCAAGGCGACATAGCAGCCCGCGAGGGACATGCTGAGCGCGAGCGAGCCGTAGGCGAGGAAGGGATGCAAGGGGAGGAGGGGTTATGGCTATGTCGATCTCATCATGCATCAAGGCCGCTGGGCACCGGCCTTGCCCAGTGTTGAAGGGGGTTGCCTCAGGAGCCGTTTCAGCCACCGACACGCATTTTGTATAGCGAAATAATGGGATGATGCGCTGCCGCAAAATTTCTCAATATAAGAATTGATATTCCGTATTGAGAAACAAGGCTCATATCTATTTGATTTTAAATGATAAAAATAATCTCTTCTATAAGACACAAGAGCTGACGGCAGTCTTCTACAAGACTACATTAATCCCCAGCGCATCTCTCTTTTTTCAATCCATCAGGAGCATCACCATGTCGAACTGGAGCCACCTCTCTCGAGAACAGCAAATCGCCCAACTGGAAAAGGACTGGGCCGAGAACCCCCGTTGGAAGGGCGTCAAGCGCGGCTACAGCGCGGCCGACGTGGTCCGCCTGCGTGGCTCTGTTCAGATTGACTACACACTGGCCAAGCGTGGTTCTGAAAAACTGTGGAGCTTGGTCAATGGCGGCGCCGCCAAGGGCTATGTGAATGCCTTTGGTGCCATCTCCGCAGGTCAGGCCATGCAGCAGGCCAAGGCCGGGCTCGAGGCGGTGTATCTGTCTGGCTGGCAGGTCGCTGCGGACGGCAACACCTCCGAGACCATGTACCCCGACCAGTCTCTCTACGCCTACGACTCGGTGCCCACCATGGTTCGCCGCATTAACAACACCTTCAAGCGTGCGGACGAAATCCAGTGGTCGCGTGGCGTCGGTCCAGGCGACAAGGATTACACCGACTACTTCCTGCCCATCGTTGCCGACGCTGAGGCCGGCTTTGGTGGCGTACTCAACGCTTTCGAGCTGATGAAGAACATGGTCGCTGCTGGCGCCGCTGGCGTTCACTTTGAAGACCAACTGGCCGCCGTGAAAAAGTGTGGCCACATGGGCGGCAAGGTGCTCGTACCGACCCAGGAGGCCGTGGAAAAACTCATCTCCGCCCGTTTCGCTGCGGACGTGATGGGTGTGCCCACCATCGTTTTGGCCCGGACTGACGCGGAGGCGGCCAACCTTTTGACGTCTGACCACGATGCCAACGACAAGCCTTTCATCACCGGAGAGCGCACCCAGGAAGGCTTCTACCGCGTTCGAAATGGCATGGAGCAGTCGATCTCCCGCGGCGTCGCCTACGCCCCCTACGCCGATCTGGTGTGGTGCGAGACCGGCACACCCGATCTTGGCTTTGCACGTGAGTTCGCCGAGGCGGTTCACGCCAAGTGCCCGGGCAAGCTGCTCTCGTACAACTGCTCCCCGTCCTTCAACTGGAAGAAGAACCTCGACGACAAGGCCATCGCTTCGTTCCAGGAGAAGCTCTCTGAGATGGGCTACAAGTACCAGTTCATCACGCTGGCCGGCATCCACATCAACTGGTACAACTCCTTCAAGTTCGCCCATGCCTACGCCCGTGGCGAGGGCATGAAGCACTATGTGGAAATGGTGCAGGAGCCCGAGTTCAAGGCGCGCGAGCAGGGTTACACCTTCGTGTCGCACCAGCAGGAAGTGGGCGCCGGTTACTTCGACGATGTGACCACGGTGATCCAGGGCGGCTCGTCCTCCGTCAAGGCCCTGTCTGGGTCGACCGAAGAAGAGCAGTTCCACTGATCGACTCGGTGACCCGATTGGCATGCTCTGAACGGGCATGTCACTTGGCATCTACCTTCGCCGAAGCCACCGCATGCGCCAGGCATCCGGTGGCTTCTTCTTGCCCGGACCCGGTGGTTAGAATTGCGCGAGTGGCAACAACCCCGGTCCACAGTCCAGCAAGGGCGAGAAAGGCAATTCGGTTATGACACCGCGAACTACGCAGCAAAAGACCGTCAGTTGACGGTTGTGTGGTCGCGTTCGTTTGCAGGCCCATGGGCCCACATCAAGCGCGGCAACGATCCGCGCTTTTTTCTGGGCTGGCGCTCCCTGACTGCATCGCCCCTAGCGCCTCCAAGAATTTCCAAGGCACCCCCACCATGATCCAGATCACGCTTCCCGACGGTTCGCAACGCCAGTATCCCGGCCCGGTCACGGTGGCCGATGTGGCCGCCTCCATCGGGGCCGGTCTGGCCAAGGCGGCCCTTGCCGGCAGGGTAGATGGCAAGGTGGTCGACACCAGCTTCGTGATCGAGCGTGATGCACCGGTTTCCATCGTCACAGCCAAGGACGTCGACGGCTTGGAGGTGATTCGCCACTCCACCGCCCACCTGCTGGCCTATGCCGTGAAGGAACTGTTTCGCGAGGCGCAGGTGACCATTGGCCCGGTCATTGAGCACGGTTTCTTCTACGACTTCTCCTACAAGCGTCCCTTCACCCCCGAGGACCTGGTTGCGATCGAAAAGCGGATGTCTGAGCTGTCGGCCAAGGACGAGCCGGTGGTGCGCCGTGTGCTCCCGCGGGACGAAGCAGTGAGCTACTTCAAGGGTATCGGCGAGCACTACAAGGCCGAAATCATTGCCAGCATCCCCTCCAACGAGGAGGTTTCGCTCTACCGCGAGGGCAGCTTCGAGGACCTGTGCCGCGGGCCCCACGTGCCCTCGACCGGCAAGCTCAAGCACTTCAAATTGATGAAGGTGGCCGGGGCCTATTGGCGTGGCGACCACCGCAACGAGATGCTGCAGCGTGTCTACGGCACAGCCTGGGCCAGCAAGGAGGACCTGCAGCAATACCTCACGATGCTGGAAGAGGCAGAAAAGCGCGACCACCGCAAGCTGGGGCGCGAGCTGAATCTTTTCCATATTGACGACCATGCTCCGGGCGTGGTGTTCTGGCATCCCAAAGGATGGACCGTCTGGCAGGAGGTCGAGCAATACATGCGCCGCGTGTACCGCGACAACGGCTACCTCGAGGTCAAGGGCCCGCAGATCCTGGACAAGACGCTCTGGGAAAAGACCGGTCATTGGGACAAGTACCGGGAGAACATGTTCACCACGGAGTCGGAGAAGCGCGATTACGCGCTCAAGCCGATGAACTGCCCTGGCCACCTGTTGATTTTCAAGCAAGGCATCAAAAGCTATCGCGACCTGCCGCTTCGTTACGGCGAGTTCGGCCAGTGCCATCGCAATGAGCCTTCGGGTGGACTGCACGGCATCATGCGTGTACGCGGGTTCACCCAAGACGACGGCCACATCTTTTGTACTGAGGACCAGATCCAGGGCGAGGTCACCGCTTTCACAGCGTTGCTGCAAAAGGTCTACAAAGACTTTGGCTTCTCAGAAATCATCTACAAGCTCTCCACAAGGCCTGAAAAGCGCATTGGCACGGAAGAGAGTTGGGACCGCGCAGAAAAAGCACTGGCCGAGGGCTTGCGCGCTTCGGGTTGCGAGTTCGAGTACCTGCCGGGTGAGGGGGCTTTTTACGGACCCAAAATCGAGTACACGCTGAAAGACGCGCTCGGCCGGCAGTGGCAGTGCGGGACCATTCAGGTCGATCCCAACCTGCCTGAGCGACTTGATGCCGAGTTTGTGGGCGAGGATGGCGCCCGTCATCGCCCGCTCATGCTTCATCGCGCCATCGTCGGCAGTCTTGAGCGTTTCATTGGCATTCTTATTGAGCAGCATGCCGGCGCGCTACCCACTTGGTTGGCGCCCACACAAGTGGTTGTGCTGAACATCACCGACTCTCAAGCGGAGTACGCCCGAGACGTGGCGAAAACGTTGCAAAATCAAGGGCTTAGGGTTGAGTTAGACCTTAGGAACGAAAAAATTACGTATAAAATCCGCGAGCATTCGCTGCAAAAGGTACCTTTCATACTTGTCCTGGGTGACAAGGAGAAGGCTGCTAGCGCAGCGGCTGTCCGGGCCCGGGGTAACCAGGACCTTGGAGTCATGGCAGTTGAATCTTTCGTCGAACGTATTCGCGAAGACATCGCCGCCAAACGTTGAGTTAGCCAAAAGGATCTCACCATCGCTACTGAATTTCGCGATCGCCGCCAGCGCGAGGAACGCAAACACCGCCTCAACCGGGAAATCATGGCCCCGGAAGTTCGACTTTCCGGCCCGGAGAATGAGCCACTTGGCATCGTGAATCTCCAAGATGCCCTGCGTATGGCCGGCGAATTGGACGTAGATCTGGTCGAGATCGCTGCCACCGCCATTCCACCGGTCTGTCGGCTCATGGACTACGGCAAGTTCAAGTATCAGGAGCAGAAGAAGGCGGCCGAGGCCAAGGCCAAGCAGACGGTCATCGAGATCAAGGAAGTCAAATTCCGCCCCGGTACCGATGATGGCGACTACAACATCAAGATGCGCAACATCCGGCGTTTTCTCGGCGACGGAGACAAGTGCAAGATTACCCTGCGGTTCCGTGGCCGCGAGATCACCCACCAGGAGTTGGGTCTGGCTCTTCTCAACCGCATTCGAGACGACCTGGCCGACTTGATCATCGTCGAGCAGTTCCCCAAGTTGGAAGGCCGTCAAATGATCATGATGATTGCCCCCGGCCGGAAGAAGCCCGGGGCAGCCCCTGCCAAGGCTGAGGCGGGAGCCTCCCCATCGGCGGAGAGCCAAGGGGCCTGAGTACGGGTTGCCCCACCACTCCGGTGGGGCAGGCGGGGTTGAGTGCCTTCCTACAGGGGCGTCCCCAGATGGGGAGGTGCCGGGTTGTGCAATAATTAAGGGTTCTGTCGTCTGCGGTTGGTCGCTGCAGACGCAGTTGGCGATCTGGCCTCCGGTGCAAGCTGGGAGTTAGACCGCCCTACAAGTGGCTCGGGGCCAGCAAGTGCCGCGGTTGGTTTCGCGGACGCCTCACGAGCACGAATCAAAGAAGGAGCAGTCACATGCCCAAGATGAAGACCAAGAGCAGCGCGAAGAAGCGTTTTCGCGTTCGTCCCGGTGGAACCGTCAAGCGGGGTCAAGCGTTCAAGCGCCACATCCTGACCAAGAAAACCACCAAGAACAAGCGCCATCTGCGCGGCTCTGTGGCCGTGCACGAGACCAATATGGGTCACATGGCACAGATGCTCCCGTTCGCGGGCCTCTGATCTCACTGGACGAACAAGGAGTTATCTATGCCTCGCGTAAAACGCGGCGTTACCGCCCGCGCCCGCCACAAAAAAGTTCTCGCCCTTGCCAAGGGCTTCCGCGGTCGTCGCGGCAACGTCTTCCGCATCGCCAAACAGGCGGTGATGAAGGCAGGCCAATACGCCTACCGTGACCGCCGCACCAAGAAGCGCGTATTCCGCCAACTGTGGATTGCCCGTATCAATGCCGCCGCCCGTGAATTGGGTCTGACCTACAGCCAGTTCGCCAATGGCATCCGCAAGGCCGGTATCGAGATTGACCGCAAGGTTCTGGCCGATATCGCCGTGCACGACAAGGCAGCTTTTGCCGGGATCGTGGAGCAAGTCAAGGCCAGGCTGGCTGCTTGAGTTCACGCCCAGAGCCGTCGCTCACGGCGGCTCTGGGCGCCTTCCTCCAGACAGGGCTAGGGCTTGCGTGGCACTAGCCCTGTTCTTTTTTTGTGCGGCCCGGACCTTGTCTCCGTCCGGTCTCTTCAGATCCCGGCGAGCGAAGCCCACAAGCCCCACAGACTGCCCCATTGATTGCTGCCCGTACTGACCCCATGAGCAACGAACTCGATTCCCTCGTCGCTAGCGCACGCCAAGCCTTTGTTGAAGCTGCTACGGCCGCCCAACTCGAAGACGCGAAGGCGCGCTACATCGGCAAGTCAGGCCGCCTCACTGAATTGATGAAGGGCATGGCTGCCCTGAGCGTGGAGGAGAAGAAGACCCGCGGCGCCTCCATCAACCTGGCCAAGCAAGCCATTGAGGAAGCTTTGGGCGCTCGCCGGCAGTCTCTGGCCGATGCGGAGCTTGCGCTTCAGCTACAGGCCGAGTCGCTTGATGTGACACTGCCCGGGCGGCATCGTGAGCCGGGTGGGTTGCATCCGGTCAGTTTGACAATGGAGCGCATTGAACAGATCTTTGCGGGCATGGGTTTCGATGTCGCAGACGGCCCCGAGATCGAGAGTGACTGGCATAGCTTCACCTCCTTGAACAACCCGCCCAATCACCCGGCGCGGTCGATGCAGGACACCTTCTACGTCGATATCAATGGTGACGACGGCATTCCCTACAACCTGCGCCCGCACACCAGCCCGATGCAGGTGCGCTACGCCCATGCACACATCAAGAAGCATGCAGGCAAGCCGGACATGCCCGAGATTCGGGTCATTGCGCCGGGCCGTACCTACCGGGTGGACAGTGATGCGACCCACTCGCCCATGTTCCATCAGTGCGAGGGCCTGTGGCTGGGCCGCAATGTGAGCTTCAAGGACCTCAAGGTCGTGTTCACGAATTTCTGCCGCACCTTCTTCGAGCGCGAGGATTTAGCGCTGCGCTTCCGGCCCAGCTTCTTTCCTTTTACCGAACCCAGCGCCGAAATCGACATCCAGTTCCAGCAGGGGCCCCTGGCGGGTCGCTGGCTGGAGGTGGCGGGCTCTGGCCAGGTGCACCCCAATGTGGTTCGCAATATGGGCCTGGATCCGGAGGAGTACATCGGCTTCGCCTTCGGCATGGGTCCGGACCGCCTGACCATGCTGCGTTACGGCGTGAATGATTTGCGATTGTTCTTCGACGGCGACATCCGCTTCCTGCGCCAGTTCCGCTAACCCGCCCCCAGGAAGAAGACACGACCATGCAATTTCCCGAGTCCTGGCTGCGCGAGTTCTGTAATCCGCCGCTGACCACCCAGCAACTGGCCGACACCCTCACCATGGGCGGCCTCGAAGTCGAGGACCTGCGCCCGGTGGCACCGCCGTTCACCCACGTGGTGGTGGGCGAGATCCGTGAGGCGACCCAACACCCCAATGCAGACCGTCTTCGCGTCTGCCAGGTGGATGTGGGCCAAGGGACCCTTCTCAGTATCGTCTGCGGCGCGCCCAACGCCCGACCTGGTATCCGCGTGCCCTGCGCCTTGGTAGGCGCTGAGTTGCCTCCCGGTGAAGACGGCCAGTCCTTCAAGATCAAGCTGGGCAAGCTGCGCGGCGTTGAGAGCCAAGGCATGCTGTGCTCGGCCCGAGAGCTGCAGATTGCCGATGACCATGGCGGCTTGCTGGAACTGCCAGCAGACACCCCCATCGGCGCCAATATCCGCGCGGTCCTGGGCCTTGACGACACGCTGCTCACCCTCAAGCTCACGCCCAACCTGGCGCATGCGCTTTCGGTTTATGGTGTCGCGCGGGAACTGTCGGCCCTCACGGGTGCGCCACTGGTGAGCCCCGCCTTCCCGCCGGTAGAGGCGGTGCACAGCGACCGCCTGGCGGTCAAGATCGAAGCCAGCGACCTCTGCGGCCGATTCTCCGGCCGTATCGTTCGTCATGTGAACACAAAGGTCACCACCCCACGGTGGATGGTCGACCGTCTGGCCCGCTGTGGCCAGCGCAGCGTATCCTCGCTGGTGGACATCTCCAATTACGTGATGTTCGAGTTAGGTCGGCCCACTCACATCTTTGACCTGGACAAGATCCATGGCGCACTGCAGGTCCGTTGGGGACGTGCCGGCGAGACTCTGAAGCTGCTCAATGGCAACACCATCACGGTCGACGAAAAGGTGGGCGTGATTGCTGATGATCGCCAAGTAGAGTCCCTGGCCGGCATCATGGGCGGTGACGCGACCGCGGTGTCCGATGAAACCCGGAACATCTACATTGAGGCCGCGTTCTGGTGGCCTGAGTCCATTCAGGGGCGCTCGCGCCGCTTCAACTTTTCCACTGACGCCGGCCACCGCTACGAGCGCGGCGTGGATCCCAGCCTCACGGTCGAGCATATCGAGCGGATCACCCAGCTGGTGCTCGAGATCTGCGGTGGCGAGGCGGGCCCCATGGACGATCAGACACTCGCCTTGCCCGACCGTACTCCAGTGGTCTTGCGAGCCTCCCGTGCGGCCCGGGTCATCGGCATGCCGCTCACGGCCGAGGACTGCATCGGCGCTTTGCATCGGCTGGGGCTGGAAGTGTCGCGCGACGGCGACCGTCTGTCGGTGGTCCCGCCGCCGCACCGCTTTGACCTCGCTATCGAGGAAGACCTGATCGAGGAAGTGGTGCGGGTCATTGGCTACGACAAGTTGCCGACGAGTGCACCTCTCGGGCCGATCACCGGCCGGCCTGCCGACGAGTCACACCGTAGCCGATTTGCAGTGCGTCGTCTGATGGCTGCACTGGGCTACCAGGAAACCATCAACTTCAGCTTTGTGGAAGAGGGCTGGGAGCGAGACCTTGCGGGCAACACCGATCCGGTCAAGCTCCTCAATCCCATCGCCAGTCAGATGTCGGTGATGCGCTCTTCCCTCCTTGGGTCGCTCATGCAGGTGCTGCGTCACAACCTCGACCGCAAGGCTGATCGGGTGCGTGTGTTCGAGATGGGTCGAGTCTTCATGCGCAGCGCTTCAGTGGCGACTACCGATAGCACGGTGCGAGGCGTACACCAGCCGATGAAGCTGGCCGGCCTGGCCTTTGGCCCCGTCGACGGCGTGCAATGGGGTCGCAAAGGGCAGGGTGGGGCGGACTTCTTTGATGCCAAGGGTGACGTTGAGGCCCTGCTGTCCCCCCTCAAGGCCCAGTACCGACCCGTTGCTCATCCCGCACTGCACCCCGGTCGCTGCGCCGGCATCTTCCTTGGGGAAGAACAGTTTGGCGTCGTGGGCGAGCTTCATCCGCGGTGGCGCCAGGCCTGGGACCTGCCTAGTGCTCCCATGCTGTTTGAGGTCGATCTTGAGGCCGCCCTGAGCCGCCAGGTGCCCGCCTTTCAGCCGGTACCCAAGGTGCAACCGGCCGAGCGGGATATCGCCTTGGTTGTTAGCGATATGGTCACCCTCGATGCGGTACTGGATGCGGCGCGCAGCGCCGATTCGGGCGGTCTGCTCCAGACCGTCGCGCTATTTGACCTGTACAAGCCGCACCAACCTGTGTCGGGCATGTCCGCGGGCGAGAAAAGCTTGGCACTGCGCTTGACGCTGGGCAATTCGAGCACCACACTGACCGACGAACAAATTGACGCCGCAGTTCGTGCGGTGGTTGAAGCCATCGGACAACAGGTCGGTGGCCGCCTGAGGGGCTGAACGAATGACCGCACAGATTCCCAAAGTTTCCGACGGGAAGAGTGACTCCATCGAGTTCTCTGAAATGAGCCTGGAGACCCCGGCGCTGACCAAGGCCCAGTTCGCTCAGCTCCTGTTCGAGCAGATTGGCCTCAATAAGCGTGAATCCAAGGACATGGTCGATGCCTTTTTCGACCTGGTTTGCGCCAGTCTCGTCGAGGGTCAGGATGTGAAAATTTCAGGCTTTGGCAATTTCCAGATCCGTACCAAAGCGGCCCGTCCCGGCCGCAACCCCCGGACAGGCGAACTCATCCCAATCGAAGCGCGCCGTGTGGTGACCTTTCACGCAAGCCACAAGCTCAAGGAATCGATCCAGGACCCGAGCGCGGCTTAATTTCGTACAGTCGCATACCGGGGTTCACAGCAGCGGACAGACTTTTTCCGCATCGCGTGGGGCAAGTGGTGCGATGGGCTTTTTACTGTCGCCGAGTTCATGTAATCTCTGCTCCCCCGCGCCGAATTCGACGGCGTTTTTTTCTGAGCCACCGCCCGAATTTCACCGCGCCCTCTGTCGCGGTCTCACATGGACCCGATGCTTCCCAGCATTCCTGCCAAGCGTTACTTCACCATCGGTGAGGTCAGCGAGCTATGCGGCGTCAAGCCGCATGTACTGCGTTATTGGGAGCAAGAGTTCACCCAGCTGCGACCGATGAAGCGACGCGGAAACAGGCGCTACTACCAGCACCACGAGGTGCTGATGATCCGGCGCATCCGTGACCTGCTCTATGACCAGGGTTTCACCATCACCGGTGCGCGCAACAAGCTCCAAGAGATCGTCCAGACCGAGCGTGATCAGCGCCGCTTGGGTGATGTCCAGCCGCAGGAGGCTGAACCGCTTCGCCAGGAGGGGGCGCCTGTCCCCACCTCGCCGTTGCCCGAAATCCAGCTTTCTCACGAGGCGATCCAGGTAGGCGCCGAGTCTGCCACCTCGGATGATGCCTGGTCGCGACGTATTCACCAGGTGCGGCGCGAGCTCTTTGAGATTCGCGATCTTTTGTCCGCGACACTCGACCGCTCCGAAGTCGCGCGGGATTCCCGCGCTATAATTTGACGCTTCGGCGTGTAGCGCAGCCTGGTAGCGCACTTGCATGGGGTGCAAGGGGTCGCGAGTTCGAATCCCGCCACGCCGACCACCATAAGAAATGGGCCACGATCCGCAAGGGTCGTGGCCCATTTTCATGGGTCTCGCTAGATCCTTCGCATCACTTCACAGATCACGTCACAGATCTCGGCTCGGTTCGTGGTCCACAGTGAAGCAAGGGGTTCCGCGGGCCTCAGGCCTTCGTGCCAGCTGGCTTGCGTGCCACCAATCCCACGAGGGCAGAGCTTCCGCTGTGTCCTGGGCCCTCCAGGACTTCCTGTTCATAGGTGCGCAGGTCCAGGATTTCGTAGGCCGGGAAAGCCTCGCGCAGCAAAGCCTCGTCATAGAGGTGTTCCAGTTTGCCCGGCCCGCCCGTATTGAAGCGAAGCTGTTCTATTCCGTAGCCTTGGATCACGAGCGTGCCGCCTGGTTTGAGGCTGCGGTCGATATGTGCGAACAATTGCGCGCGTTCTAGCGGGTCGGCGAACTGGAAGAAGATGCCGACCACGTTGTCGTAGGCCGCGTCCTGCCAGCGGAAGTCCTGCCAGGTGCAGCAATGACATTCCAGGGTCACATTGCGTGAGGCAGCGAGCCGGTGCGCCTTCTCGATGCCGACTGGCGAAAGATCAAACGCCTCGACCCTGAGGCCCTGCTGGGCAAGCCAAACACCATTGCGCCCTTCACCATCACACAGGGCCAGCGCCGTGCCGGGGCGAAGGTGCGTGCCTTGCAGGGAGAGGTAGTGATTGGGCGCTTCGCCAAAGTGGTAATGCTCTCCGCCATAGCGCTTGTTCCATTGGGTCAGGGGGTCGATGCCGGGCCCGAAGGCGGGGGTATGGCGGGCTGGGTTTTGAGCGGTCATGGGTTGAAGTGCATCGTTGAAAAATGGCATGGGCATTGTCATGCAAGATCACCGGCAGTCGCTTGCCGTGATGGGCTGTCCCCTGCGCTGGGCCTTGGATGTCCTGGTCAAGCTGCCAATCTTCTGCAGCTTGATGGCTGCCCTGCGGACTCCAGTGGCGAGTGGGCGCGAATCCGGTGCAAATTTTGCAGCGCTGCGGGTGCAGGATGGAGGCTATGCTTCACGGGATGGACCTCGCGTCCGTTTGCTGAAGAAAGGACTCGATATGAGCGACCCCATCTTGATCGACGTGCGCTCGGAGGGTGAATATGCCTCCGGGTATGTGCAGGGCTCGGTCAACCTGCCGCTAGACCGTTTCACGGAGGGCATTGCCCAAGTGGCTCCGGACAAGTCGGCCCCGCTGGTCCTGTACTGTGTCTCGGGTGCACGCTCCGGCGCAGCATGCGCCTGGCTGCAGAAGGAGGGCTACACCCAGGTGAGCAACGGTGGGTCAACGGGCGCCGTCGCCGTGGCCCTGGGGCGCCCCATCGAGAGAGGTTGAGCCACTCGGTTTCGGCCCGCTACGCTGCGCGGGGGGCCGCGCGTAGCGGGCGCGTTCTTTCAGTGGATGTCGAGCGTGTGAAGGCCGAAGCGACCGCTTTTTCGGTCAGAGAAGTAGCGCTCGAGCGTCTCGCGCACGGTGCGGAAGGCAATTTCTTCCCAGGGTATTTCGTGTTCGGCGAATAACCGTGCCTCGATCGTCTCCGGGCCCGGATCGAATCGCTCGGACAAGAGGCGTGCCCGGAAGAAGAGATGGACCTGACCCACACGCGGCACGCTGAGGATGGAAAGCAATTCCTCCATCTCGAACTCGGCGCCAGCTTCCTCCACGGTCTCCCGCGCGGCGCCCTGGGCCACACTCTCGCCGAGTTCCATGAAGCCGGCGGGCAACGTCCATTTGCCCCAGCGCGGCTCGATGTTGCGTTTGCATAGCAGCACCCGATCCCCCCAATACGGAACGGTCCCCACCACGTTCAAGGGGTTCTGATAGTGGACGGTGTTGCAGGCAGGGCAGACTGCGCGCTCGCGGGTGTCGCCGTCGTCCGGCAGGCGGTAAGCGACTGGGGTTCCGCAGTCTCGGCAGTGCTTGATCGGGCTTTGCATAGGGGCAGTGTACGTGTCGGGTCGCTCTCGCACGCGGGGCTCAGCGTGCGGCGATCGCCACCTTCAGCGGTGCCAGTCCGGTGACGCCGCCTTCGAGGGTGTCACCGGTCTGCACCGCTGCCACGCCCTCAGGCGTGCCGGAGAAGATCAGGTCGCCGGGGGCCAGGGTCCAGGCACTTGAGATGTGCTCAATCGTTTCGGCAATGCTCCAGATCAGGTGACTGACATCGCTGCGTTGGCGGTCTTGACCATTGACCTGGAGCCAGATGGCAGCCCCGCCAATATCGCCAGCTTCGGCTACCGGGGTGATCGGGCCGATGGGGCCGGACTGCTCGAAGGCCTTGCCGATCTCCCAGGGGCGCCCCTGTTTTTTCATGTCGTTTTGCAGATCGCGCCGAGTCATGTCTAGGCCGACCGCATAGCCGAACACATGGCGCATTGCATCCTGGGCCGGGATGTTCGTGCCGCCGGTGCCGATGGCCACCACCAGTTCGATCTCGTGGTGCAGGTCGCGGGTGAGTCCAGGGTAGGCCATGCGGCCCGTCTGGCCGGCCTCAACCACCAGCAGGGCATCTGCGGGTTTCATGAAGAAGAAAGGGGCTTCGCGGCCGGAGAAGCCCATTTCCTTGGCGTGCTCAGCGTAGTTGCGCCCGACGCAGAAAACGCGGCGTACCGGAAAGCGCTGATCGCGGCCGACGATGGGAAGGTGTGTGACGGCTGGGGGGGTGAACAGAAAGCTCATGCCTGAGAAGATAACCCAAGCCTTGGCGTCTCCTCCTCGGGGAGAGTGCGGATGCCTTTATCCTCCGTCCATGCGAATCGATACCCGGCACCTTGCATCTGGCCATGCACTCGCCTGAGACCCACCTGGTTCCTGGGGGGTACCTCCAGGGGATCCTCGTTCCGCAATGGCCAGCCCCGCCTGAGGTGCACGCCCTATGCAGCACACGCTTGGGGGGTGTTTCTGCCTCCCCCTGGAACAGCCTCAACTTGGGGGAGCATGTCGGCGACGACCCCAAGGCGGTGATCCGCAACCGGGCGCTGTGGGCTGACCGCCTGCAGGTCCGGCCCGTCTTTATGCAGCAGGTCCACGGCACGAGTGTCCTGTGCCTGGACGGACCGACCGCCAACGGTGCCGAGGGTGACGCCTGCTACACCACACGGCCAGGCCAAGCCTGCACGATGATGGTGGCTGATTGCCTGCCGGTTTTGCTCTGTGATGCGCGGGGCGGCGCTCACGCACGGATCGGTGCCGCCCATGCCGGCTGGCGCGGGCTTTCAGGTCTGTCCTCCCGCCAGGGGCAGGGCGTGCTCGAGGCCCTGGCCGCGCATTTCGATCCAGAGCACACCCTGGCCTGGCTCGGGCCCAGCATCGGACCCCAGGCTTTTGAGGTCGGCGCTGACGTGAAGCAGGCATTCGAGCGCGCTCACCCGGCGTGCGAGGCGCGGTTTCAGTCTCTGCCGGCAAGTGCGGAGGTGATGTCCGGTCCGGCAGTGCCCAAATGGCTGGCCGATCTACCCGGCCTGGCACGTGATCGTCTCGCGGCCTTGGGCATCACGCAGATTTATGGCAACGATGGCAGCCCAGCTTGGTGCACCGTCGCCAATGCTTCACTTTTCTTCTCGCACCGGCGCGATCGGGTCAGCGGCCGCTTGGCTACCAGCATCTGGCTGGCTTGAGGGGGCTGGCGCACCCGTATCGGATTGCTCGGCTGGAGGATCTGACTCAGCCTGTTCGCGGGCGCGGCGCGCTCGCCTTCGACCGGGGGTGCCCAAGATGTACATCAGCAGTGCCGTTGGTCCGACGCCATACAGCAGGAAGGTGATGACCGCTCCCAGAATAGATCCATTAGTATTCGTGGCCTCCGCGATCGCCATTAACAGCGTCACGTAAATCCAGCCGATGGCAATCAGGTACATGAATATCAAATTGAAAAATGGCGGGCCCGCCCTGGCACGCTTCAAAGAACGGCCCCAGAGTTTGGTTGGTGTAAGTAAAACCCGCATACTGCTCAACGCTGGCGGGTGGATGTCGCGCCAAACAACAAGCAGGTAGGAAGCAGCATGCATTCTCAAGCGGATTGGGCACAGCTCGCCACGCAGTTTCAGCAAAACCTTGGCGCCGGCTGGATGAAGGCGCTGGAGTCTTTCCAGCAGCTAGGCGCTGGTTCAGCGCCCGGTCTTGCAGGGGCGGCTCCCGACGCCCCCGCCGGCATTCCGACTTTGCAGTTTGAGCCGGCCAAATTGGTCGAACTGCAGCAAGGCTATTTGCGCGAGGCCGCGCTGCTGTGGAACCAGGGCATGCAGGCCCCGGCCCCTGTCAAAGATAAGCGCTTTTCTGGCGCGGCCTGGAGCCGTCACCCGCTGGCTTTGTTCTCCGCTGCGGTCTACCTGCTCAACACCCGGACGCTCATGGGCCTGGTGGAGGCCTCGAACGCCGACGAGAAAACCAAGGCGAGGCTGCTTTTCGCAGTGGAACAATGGGCCGCGGCAAGCGCCCCCAGCAATTTTCTGGCCCTCAATCCCGAGGCCCAACAAAAGGCGATTGACACCCAGGGCGAGAGCATCGCCCAAGGGATGCACAACCTGTTGGCCGACATGCAGCAGGGCCATGTTTCAATGACCGACGAGCGCGTGTTCGAAGTGGGCCGCAACATGGCCACCAGCGAGGGCGCGGTGGTCTTCGAGAACGCACTGTTCCAGCTCATTGAGTACAAGCCCCTCACTGCCAAGGTGTTCGAGCGGCCCTTTCTGCTCATTCCGCCTTGCATCAACAAGTACTACATCCTGGACCTTCAGCCGGAGAACTCCTTTGTGCGCCACCTGGTCGACCAGGGCCACCGCGTCTTCCTCGTGAGCTGGCGTAGCGCCGATGAGTCCATGTCCCAGACCACTTGGGACGACTACATCGAGGACGGTGCCATTCGGGCCATTGAAACGGTACGCGAGATCACCCAGGCCAAGGACATCAATGCCCTGGGCTTTTGCGTGGGCGGCACCATCCTGGGCACCGCGCTGGCGGTGCTCGCTGCGCGCAAGCAAAAGCCGGTGCACTCGGCCACTTTCCTCACCGCCTTCCTCGACTTCAGCCATACCGGTGTGATGGACGTCTTCATTGACGAGGGAATGGTCAAGTTCCGCGAGATGCAGATGGGGCAGGGCGGATTGATGGCGGGCAGGGACCTCGCGCAGACTTTCAGCTTTTTGCGTCCCAACGATCTGGTCTGGAACTACGTGGTGGGCAACTACCTCAAGGGTGAGACTCCGCCGCCCTTTGACCTGCTTTACTGGAACAGCGACTCCACCAATTTGCCTGGCCCGATGTACGCCTGGTACCTGCGCAACACCTATCTCGAGAACAACCTGGTCAAGCCGAACAAGCTCAGCGTTTGCGGTGAAAAAGTCGACCTGCGCAAGATCGGCATCCCCTCGTATATCTATGGCTCCCGCGAGGACCATATTGTCCCGATCGAGGGTGCCTACGAGACGGTCAACTACATCGGCGGCAAAAAGCGCTTTGTGATGGGCGCCTCAGGCCACATTGCAGGTGTGATCAACGCCCCTGCGGCCAGAAAGCGCTCTTACTGGACCAACGACCAACTGCCCTCTACCCATGCCGAGTGGGTACAGGGCGCCGAGGACCATGCCGGCAGCTGGTGGCCCGACTGGTATGCCTGGCTCAAGCCCCATGGCGGCAAGCAGGTGGCGGCACCGCGCGCCTACGGCCGCAGCAAGTTCAAGGTGATCGAGCCAGCACCTGGACGCTACGTCAAGGCCAAGGCGCAGGCCTGAGAATTGCTTGGCCTGAAGGATTGCTTGAGCCTGAGAATTGTTGAATTCAAACTGATTTGAACCCCCGGGGCCTGCTGCGAGTCGGCCCCACCCCCCCCCACGGAGATCGACATGGAAGACATCGTTATCGTTTCGGCGGCACGCACTGCCGTCGGCAAGTTCGGCGGCTCCCTCGCCAAAGTCGCCGCCCCTGATCTGGGCGCGGCCGTGATTCGCGAGGTGATCGCCCGCGCCAAGCTCGCCCCTGCCTTGGTGGGCGAGGTCATCATGGGCCAGGTGCTCGCCGCTGGCGGCGGCCAGAACCCGGCGCGCCAAGCGCTCATGAAGGCGGGTATCCCCCAGGAAGTGCCTGGCCTGACCATCAACGCTGTCTGTGGCTCCGGCCTGAAGGCGGTCATGCTGGCTGCTCAGGCCATTGCCTATGGTGACAGCGAGATCGTGGTGGCTGGCGGCCAAGAGAACATGAGCGCGTCGCCGCACATCCTCATGGGCTCGCGTGACGGGCAGCGCATGGGTGACTGGAAAATGGTCGATTCGATGATCGTTGACGGCCTGTGGGACGTCTACAACCAGTACCACATGGGTATCACTGCCGAGAACGTGGCCAAGGCTCACGGTATCTCTCGTGAGGCGCAGGATCAGCTTGCGTTGGCGAGCCAGCAAAAGGCCGCCGCCGCTCAGGATGCGGGCCGGTTCAAGGACGAAATCGTCGGTATCTCCATCCCTCAGCGAAAGGGTGACCCGCTTGTCTTTGATGCCGACGAGTACATCAACAAGAAGACCAGTGCCGAGGCCCTGTCTGGCCTGCGCCCGGCCTTCGACAAGGCGGGCTCGGTGACCGCCGGCAACGCCTCGGGTATCAATGATGGTGCCGCCGCGGTGGTGGTGATGAGCGCAAAGAAGGCCGCAGCCCTGGGCCTGACGCCGCTCGCGCGAATCGCCGCGTTCGGCACCTCGGGCCTGGACCCTGCCACCATGGGCATGGGCCCGGTGCCCGCCTCCCGCAAGGCCTTGCAGCGTGCAGGTTGGACCGCCCAGGATGTCGACCTGTTCGAACTGAACGAAGCCTTCGCAGCCCAGGCCTGCGCGGTGAACAAAGAGCTGGGCATCGATCCAGCCAAGGTCAATGTGAACGGCGGTGCCATCGCCATCGGCCACCCGATTGGCGCCTCAGGCTGCCGGATCCTGGTCACATTGCTTCACGAAATGCAACGACGCCAGGCCCGCAAGGGTTTGGCCGCGCTGTGCATCGGTGGCGGCATGGGGGTTGCCCTTGCCGTCGAGCGCGCCTGATCGGCGCTACACGACAGGGCCATCGCAACGAGCGAGCACGACGATTGCGGCGTCCCTGAAAAACCTGAACGACAAGAGACTTCAAGGAGAAATGAGATGAGCCAGAAAATTGCCTACGTGACCGGCGGCATGGGCGGTATCGGCACCGCAATCTGCCAGCGGCTGCACAAGGAGGGCTTCAAGGTCATTGCCGGCTGCGGCCCTACCCGTGACTTTGCCAAATGGATCGGCGAGCAAAAGGAAAAGGGCTACACCTTCTACGCCTCCGTGGGCAACGTCGGCGACTGGGACTCCACCGTTGAGGCCTTCAGCAAGACCAAAGCCGAGCACGGCCCGATCGACGTGTTGGTGAACAACGCCGGCATCACCCGGGACCGCATGTTCCTCAAGATGAGCCGTGACGACTGGGACGCAGTCATCGACACCAACCTCAACTCCATGTTCAACGTGACCAAGCAGGTCGTGGGCGACATGGTCGAGCGGGGCTGGGGTCGCATCATCAACATCAGCTCAGTCAACGGCGAGAAGGGCCAGGCCGGCCAGACCAACTACTCGGCAGCCAAGGCCGGCATGCACGGCTTCACCATGGCCCTGGCGCAGGAACTGGCCAACAAGGGCGTCACCGTCAACACGGTGAGCCCGGGCTACATCGGCACCGACATGGTCAAGGCGATTCGGGAAGATGTGCTGGACAAGATCGTGGGCACCATTCCCGTCAAGCGCTTGGGCATGCCCGAGGAAATCGCTTCCATCATTGCCTGGATTGCCGGTACCGAGAGCGGTTATTCCACCGGAGCCGATTTCTCGGTCAACGGTGGCCTGCATATGGGCTGATCGGCTCGCGCCTCGCCGCCTGCCCGCGCCCTGGCCCGTCCACTCGGACGGGCTTTTTCATGGGCGCCGGCCTTCGCGGGCTGGCTTGAAGGCGGATGAGCCCGAGCGCGTACAGTCACTCCCGTGCCCGACGCATCGCCTATCAATCCACTCACTACCTCGGCCATGACTCCGTTCGTTACCCGCCCGGATCCGCGCCGCTGGCGCCTGTCCGTTGCGCCCATGATGGACTGGACGGACCGCCACTGCCGTTATTTCCACCGCTTGCTCTCAAAGAATGCACTTCTCTACACGGAGATGGTGACCACTGGCGCGCTCACGCATGGTGACGTGCAGCGTCACCTGCGTTTCAATGCCGAGGAACACCCGGTGGCTCTGCAACTGGGCGGCAGCGACCCCAGGGACCTTGCGGGGTCTGCCCGCTTGGGCCAGGAGTGGGGCTACGACGAGATCAACCTCAATTGCGGTTGTCCCTCGGACCGTGTTCAGCGCGGGGCCTTCGGCGCCTGCCTGATGAATGAGCCCGCCTTGGTGGCTGATGGGGTCAAGGCCATGCGTGACGCGGTGGACATCCCGGTGACTGTCAAGCACCGCATTGGCGTCGACCGTATCGAACGCTATGAGTTTGTGCGCGACTTCGTGGGCACGGTCAGCGAGGCAGGCTGCGCGGTCTTCATTGTTCATGCCCGCAACGCTTGGCTCGACGGCCTGAGCCCGAAGGAAAACCGTGAAATCCCGCCGCTTCGCTACGAACTGGCCTACCGCCTCAAGCAGGACTTCCCGGCGCTGACCATCGCCGTCAACGGTGGCATCAAGGACAACGAAGCCATCGCCGCCCACCTGCAGCAGGTGGACGGGGTGATGGTCGGTCGCGAGGCGTACTACAACCCCTGGCTGCTCACCACCTGGGACGCTACTTTTTTTGGGCAGGCGCCATCCACCCTGGACCGCGAGGCGGTCGAGGAAGCCATGGTCGCCTACATGGAGCGGGCGCAGGCTGAAGATGGCTGCCCCTGGTACTCCATCGCCCGTCACATGCTCGGGCTCTATCATGGCCAACGCGGCGGCCGGCTGTGGCGGCAGGTCTGGAGCAATCACAAGCTCAAGCCATTGCCGCCCCGTGAGGTTTGGCGTCAAGCGCGCGAGGCGTTGGCGCGCGGAGCGACTTTGGCTTCCTGAAGCTTGATTCGGGTCCCGCAAAAGACAAGGCCGGCTGCTTGTGGCGAGCCGGCCTGCTTGTCGTCAGTGCGCCAGCGCGCTGCAGTCGTGACGCGCCATCAGTCGATGCGCACCACCTCGTCAAAGCCCAGGCGCGGGCCGCGCGGCCAGTTGCCGGAGGCTTCGCCGTAGCCGAAGTTGATCAGCATGTTGGCCTTGTAGCGGCCGTCGGCGAAGAACTGCTTATTGACCACCTGCGGATTGAAGCCGCTCATGGCGCCCGAGTCCAGGCCCAGGGCACGACCGGCGATCATCAGATACGCTGCCTGCAGACTGCTGTTGCGAAAGGCTGTGTCGCTGGCCAGGGTGGCGTTGCCGGCGAACATGTCACGTGCCTGGGGGAGGGCAGGGAACTGGCTTGGCAAGTGCTCGAAGAACTGGCTGTCGCTGGCGACGATGGCGGTCACTGGAGCGGCCATGGTCTTGTCCACGTTGCCGGGCGACAAGGCCTGCTTGAGCTTGGCCTTGGCTTCGGCGCTACGTACAAAGACGACACGGGCCGGCTGTCAGTTCATCGAGGTCGGGCCCCACTTGGCCAGCTCGTAGAGGGCGCGCAGGGTCTCGTCGGAACCCGGCTTGTCCTGGAATTTGTTGAAGGTGCGGGCCGTGCGAAAGATTTGGTCCAGGGCGGCGTCGTTCAATACTTGGGTCATGGCCTACAGCTTTTCCGCGCGGTGGCGGGGTGGTTGAAACAATGAGGGGGCGCTTGGCGCCCAATCCCTATTGTCTTTGAAACCCGATGCCGTCTCCGCAGGAGGCATGGGGTACCGGCCGCGCGCCTTCTCAGGGAGCCTCGATCGTCGGACGGCGGGCCTCAGCCCGCCGCCTCGAGACCGTTGGCGAAGTGGGCCTGCATCCGTGCCACGCACCGCGCCGCATCGCGACGGACCAGCGCCTCCATCAGGGCACGGTGCTCGGCCAGTGACTCCTGCACCCGGCCTGTCTTGAACAGGGACGCCTGGCGATTGAGCTTCATCACCTTGCGTAGGTCGGCCACCACTTGGTCGCGCCAGCGGTTACCCGCAATTTCGAGCAGGCGCATATGGAACTGCTCGTTGATGGTGAAAAAGCGTGCCCGCTCGTCGATCGCAGCTTCCAGCTCGGCGTGCAAGGCCTGCAGCTCCAGCAGCTCCTCGTCGCTGGCGCGGTGCGCCACCTCGCCCGCGGCGTCGCTCTCCAGGAGGGAGAGCAAGTGATAGACCTCCCGCAGGTCCTGCTCGGAAACCTCGGTCACATAGGCGCCTCGGCGTACCTTCATGGTGACAAGGCCTTCGGCGGCTAGCACCTTGAGTGCTTCCCGCAGCGGCGTGCGGCTGATGCCCAGTTCTTCGGCGATGCGGATCTCGTCGATCCAGGCGCCGGGCTCCATGTCGCGGGCGAAGATGCGTTCGCGCAATAGCTCTGCGACCTCTTCATAGAGGGCGCGGGGCGCGAGGGTGAGAGCTGCCATGCGGATCATGCTAGCACGGATTCTGACTTCATAATTATGAATCATGGAGTACACTTCTGGCTGTTGGGCGGGCTCTGGCATCACCGGACCTTCGCGGCTCTGGCGGTAAGCCCCGGAAAACCCGGGTGCGGACAATCGCCTAGGGCCCGGACGTCAAGACGGGAGCCGCCGACCCGAGGAGAAACAATGAGCCAATCCCCTGAATTCAAAAAGGCCGACCTGGCCGCCTGGCAAAAGGCCGCCGCCAAGTCCGCCCCTGGCGGTGACGTGCAGGCGCTTGACTGGGTCACGCCCGACGGCATCACCGTCAAGCCGCTTTACACCGCCGCCGACCTGCAGGGACTGCCACACGCCGACACACTGCCCGGCTTTGAGCCCTTCTTGCGCGGCCCCCAGGCCACCATGTATGCGGTCCGACCCTGGACCATCCGCCAGTACGCGGGCTTTTCCACCGCCGAAGAATCCAATGCCTTCTACCGAAAGGCCCTGGCCGCCGGCGGGCAGGGTGTATCGGTGGCCTTTGACCTGGCCACCCACCGGGGCTAT
>NZ_JARXAB010000069.1 GCF_029866045.1 Ramlibacter sp. | reverse complement strand
ACCATGGGCGGTGGCATCTCGATGAACTTCCTGAACGCGGGCATCCCGGTCAAGATGCTCGAAATGAAGCAAGACGCGCTGGACCGTGGCGTGGCCACCATCCGCAAGAACTACGAAGCCCAGGTCAAAAAGGGCAAGCTCAAGCAGGACAAGTACGAAGAGCTAATGGCGCTTCTCACCACCACCTTGGCTTATGAAGACATCGGCAGCGCCGACCTGGTGATCGAGGCGGTTTTCGAGGAAATGGGCGTCAAGCAAAAGGTCTTCGAAGCGCTCGACAAGGTGATGAAGCCCGGTGCCATCCTGGCGTCCAACACCTCCACCCTGGACGTGAACCAGATCGCTTCCTTCACCCAGCGCCCCCAGGATGTGGTCGGCCTGCACTTTTTCAGCCCGGCCAACGTGATGAAGCTGCTGGAAGTGGTGCGCGGCGCCCAGACCGCCAAGGACGTGATGGCCACGGTGATGGCCCTGGCCAAAAAGATCAAGAAGACTGCGGTCGTCTCTGGCGTGTGCGACGGCTTCATTGGCAACCGCATGATCGAGCAGTACAGCCGCCAAGCCGGCTTCCTGCTTGACGAAGGCTGCAGCCCGCAGCAGGTGGACAAGGCGGTCGAGAAGTTCGGCTTTGCCATGGGCCCTTTCCGCATGGGCGACTTGGCCGGCAACGACATCGGCTGGGCGATTCGCAAGCGCCGCGCCGTCGAAAAACCTGGCCTCAAGTACAGCGCCAGCGCCGACAAGCTGTGCGAGTTGGGGCGCTACGGTCAGAAAACCGGCGCCGGCTGGTACGACTACCAGGCCGGCAAACGCGACGCTATTCCCTCACCGGTGGTGACCGCGCTGGTCGATGAGCACCGCAAGGCCCTGGGCATTACAGCGCGCAAGATTTCCGACGAAGAGATCGTCCAGCGCCTGGTGTTCTCACTGGTCAACGAAGCCGCGCACATTCTGGAAGAAGGCATTGCCGCCCGCGCCAGCGACATCGACATGGTCTACCTCACCGGATACGGCTTCCCGATCCACCGTGGTGGCCCGATGCTCTATGCCGACCAGTTTGGCCTCTTCAACGTGGTCCAGGCCATGAAGCGCTTCCAGAAGAATCCGCTGGACGACGCCAAGTTCTGGGAACCTGCACCGCTCCTGGCCAAGCTGGCCGCCGAGAGCAAGACCTTCAACTGAACTTCACCAGGACGAACACCATGTCCCGAGCCGTCATCGTCTCCACTGCCCGCACCCCTCTGGCCAAAAGCTGGAAGGGCGCCTTCAACATGACCCACGGCGCCACCCTCGGCGGCCATGCGGTCAAGCACGCCCTCGAACGCGCCGGTGTCCCCGGCGACGCGGTCGAGGACGTGATCATGGGTTGCGCCTCGCCCGAAGGCGCTACCGGCGCCAACATTGCCCGCCAGATCGCGCTCATGGCCGACTTGCCGGTGAGCGTGTCGGGCCTGACCGTCAACCGCTTTTGCTCCTCGGGTCTGCAGACCATCGCCCTGGCCGCCCAGCGGGTGATTGCCGGTGAGGCCGAGGTTTATGTGGCCGGTGGGGTGGAAAGTATCTCCTGCGTGCAGCAGGAAATGA
Organism: Ramlibacter sp.; assembly: GCF_029866045.1. Lineage (GTDB taxonomy): Bacteria > Pseudomonadota > Gammaproteobacteria > Burkholderiales > Burkholderiaceae_C > Ramlibacter. The sequence continues at coordinate 10,301 of NZ_JARXAB010000069.1, read as the reverse complement.
ACCAGCACATGCTGCGAGACCTCGACTTGAACAAGAAAAAGCCCGAGATCTATTGGTCCATGCTGCAAACGGCCGAACAGGTGGCCCAGCGTTACAACATCGGCCGCGAGGCGATGGACGAATATGGCGCCGGCAGCCAGCAAAAGGCCTGCGCCGCCCAGGCCGCTGGCAAGTTCAACGACGAGATCGCGCCGATCACCGTCACCGCCGGCGTGGCCGACAAGGTGATGGGCCTCATGACCAAAAAGGTCACGGTGAGCGTGGACGAGGGCCTGCGCGAGGGCACCACGGTAGAAGCCATCTCTGGCCTGCGCTCGGCCCTGCCGGGTGGCTTGGTCTCGGCTGGCAACGCCAGCCAGTTCTCCGACGGCGCCGGTGCCTGCGTGGTGGTGAGCGAGGCGTACGCCGCCCGCAACAACTTGAAGCCCCTGGGTCGCTTCCTGGGCTTTGCCGTCGCCGGCTGTGAGCCCGACGAGATGGGCATCGGCCCGGTGTTCGCGGTGCCCAAGGTGCTGAAGAACCTGGGTCTCAAGGTCTCCGACATCGACCTGTGGGAGCTCAATGAAGCCTTCGCGGTGCAAGTGCTGTATTGCCGTGACAAGCTGGGCATCCCGGCCGATCGCCTCAACGTCAATGGCGGCGCGATCGCGGTGGGGCATCCCTATGGCGTTTCGGGCCAGCGCCTGACCGGCCATGCGCTGATTGAAGGCAAGCGGCGCGGCGCCAAGCGGGTGGCGGTGACCATGTGCATTGGCGGCGGCATGGGCGCGGCGGGCATTTTCGAAGTCCTCTGATTTCGCTGCCCCCGGGCCGCCGCCCGCGCTGCACCTTGCCGGAGGTCAGCGTAGGTCGGCGGCCTCTTTGTTTGAGAACCTGTTTTTGGGATCACGGCCATGTCCTTGCGCTCCACCGTCGACTTCCTGCTCCATGACTGGCTTGCGGCCGGTGAGCTCTCCGCTCGCCCACGCTTTGCCGACCATTCGCGCGAGACCTTCGACGCGGTGCTCGAGACCTGCGAGCGCATTGCGCGCGAGAAGTACGCGCCCTTCAACCGCCTGGTCGACACCGAAGAGCCGCGCTTCGACGGTGAGAAGGTGATCCTGCCGGCGGCAACGAAGCAAGCCTGGGACGCCTACGCCGAGTCGGGCATGTTGAGTGCTGCCCAGGACTACGCGGTGGGCGGCATGCAGCTGCCCTATCTGGTCGAGGCGGCGGCAGGGGTGTTCTTTGGCACCGCGTCCATCAGCATTGGCGGCGGCTTGCTCACCGTCGGCAATGCCAATCTGCTGATGGCGCATGGCACGCCGCTACAAAAAGAGGTGTTTGCCGCCAACGAATTCAACGGCCGCTTCTCCGGCACCATGTGCCTGTCGGAGCCGCAGGCCGGCTCGTCCCTCTCGGACATTGCCACCCGTGCGGTGCCCGATGGCGAGGGGTTTGAGGCGGACCCTTTGGGCCCGCGCTACCGGCTCAAAGGCAACAAGATGTGGATCTCGGCCGGCGAGCACGAGCTCACCGAGAACATCATCCACCTGGTGTTGGCCAAGATCCCGGGGCCGGACGGCAAGCTGGTGCCGGGGGTCAAGGGCATTTCGCTCTTTATCGTGCCCAAGAAGCTGGTGGACACCGAGGGCCAATTGACTGGCGAGCGCAACGACGTGGCGCTGGCGGGCCTCAACCACAAGCTCGGTTGGCGCGGCACCACCAACACCTTGCTCAATTTCGGCGAGGGCAAGTTTCCGGTGCTGGGACAGCCCGGCGCCGTGGGCTACCTCGTCGGCAAGCCGGGCGAAGGCCTGCGCTGCATGTTCCACATGATGAACGAGGCCCGTATCGGCATCGGCATGGCGGCCACCGCCTTGGGCCTGGCCGGCTACCAGGCCTCGCTCGACTATGCAAAGAACCGGCCCCAGGGCCGCCTGATCGGCCCCAAGCCGGGCAGCGGCGCCAGCGCTGCGGGCAAAGACCCGAATGCGCCGCAGGTGCGCATCATCGAACACGCCGACATCAAGCGGATGCTGCTGGCGCAGAAAAGCTATTGCGAGGGCGCGCTGGCGCTCATGCTCTATTGCGCGCGCCTGGTCGACGAGCAGCACACCGGTTCGCCGGAATCGGCCGACGAGGCCCGCCTGCTGCTGGAGGTGCTCACGCCCATCGCCAAGAGCTGGCCCAGCGAGTTCTGCCTCGAAGCCAATTCGCTCGCCATCCAGATTCACGGTGGTTATGGGTACACCCGTGACTTCCCGGTGGAGCAGTACTGGCGCGACAACCGCCTGAACATGATCCACGAGGGCACCCACGGCATCCAGGCCGCGGACCTGCTGGGGCGCAAGGTGACCATGGAAGGCGGCCGCGGCCTGCAACTGCTGGCAGCGCGGATTCAGGCGACCATTGCCCGCGCCCTGCAAGAGCCCGCCCTGGCTGCACAGGCCAACGCCCTGGCCGGCGCGCTGCAAAAAGTGGGCGCCGCCACCAAGGCCGCCTGGGCTACCGGTGACGCGGGCGACGCCCTGGCCAATGCCGTGCCCTACATGCAGGCCGCCGGTCACCTCGTGCTGGCCTGGACCTGGCTGGAGCTGCTGCTGGTGGGCGAGGGCAGCCAAGGCGCTTCTGCAGGCTTGGCCTTCGAAGGCCGGCGGCGCGCCGCGCAGTATTTCTTTCGCTACGAGCTGCCCAAAATAGATGCCTGGCTGGCTGTGGTTGCCAGCCGCGACCGCACCTGCGCAGACATGCCGGAAGAGGCCTTCTGAGGGGCCGGGCCCAAGGCGGGGCTTTAGAGGGGCGACCGGTAGAATCCGCCCAACTTCGGACAGCCCCCCATGAGAATTCTGGTCACCGGCGCCGCCGGCTTCATCGGCATGCATGTCGCGGAGCGTTTGCTGGCGCGTGGGGACGAGGTCATTGGCCTGGACAACCTGAGCGACTACTACTCGGTCCAGCTCAAGCGGGACCGTCTGGCCCGCCTGCAGTCGCAGCCCCGGTTTCGCTTCGTCAAGGCCGGGGTCGAGGACCGGGCCGCCCTCGACGCGCTTTTCGCAGCCGAGCGGCCCGAGCGGGTGATTCACCTGGCTGCGCAGGCCGGGGTGCGCTACTCACTGCAAAACCCGAAGGCCTATGCTGATTCCAATTTGACCGGCTTCGTGAATGTGCTCGAGGCCTGCCGACACCATGGCGTAGCGCACCTGGCCTACGCCAGCAGTTCCAGCGTCTACGGCGGCAATGCCAAGCTGCCTTTTCAGGAGCAGGACGCGGTCGACCACCCGGTGAGCCTGTACGCCGCCACCAAAAAAGCCAATGAGCTGATGGCTCACACCTACAGCCACCTGTTCGGCCTGCCCACCACCGGCCTGCGTTTCTTCACCGTGTACGGTCCCTGGGGCCGGCCCGACATGGCGCCCATGCTCTTCGCCCGGGCGATGCTGGCTGGCGACCCGATCAACGTCTTCAACGGCGGCAACATGGTGCGCGACTTCACCTATGTGGACGATGTGGCAGAGGCCGTGGTGAGGGTGATCGACAAGCCCGCCACAGCCGACCCGGCCTACGACCGTCTGGCCCCCGATGCAGCCACTGCCGAGGTTCCCTGGCGTGTCTTCAACATCGGCAATGGTCGCCCGACCGACTTGGGAGATTTCATCACCACCCTGGAGCAGGCTCTAGGCGTGCAGGCTCGGCGAGAGTTGAAGCCGATGCAGCCGGGCGACGTGGAGGCCACGGCGGCCGACTGCTCGCGCTTGCAGGCCTGGATCGGCATCAAGCCAGCCACCGACTTGGCCACGGGCATCGGCCGCTTCGCCCATTGGTACCTCAACTACTACCCTTCCAACCCTCCGACCCATGACACCGTCTGAGCGCAGGCCAGCACAGGGCCCCAGTACTGTCATGAAACAGCCGCAGAATCCTTGTGCAACTGCAATATTCCTAGGGAAAACACATGCTTAAGGTTTCCATTTTCGGGGTTGGCTATGTGGGTCTGGTCACCGGTGCCTGCCTGGCCGAGGCGGGCCACGACGTGATGTGCATGGACGTGGACGCGCGCAAGGTCGAGCGCCTGCGTGAGGGCCACATTCCCATTCATGAGCCGGGTCTGGAGCCCATCGTCCGCCGTAACCTGGCAGAAGGCCGCCTGCACTTCACCACCAGCGCCGAAGAGGCCGTCGCCCATGGGCCGCTGCAGTTCATCGCGGTGGGCACGCCGCCTGATCAAGATGGCTCGGCCGACCTGCGCTATGTGCTGGAGGTGGCTGCGTCCATCGCCCGTCACATGGACGGCTACAAGGTGGTGGTCAGCAAGTCCACCGTGCCGGTGGGCACGGGCGACTTGGTGGCCGAGGCCCTGGCCGCGGGCCTGGCGGCCCGCAGCCTCTCGCATGCCTTTGACGTGGTCTCCAACCCGGAGTTCCTCAAGGAGGGCTCGGCTGTCGGCGACTTTCAGAAGCCCGACCGCATCATCATCGGCACCGATTCCGACAGCGCCATCGCCCTCATGCGCGAGCTCTACGAGCCTTTCAACCGCAACCACGAGCGCACCCTGGTCATGGACCGGCGCAGTTCGGAGCTCACGAAGTACGCTGCCAACGCCATGCTGGCCACCCGCATCAGCTTCATGAACGAGGTCGCCAACTTGGCCGAGCGCCTGGGTGCCGACATCGAGCAGGTGCGCAAGGGCATCGGCTCCGACCCGCGCATTGGCTACCAGTTCATTTATCCCGGCTGCGGTTACGGCGGCAGCTGCTTCCCCAAAGACGTGCGGGCCTTGGCCCAGTCGGCCCGCCAGGTGGGCTACCAAGCGGCCCTGCTCGACGCGGTCGAGGCAGTCAATGACCGTCAAAAGGCCACCCTGTTTACCAAGCTGGCCGACACCCTGGGCGGCGAGGTCGCCCTGCGCGGACAGACGGTGGCGGTTTGGGGCCTGGCCTTCAAACCCAATACCGATGACATGCGCGAGGCGCCCAGCCGGGTGCTGATCGAGCGCCTGTGGCAGGCCGGCGCCAAGGTCCAGGCCTTTGACCCGGTGGCCATGGACGAAACCCGGCGGATTTACGGCGAGCGCGCCGACCTGATGCTGGCCCCCGACAAATACGCCGCGCTCGAAGGCGCCGCCGCCCTGGTGATCTGCACCGAGTGGCAGCCGTTTCGAGCGCCCGACTTCGGCGAGATGGCCCAGCGCATGACGCGCCGCCTGATCGTCGACGGCCGCAACCTGTACCTGCCGTCGAAGCTGCAGACCGAGGGCTGGCAGTATCTGTCCGTGGGGCGGACGCCGACCGCATGAGCCGTACGCCTGGACGTCGTCAAGCTTCCACCTGCGGCAGGCCGGCCCTGGGGGGCGGTGCATGAGCCGCTCCGAGCCGGCGATCGGTGATTGGGTGCTCGCACGGGAGACCGGCGTGACGGATGCTGGACGCCGCCGCGCCTTAGGGGTGCTGGCCGCTACCAGCCTGGTGCTGCTGATGGCGGGCGCCGCGATTCAGGGCGGCGCCTGGGACCGTGGCTGGATGCTCGCCTTGGCCGCCGGCCAGGCGCCCTGGCCGGTGCAGATGGTCTGGTCCTGCCTCACCGTTGCCGGCTTCGGCTGGTCCTGCCTCATTGTGTTGCTGGCCGCCGACCGGCGTGACGGCACCCTGGTGGCCCTGATGGGGCCGGTCCTCGTGCTCACTGGCGGCCTGAGCTACAGCCTCAAGCAGTGGCTGGCCACCTTGCGTCCTGCGGGCTCTGATATTGGCGCCTCGCTGGCGGTGATCGGCGAGCGCATTCAGGGCCTGGGTTCCACGCCCTCAGGCCATGCGCTGGCCGCTGCAGCCACCTCGGGTCTGCTGGTGTTCTGGTTCGCGTCCTCGCCCCGTCTGCGGGGGGCCTGCTGGGCGATCGCCCTGGCAGGGGCCGGGGTTGCCATCTCCCGGGTGATGGTCGGCGCGCACTGGCCCTCCGACGTGCTGGTGGGTATGGCCACCGGCCTCGGCATCGTGCTGCTGGTGATGGTGCTGGCGCCGATCGGGCCCTTCGCCGCGGCGCTGGGCCGTCTGGCGCAGGCCAGCGCCACCGCACGTGGTCAGCGCTGGGTGGCGGCGCTGGAGCTGCTCTCGGTGGCGGGGCTGCTCATCACGCCCACCGGCTATCCCCTGGGCTGGCCGATGGAGGTGGCCCTGACCCTGCTTGGCGTGGGCAGCGCCTGGCGCCGTTGGCAGCGCACCCGCCAGACGGCGGAGGTCGCCCAAGGTGAGGTCGGCAAGGGCCCTGCGCCGTGAAGAAATTTCTGCGTGCCGCCCTGGCCCTGGCCCTGCTCGCCGGGGTCTGGTGGTGGCTGCTCCGGCATGCCGACTTGGGCGGGATGGCCGAGCGGATCGCCGAGCTGCCGGCCTGGGCCTGGGCCGCAGCGGGGCTGGGCCTCATGGCCGGACACCTGATGCGAGCGCTGCGCCTGCGGGCCGAGTGGCGCCACCTGGGCGACCCGGGCCTGCCTGCTTGCCTTCGGATGGTGCTGGTGCACAACGCCGCGGTGCTGCTCATTCCCTTGCGTGCAGGGGAGGGCGCCTATGTGTGGATGGTCACCCGCCAGTGGGGCGTGGGCTGGGCTGCGGCGGCGGCCAGCTTGCTGCGCTGGCGGCTGCAAGACCTGCTGGTGCTGTGCGCCGCGGCCCTCCTGCTGCTGATGCCTTGGACCCTCGCCGGGCGGCTGCTGGCGCTGATCGCGCTGCTGCTGTTGGCGGCGAACGCCCTGCCGCCGCTGTGGCCCTGGCTGGCCCGCAAGTCCGGACTGGCTGCCGATGGGGCCCAGCGCCGCGTCCTGCTGCGTGAGCTGTGGCGCGGCACGGGCGCCAGCGTCGCGCTGTGGAGCCTCAAGATCATCGCCAATGGCGGCCTGATCGGCGCGCTCGCCGGGCTGCCGTTGGAGGCTGCTCTGCGCGCCGGCCTCGGCGGCGAGCTGGGCGGTGCGCAGCCGCTGCAGCCGCCGGCCGGCCTGGGCGCTTACGAGGCGGGCGTCTGGCTGGCCGCCCGTCTGCCGGTGGACCGCGCGCCAGAACTGGTGGCCGCAGCACTGGCTGTCCATGCTTTCAGCCTCTGTATTGCACTGGCCGCAGCGGCCCTGGCCCGGGTCGCCATCCCGCCGTCCGCCGGATCCGGGCCCGCTGGGGCAGGGGCCTCCGCCGCCCGGCGACAATAGGGGGGATGAGCCCTCTGACCCCCCGCGCCGAACCCACGCTTTTTCCCGACGACGAATTGCCGGCGCCGGCGCCAGCGGTTGCGCCAGTTGCGCCAGCCCCGTCCCCTGTTGCCACCGCCCCGGTTCCTGTGGCACCTGTCCTGGTGGAGGCTGCCCCATCTGCCCCAGCGGCTGATCCCCTGCCTGCCCACCGGGTCTCGGTCGTCGTCCCCATGTACAACGAGGTCGACAACGCCGCGCCGATGATCAACGCGGTGCAGGCGGCGCTGGCGGACTATCCCTTTCCCTGGGAGCTGATCGTTGTCGACGACGGCAGCACCGACGGCACCGGCCGCGCCCTGGCGGCCCACGCTCGGGTGGTGGGCCCGCATGTGCGGGTGCTTCAACTGGCCCGCAACTTCAAGCAGACCGCCGCCATGCAGGCCGGCATTGATGCCGCCCGGGGTGAAGTCATCGTCACCATGGACGGTGACCTGCAAAACGACCCGCGTGATATTCCCCGCATGGTCGCCCGCCTGCTGCGGGAAGACCTCGACCTGGTGGCCGGTTGGCGTCAGCGCAGGCAGGACGGCTTTTTGCTGCGGCGCCTGCCCTCGATGATCGCCAACCGCCTGATCCGCAAGGTGAGCGGGCTGAACTTCCAAGACTTGGGCTGCAGCCTCAAGGTGTTCCGCGGCGAAGTGCTGCGGCAGGTGCGCCTCTATGGCGAAATGCACCGCTTCATTCCGGCGTGGCTGGCCACCGTGACCAGTCCTTCCCGCATGGCCGAGGAGCCCGTCCAGCACTACGCACGCCAGGCGGGTGTGTCCAAGTACGGCATCTCGCGCACCTTCCGGGTCATGGTCGACTTGCTGGCGGTGCACTTCTTCCTGCGCTTTGGCAGTCGGCCCGGGCATTTCTTTGGTGGGCTGGGTCTGGGCGTGGGCGCGGTGGGCCTGCTGATGCTCACCTACCTGGGGATGGTCAAGCTGCTGGGGGGCTCCATCGGCACCCGGCCCTTGCTCACCCTCGGCTTTTTCCTGGTCATGGGCGGGCTGCAGCTGCTCACCACCGGCGTGCTGGCCGAGCTTTTGATGCGGGTTTATTTCAGCGGCGACCATGCCCGGCCCTACCGGCTGCGCGGCGAGGAGACGCCCGAACCCGACCGCGGCTGGCATGTTTGACGCGGCACCGGTGGCGGATGGCGGGCGGCGGGGGCGCTGGCCGCAGTGGTGGTATGCCGCGCTGCTCCTGGTGCCTCTGCTCTTGGGGCTGGCGGCGACACCCTTGTTCGATGTCGACGAGGGCGCCTTCTCTGAAGCCACCCGGGAGATGGTGGTCAGCGGCGACTGGGGCCACACCACGCTCAATGGCGAGGACCGCTTCGACAAGCCCATCGGGGTCTACTGGCTGCAAGCGGCCAGCGTCACCGTCTTTGGCGCTGGCCCCTTTGCCCTTCGCCTGCCCTCGGCCCTGAGCGGCTGGGTGCTGGCCCTGGCGCTGGCATCGTTTGCCGCGGCGCGCTGGGGGCGGCAGGCGGGCGCATTGGCCGGGGTGATAGCGGTTACCTCGTTTGGGCTGATGGCCATCTTCCGCGCGGCCACGGCGGACGCGCTGCTCAATTTGCTGCTGGTGCTGGCCGGTCTGGACCTGTGGCGCTTCATTGAGTCCGGACACAAGACACCTTTGCGCCGTGCCTATGCCTGGGTGGGGCTGGGCCTGCTGGTCAAGGGACCGGTCGCGGCCCTGGTGCCGGGCGCGGCCTTCCTCGTCTGGGTGCTGAGTAGCCGGCGCTGGGACCGACTGCGGCAAGCAGCGCTCGACGGCTGGGGTTGGTGCCTGCTGCTGGCGATTGCTGCTCCCTGGTATGGCTACGCTCTAAATCGTCACGGCATGGCCTTCGTCGACGGCTTCCTGCTGCGGCACAACCTGCAGCGTTTCTCCGGCCCGATGGAAGGGCATGGTGGGTCGCTGCTCTACTACTTGGCAGCGTTGCCCTTGCTGTCCATGCCTTGGTTGCCGCTGCTGGCGCTGGTGGCGGCGCGGGCCCGTCGCGCCTGGCGGGAGCCCCTGCCGCGCTACCTGCTGGGGTGGGGCGGCTTCGTGCTGGTTTTCTTCTCGCTCTCGGGCACCAAGCTGCCGCATTACGTGCTCTATGGTTTTGCGCCTCTGGTCCTGCTGATGGCACGCGAGCTGGCCCAGGGCGGCCCTCGGCTGCGCACCGTCACCTGGGTGTTTGTCCTGACCTGGACGGTCTTCATGGCCTGGCTGCCCTGGCAGGCACAGGCCTCTGCGGCGGGCCTACAAGACCCCTTCTACAAAGCGCTGCTGGCGGGCAGTCCGGCTCCGCAGCCCGGCCTGCCCCTGCTGGTCATGGGACTGATGTTCGTGCTCGTTTTCATGCCCGTCGGGCTTCGGATTGGGCGACTGGTTCTGAGCGCCGGGCGCCCTGCGGCTGCCACAGGTCCCGATGGCAACCCCTTGGCCGAACTACCGTTGTACGGAGGGGAGGCAGCCAAACTGGGCTTGGCCGGTGCCGCGCTGGTGCTGGCCGGTTTCATCGCCAGCTGGGCCGTGCCTTGGTGGGGCGAGGCCTTGCAGGGCCCGGTGCAGCGTGCCGCCTCGGCTGCGGCGGGCGCGCAAAGTGCAAGGCTGGCGGCGGGCTTGCCGGCAGCCACTGTCGTCCAGTACCGGATTCACCAACCCAGCTTCGCAGTTGCCCTTGGGCAGGAGGCCCCTCGCCGCGACCCGGCGCCGGGCGAGATGGCCCTGACCCGGCGCGACCGCATGACGGGCGCCGACAGCCAGCGGCCGGTGCTGTTTGAGGAGCGGGGCCTGGTGCTGCTGGGGCCCGCGCCGTGACCGTTTGGCGCACCCGGCAACAGGAGCGCCTGGCCTTTGCCTGCGCCCTGGCGCTGGCCGTGGCGGTGTTCGAGACCTGGCCCGGCCTCGACCTGTGGGCCAGCGGGCAGTTCTACGTGCAGCAAGCCTTTGAGGGACGCGGCTGGCTCTGGGTTTGGGTGCTCTACGAGTGGAGTCCTACGCTGGCCCGGGCGCTGGTGCTGCTGGCCCTGCTGGCCGTGGGCGTGGCCCTGATTCGGCCCGGACTGCTGCCGCGCCACTGGGTGCGACGGGAGATCGCCCTCTCGCTGGTGGC
>NZ_JARXAB010000132.1 GCF_029866045.1 Ramlibacter sp. | reverse complement strand
TCGAAAATAGATTCGATTAACTGAAATTACTCGACTTCCTACCAGCCGTCAACCCTGGCATAGACCCCTAGCAAAAGCCGCTTGCGGGTACCACCGGTCATCGCTAAACTTTTCCAAAAACAGGATTAGTTTTCGAGATTTAGAAATTATTGCACCGATTTCAATGACCACCCCCGAGAGCGAGACCATTCCTCGCCTGCGACAAAAGCAGGCGCGCCGCTGCGGTGAGCGCGGGGCGCCTATGGGCTCCTGTGGGCGCCCGGGCAGGCTGGACCCCTGCTCCCGCGCGGTCAAGGTGATTGACTGCCAGGCCCGGATCTGCATCCACCGAAGCCGCAACACCGTACAGACCCTGATCACCCCTGGAAAGGTGCAACAGGCTGGCCTAGACGCACGGACACCACTACTGTGCCAGCTCGATTCAGTGAGGAGCGCCACCCAACGCGAACACCGCCAGCCGCCTACCGAGTCCGACCGACGTTTTTGAAGTTCCACAGAAATGAGTCCAGAACCAACCAAACGAGGCCCCCTAGCCGGGATCCGCGTGCTCGAAATTGCGTCGATGATCTTCGGCCCAATGGCAGGCCAGTACCTCGGAGATCTGGGCGCGGACGTGATCAAGCTGGAGCCACCTGAAGGCGACCTCACCCGCGCGATCGGTCCGCGTCGCTCGTCGCGGATGGGGTCATTCTTTCTTTCCAGCAATCGCAGCAAGCGCAGCATCGTCGTCGACCTGAAGTCCGCTGGCGGGCAAGAAGTGCTGCGCCGCCTCCTGCGCGGAACAGACATCCTGTTGCACTCGCTGCGCACGCCAGCCGCGACCAAGTTGGGGCTCGACTACGAGACGCTGTCACGGAACGACCCGCGCCTGATCTACTGCCATGTCACCGGCTACAGCGATGAAGGCGACTACGCAGGCCGGCCAGCCTATGACGACATTGGACAGGCGGCCTCCGGTTTGGCGCAACTTCAATCCGTCATCGCGGGTCAGCCTCGTTTCATGCCAACCATCATCGCCGACAAAGTGGGCGGGATGCATGCCGTGATCGGCATCTTGGCGGCGGTGGCACATCGGGAGCGCACAGGAGAGGGGCAGGACATACAGGTTCCGATGTTCGAAAGCCTGGTCGCCTTCAACATGCTTGAGCATCAATGGGGTTACTGCTTTGAGCCGCCGCTTGGCCCGATGGGCTACCAGCCAGTCAGCACCGCGTCGCGCCGCCCCTACAAGACCAGGGATGGTTACCTCGCCCTGCTGCCCTATTCCGATGCGAACTGGCGCCAGTTTTTTGAACTTGCCGGCGAGCCGCACATCATGGAGGACCCGCGATTTGCAACTTTTGCGGCGCGCCAAAAGCATTTTCGTGAGGTCTGGGACGAAGTGGAGCGGCAGGCCGCACGCAAGACCAACGCTGAATGGCTCACGCTGCTTTCGAATGCGGATGTACCCTTTTCCGTCGTGAATAATCTCGAGGACCTCACCGAAGACCCCCACTTGGCCAGCGTGGATTTCTGGCATATGGCGGAACACCCCTCGGAAGGCATGCTGCGCTTCCCCGCCAGCCCTGTGCAGATGAAGGGCTCGCCGATGCAGATGACGCGAATGCAACCGCGGCTGGGTGAGCACACCGAGGAGGTCCTGCGAGAGTGTGGCTACGACGAGGCGGACATTGCGCAGCTCACCGCCGAACGCGGCGCCTGCCGGCCTGAGGAACCGTGACCTCCCGCCGATCGTCTCAGCAGCCGAGGGGGCTCTGTTTCCTCTCAAATCCAAGTTTTTGCCCAGGTACTCCGATTGGCTCGTCTGGGTCTCGGATGGGCGACCGATTGAAGTCATGTACGCACGGCCAATGCGGCAGTGCCCGTGGTTCAGAAAACCTAATTGGTGGCCAACATGAAAAATGATTGGACACCAGTCGGTAACGCCCGCAAGCTGGCTTTTGCGCCATGTTTTATCAAGAAGGCCTAGGAGACAACATGAATCAACCCACCCTGTTCAGCCGCCGTCGCATGCTCGCCGCATCCGGAACTGCGGCACTGGCGACGACCCTGCCAGCCCTGGCTCAGAATGAGCAGCCCTTGCGGATTTACGTGGGTTTTCCACCTGGGGGGTCGGGCGACCTTTTCGCGCGCATCCTTGCCGACGGCATGCGCGACGAACTCAACCGGGCAGTCGTCGTAGAAAACAAACCTGGCGCGGGCGGTATGACCGTGGCCATCGGCTTTATGCGCGCACCCAAGGATGGAAACCACCTCATGCTGGCCACGGGGTCCACGGCAGTGGCGGCACCGGTCTCACGCGCAAAGTCACCTTATTCGCCGATCGATGACTTTCAATGGCTGTCGCTGTTGTCGAACGCACCTTTCGTGATTGCCGCGAACCCGGCCGTACCAGTGACCAATATGAAAGAGTTGGTGGAGTATGCGAAAAGCCGCCCAGGGAAGCTCTCATATGGCCACGCGGGACTGGGCACGACCGTTCACCTTGCCGGCGAACTGCTGAAGGATCAGGCGGGCATCAACATCCTGGATGTCCCCTATGCTGGAAGCGGGCCGGCGATTACCGACACCATCTCGGGCAATGTGCAATTCATCATCGAGACAACAGGTACATTGGCACCACATGCCAAATCGGGCCGGCTGCGCATCATCAGCTGTATGGCCGAGGCCCGTGAAAAAATCGCCCCGGAGGTACCCACCTGCCGAGAAGCAGGCCTGGATGTGGTGGCAGGCACCTACAACCTTCTGGCGGTTCCGAGTGGAACGCCCCCTGAACTCGCCGACCGCTTGGCGCGCGCGGCGATGCGCACGATGGAAAAACCAGGTGTGCAAGAAAAGCTGGTTGGCCTGGGCATCACGCCAGTGCTCGGATCCACCCCGACGCAAGCGCGTGCGTTCATGGCAGCGGAGATCGGCCGCTGGAGTGCGGTGACAAAGAAGCTAGGCATCGCTCTCTGAGAACCGGACACCCCATGCGCACTCCAATCTGCGGCCGGCTTGGCTGCGATTTGCCAATATTTGCCTTCTCACATTGCCGCGATGTTGTCGTTGAAGTGACCCGCGCCGGCGGCTTCGGCGTACTGGGAGCGTCCACCGTCTCGCCCGAGCAACTCGAGGCCGAGCTGCGGTGGATTGATGCTCACACCGATGGCAAACCCTATGGTGTGGATGTGATCATTCCCGTCCGATACGATGAAGAAGCCGAAAAGAGCTTGGACGATTTGGAGAAACTCATTCCACGGAGCCACCGCGACTTCATGGAGAGCATTCTCAGTAGCAAAGGCGTTGCGCCGCTGCCTCCCGACGAGCATGAACGCGTCCAGCGTGAAATTGTGGCGGGTCGCGGTGGCATGACGCCAGACGGTGCCCGTCGTCTGCTGAAGGTTGCTTTGGCGCATCCGCAAGTCAAACTGGTTGTCAGTGCGTTAGGCCCCCCACCAAGCGACGTAGTCGAGGAACTTCGCGCCCGCAACATCATGATTGGCGCCCTGTGCGGAAAGGCCGACCATGTGGGGCGACATATCGAGGCGGGCGTTGAGTTGATCGTGGCGCAGGGAACCGAGGCCGGAGGCCACACGGGCGAAATCGCAACCATGGTGCTGGTGCCTCAAGTTGTGCGTGCCTGCGGCGATCGAGTCGCCGTACTGGCGGCGGGCGGCATAGCGACAGGTGAGCAAATCCTTGCGGCGCAGGCCCTAGGCGCCCAGGGGGTATGGTGCGGAACAGTCTGGCTTGGCACGCGGGAGAGCGAGCTTGACGAATTTGAGAAGCAAGCCATGTTCGCGGCCCGCGCCGAAGACACCGCCAGGCGCAAGGCACGGACCGGAAAGACGGTCCGCATGCTCAAAAGCGAACTTTCTGAGGCTTGGGAGCGCCCTGGCGCGCCAGACTATTTGCCAACACCGCTCCAAGGCATCCTCTACAACGAGGCCCATGCTCGCGTGGTCCGGTCCAAACGCAAGGATCTGTACTCCTTCCCGGCAGGGCAGGTGATTGGCATGATCAGCGAAGAGAGTTCCGTGCGCGACGTCATGTACCGTTTGCAGCTGGAATACGCCAACGCCGCAGAGCGTCTTGCCAACGTCGCGTCGCCCAGCGATTGAAGGAGAAGTCATGACCCCGGAAGTGATGGTCGAACATGAAGACGGTATCGTGATCGTGACCATCAACCGCCCCGACCAACGCAACGCCGTCAACAGGGCAGTCTCGTATGGCGTGTGCGAGGCGATGGACGAATTGGATCGAAACCCTGAGCTGCGCGTAGGCATCCTCACGGGGGCGGGTGGAAATTTTTGCACCGGGATGGACCTCAAGGCCTTCCTGCGAGGCGAGAACACGCGCGTAGACGGCCGCGGCATTCTCGGCATGGCCCTGACCCCTCCGAAGAAGCCTGTGATCGCGGCGGTGGAGGGCTATTGCCTGGCTGGCGGCTTCGAGGCCTCGCTGACATGCGACTTGTTGGTCGCCTCGCGCGACGCCAAGTTCGGCCTTCCCGAGGCCAAACGCGGCTTGGCCGCAGCAGCAGGCGGCCTGATACGGCTGCCCAGGCTCCTTCCGCAACGCATCGCGATGGAACTGGCGCTCACCGGGGACATGATGTCTGCAGAACGCCTGTACCAGTGCGGTTTGATCAACGCGTTGACTGAACCAGGGCAAGCGCTGAACGAAGCGAAGGCACTGGCGCGTCGCATCGTGGCGAATGCGCCAATGAGCCTTGCAGCCAGCAAGCGAGTGATTGTGGAGCAGCGCGATTGGTCACTCGATGAAATTTGGGCCTGCCAGGAACCGATCACACGTCCCGTGCTGGATTCGAGCGATGCCAAGGAAGGCGCACGCGCCTTCGCCGAGAAGCGAGCGCCCAGGTGGCAAGGCGAATAGGAAACGGTCAGGTCGGGAGCGGATACAGGGCTGCTTGCGGAAACTGGAGCACCAGCATCTCCGCGCCACGGCTTCCGGACGCTATCGGAAGCACTTCGCTCGCGCCAACGTAAATCACAGCCGGACCTTCCAGCAGGTCATTTTGGATGTGCAAGCTACCCCTAGTGAGGACATAAAAGCGACCGGCATCAATCCGCGCGTCGTCGCGTTCTTCACAGGGAGCCCCGGCTGGCAATCGGACGAGCCAAGCGGCCAGACCCGTATCGTCGGGGGCGATGAGCACTTCTTGCACCGGATGCCGGAGCAGCGCGAGATTTTCGGGAGGATCCGCTGCAGGACTCGCATGGAGCTGTTGTTTCGGAATCCGTACTGCCAAATGTTCACGTGCATCAGGCAGGTACCAGGCACCGGTATCGCCAACCAACCGCAGCGTGAGGTAATCGAGACCCTCGCTACCCGCCACCAGCGGCCCGTAGCCGGAGTGAGGGGACGCGTAATGCACCGCCAACGGCTCGACAGCATGCCTGCCCAGCGAGCCACTGCCACGCAGAACGACCTGGAACTGATGGTGCAAGTGGAAGTGCGTCTGCAATTCCCAGCCCGGCGGCTGCTCCACCAGAAAAACCTGGGGCGAAGGCCTCCCGTCGAGTGGGCTGCGTTCCAAGCCGCTTCCGATCACATCGGTCACCCACCCCTCGAACTGGGGCTTAGCGACCGCTCGTCGACGATGCTGCGCGCCAGCAAAGGATTGGATGATGGTCATTCTGAGACAGTATCACGCCGGTCCTTCGCCATGGATTTGCAAATCTGAACCTTCGGCATCCAAATATGTGTCTGGTTAACCGCCTACCGCGTCCCTAGACTCCACCTCTTGGATTAACACCTAACCTAGACACTCACGTCCACGGAGAAGCAATGCGACTTGGTTTCTTCACGATGCCCATGCATCCCATCGGCAAGGATTGGCAGCAGTCCCTGCGAGAAGACCGCGATGCCTTCATGCTGGCCGACGAACTTGGTTTCACGGAGGGGTATTGCGGCGAGCACACCACCGACCCTGAAGAGAACATCACGTCATGCGCCATGTTCATTGCCAGCCTGGCGCACGTCACCCAGCGTATCCGTTTGGGTACCGGTACCTTGAACATGCCAAACCACCACCCGGCCGCTACAGCCAGCGCAATGGCGATGCTCGATCACATGTTGGGTGGACGTTTCATTCTGGGCATCAGCCCAGGCGCGCTGCCCTCGGATGCAGAGATTTTTGGCAACATCGACGGGCCCCGCCCCGCCATGTTTCTCGAGGCGATCAATCAGGTGTTGCAGTTGTGGGCCAGCGAGCCGCCTTACAACATCAAGGGCCAGTTCTGGAATCTCTCCACGGAGCGCACTCACATTCCCGAGACTGGGATGGGGACAATACCGCGCCCCTTGCAACGTCCGCATCCGCCCGTGGTCGTGACCGCTGTCACCCCGTTTTCGCAGGGCATCAGCGAAGCCGCTGCGCGGGGATGGGACCCGATATCGGCGAATTTTTTGCTGCCCAAATGGGTGAATAGCCATTGGGTCAAGTACGTCGAAGGTTGCGAGCGCGTTGGCCGCACGCCAGAGCTGGCGAACTGGCGTGTCGCCAAAACCATATTTGTGGCTGCCGATGACCGCACTGCGCAAGCCTACGCAATGGGCACGGATGGCCCTTACTACTACTACTACCGCTCGCTTTTTTCCAAGCTCAAGCGCCGAGGCGCATTGGGTGTGTTCAAAGAGCATATCGATCAATCAGACGACGAGATCACACTCGATAAGGTCATGGAGAAGTTGGTCATTCACGGCTCTCCGGCAAGAGTGGCCGACCAGCTTGCCATGCTCCGCGCGGAAACTGGCGAATTCGGCACCTTGCTGTACGCCGGCGTCGACTGGAAAGATCCTCAGCTTGCGCGCGAATCCATGCGTCTGATGGCTGAACAAGTCGCCCCGAATATTCGCTAAAGAGTGGAACTGAAAACCGTCACGCTGGACGCTGGTTTCGACACGCGCCAACTGCGTCACGCGCTGGGCCGTTTTCCCACGGGCGTCACGGTGATCACCACACGTGCGCCCGATGGCAAGCGCGAAGGACTCACCGCCAATTCGTTTTCTGCGCTGTCGCTGGATCCGCCGCTGGTGCTTTGGAGTATCGGGCGAAAGTCAGCATCGCTGCCCGCTTTCCTGGCTTCAGGCCACTTTGCCATCCATGTGCTGCCAGCTGATAAGTGGAATCTGTCGCACCATTTCGCAACCCCCAATCGCGACAAGTTCGATGGGCTGGAGTTTCAAGACGGGCTGTGTGATTCACCCTTACTTCCAGGGGTGCTGGCACGCTTCGAGTGCGAAACTCACGCGACATCCGACGGTGGTGACCATGTCCTGTTCATTGGCCGCGTCCGCAGAGTGAGCTTCGGTGACGGCCAGCCGCTGATCTTCAACGCGGGGCACTACTGCACACCGACAACCTTCGTGATAGACACCGCTGCGGTCGACCAGGAAAGGCTGTGGGGCGGGCTGGGCTAACTGCATAATTAGTGGCCAAAATGCCTCCCAGGCCATGCCGCGCATCACTTTAGTCAATCTCGAAACGCTTTGCTGCATCGCCAAGTTAGGCACTTTTGCCGCAGCGGCCGAGAAGTTGCATGCCTCGCAGCCCGCCATTTCTGCACGCATCCGCGACCTGGAATCGGCCTTGGGGGTCGAGTTGTTTCGTCGACAAGGTCGTCGCATGGAGCTCACGCTCCAAGGCCGCGAACTGATAGAGATGGTGGAACCGCTGCTCCAGCGGATCCACGGCGTCGTTGATTCCATCGACAAACAGGCGGTGATCACCGGAACTCTTCGCATCGGCGTCGGTGAGTTTGCCGCACTCAGCTGGTTTGCCACCTTCATGGCGCGGTTGCACGAGCGCATGCCTCAAGTCACCTGGCATGTGGATGTAGACCTCACTGCGGCCATGGCGGACAAGCTCAAGGCCGGAAAACTTGATGTCGCACTTCTCGCGGGCCCGCTGGTCGCGCCGGCTATTCGAACAGCCTCGCTAGGCACCGTCCAGATGATCTGGGTTGGAGCCCCCAGTGTCCTGGATGGTGAAACTCCCTTGGAATCCCCCGTGGACGTGCTGCGGTCACATGCGATTTGGGCACTCACGAGTCCTTCAGCAAGTCACACGATGACTCAATCGTCACTGGCCGAGTTGAACGTTGCACCCGATTCGATCTCGACTTGCAATCACACCAAATCTCTCATTGAGATCGTCGTAGCGGGGGCTGGAGTTGCGCTTCTTCCAGAAGTCTTGGTTCGCGGACACCTGGCAAAGTCTGAACTTGTCCGATTGCTTCCCGATCTGCAGCACCCTGCGCTTGAGTTCGTCATCGCTTGGCACGATGCCGCGGAGCAACCCTTGGTGCGGGGAGTCGTTGACCTGGCGCGGCAAAGTTCGTCTTTCGATTGAAAGTGCCGAACCGCTTAAAAGTGCGCTGTTTGCCCAGCACCCGGTCGACTCAGATCACGCGCCGGCCGACCCGCAGCCCGCGGTAGACGTCGTCACCCAGCTCGCGGGCAAGTTCATAGCGTAGACCCTTAGCGGGAGGTGCTTGCCTGCCCAGCCGCTGGCAGTTAAACTTTTCCAATCGCTGGAATCTATTTCGAGATTTCGAATTTTTAGCTTCCCCCAAGATGCAAAGTCCCGACAGCCAAACCATCCCGCGCCTGCTGCAGGAGCAGACGCGCCGCTTTGGCGAGCGCGAGGCGCTGGTGGACACCCGCCGGCGGCTTACCTACACGCAGCTGCAGGACGAGGTGAACCGGGTGGCGCGCGGCCTATTGGGCCTGGGGCTGTCGCGTGGCGACACGGTCGCCATCCTCATGGGTAACCGTGCCGAGTGGCTGCTGACCTTCCTGGCCATCCAGCAGATCGGCGCGGTATCAGTCGGCGTGAACACCTGGTCCACCCGCCGCGAGCTTGAATACACCTTGGCCCATGCGGAGGTCCGCTGCCTGGTCGCCAACGAGCGGCTACGCCGCCAGGACTTCCGCGCCCTGCTGGCGGACCTGCGACCGGGCTGCGAGCAGCTGCCCACCTTGCAGTACACCGTTTGGGTGGGCGCAGAAGCGCGACGAGAGTCTGCGGCCGGCGAGATGACCTGGGAGGAGCTGCTGGCCCGCGGCCAGGAGGTACCTCAGACCCAGGTGGACGTAGCCGCAGCAGCCACGCAGCCCGACGACGTGGCCCTGCTGCTGTACACGTCCGGCTCCACTGCAGCGCCCAAAGGCATCCTGCTGCAGCACCGCCACTGGGTGAGCAACTCTTTCCACATCGGCGAGCGCCAGCATGTGACGCACGAGGACCGCCTGTGGCTGGCGGTCTCTTTGTTCTGG
This sequence comes from Ramlibacter sp., assembly GCF_029866045.1. Taxonomy (GTDB): domain Bacteria; phylum Pseudomonadota; class Gammaproteobacteria; order Burkholderiales; family Burkholderiaceae_C; genus Ramlibacter. The sequence continues at coordinate 45,609 of NZ_JARXAB010000132.1, read as the reverse complement.
AGCTTTGGCATCGTCAACGCCGCGCCCAACCTACTGACGCACGGAGGCTGCATCGTGCTGCAGGAAAGCTTCGACGCGGGCGAGGCGCTCGCCCTGATCGAACGCGAGCGCTGCACCCTCGCCTACGGCACGCCCAACATCTTCCAGGCCCTGTGGGAGCACCCGGCGCGCCCCAGCCACGACCTGTCCAGCCTGCGCAGCGGCGCCACCATCGGCACGCCCGAGCAGGTGATGCGGGCGGTGGAACTGGGCGCCACCGAGATCTGCAACATTTACGGCCTGAGCGAGACCTACGGCAATTGCGCAGTGGCCGATGCCCATGACCCACTGGAGGTGCGCCTGCACTCGGTGGGACACCCCCTGCCTGGCGTGGCGCTGCGCATCTGCCACCTCGAATCCGGTGATCCCCTGCCCGCGGGCGAGGTCGGCGAGATCCGCGTGCGCGGTCCGGTGCTGCGCGAGTACTTCAAGAACCCGCAGGCGACCGCCGAGGCGTTTGACGCCGACGGCTTCTTCCGTACCGGCGACCTGGGCCAGTTCGATGACGAGGGGCGCCTCTATTACAAGGGTCGCATCAAGGAAATGGTCAAGAGCGGCGGCATCAACATCGCCCCCGCCGAGATCGAGGAAGTTCTGATGCGCCACCCGGCGGTACGCACCGCCTATGTCATTGGCGTGCCGCACCCGACGCTGGACGAGGCCCTGGTAGCCATCGTCATCCCCGAACCGAGCACAACGCCCACTGCCGAGACGCTCAAGGCCTTCTGTGCGAGCGAGATGGCCAGCTACAAGGTACCGGGGCGCTTCCACTTCACCACCGACGCGCAACTGCCTCTGACCACCACCGGCAAGGTGCAGAAAGCCAGGCTGAACACCCTGCTGCCACCGACCTGATGGCCGATTCCATGAGCGACGACACCTTCCACAACGACAGGCCCAACGCCTGGGGGCGCTGGGGCCCCGAGGATGAAGCCGGCGCGATGAACCACATCGGCCCCGAGCAGGTGAAGCGCGCCGCCGGCCTGGTGCGAACCGGCGAGGTCGTGCGGCTGGCGCAGCTGCTGTCCCACCGCACCCCAGTGCCACGCCATCGCGCAAGCCTACAGCATTTCATGGGCCGTGACGGCGGCGACTATGCCGCCGGCGCCAAGCGTCCCGGCGGCTTTCAGTTCGCCGAGGACACGGTGGTCATGCCGCTCCACATCGGCACCCATATCGACGCTCTGTGCCACGCCTGGTGCGACAGCCGCCTGTTCAACAATTACCGCGAAGACAGCCTGCGCAGCACCAGCGGCGCGACGCGGCTCGGGGTGGAGAAGATGCCGCCAGCCGTGACGCGCGGCGTGCTGCTCGACGTCGTAGCCCACCGCGGTCGGCCACTCGAAGCCGGAGAAGTGATTTCGCGCGCAGACCTCGAAGCCTGCCTGTGCGCTTCCGGGCTGCAGCTGGAGCCGGGTGACGCCGTGCTGCTGCACACCGGCTGGCTGGCGACCCAGGGAGGTGTGGCCGATGTCGACTTCAATACCGAGCCCGGCATCGACCATGCCGCCGGCCTGTGGCTGGCGCAGCAAGACGTAGCCCTGATCGGTGCCGACAACTATGCGGTGGAGGTCTTGCCATTCGCCCCGGGCACGGTGTTTCCGGTGCACCAGTGCGTGATCCGTGACTTCGGCATCCCGCTGCTGGAAGGCCTGCAGCTCGAACCGCTGGTGCGCACCGGGCGGCATGAGTTTTTGTTCGTGGCGGCGGCGCTGCCCATCGTCGGCGCGACCGGCAGCCCACTCACGCCGCTCGCAATCCTTTGATTGACCCAATGACCGCCTTAAAGCCGCAGGCGGCGCCTGCATAGGCAAGAACCCATGATCCCACGCACACTCTTTAGCCCCGACCACGACACCTTTCGCGGTACTGTCCGCCGCTTCATCGAGGAACATGTCACCCCCTTCCACGCCGACTGGGAAAAGGCCGGACAGGTACCCCGCGAGCTTTGGCTGAAGGCGGGCGAGCTTGGCCTGCTGTGCGTCAATGCTCCCGAGGAATACGGTGGCATGGGCGCCGACTTTCTGTACAGCGCGATTTTGGTCGAGGAGATGGCGCGGGCCGGCGCCACCGGGCCGACCTTCTACCTGCACTCGGACATCGTCGCGCCCTACTTGGTCGACTTTGGTAATGAGGAACAGAAGCGCAAGTGGCTGCCCCGGATGGCCCGCGGCGAGGTCGTCGTCGCGCTCGGCATGAGCGAGCCCTCCGGCGGCAGCGATGTGCAGAACATCCGCACCCAGGCGATCCGCGATGGTGACGAGTACGTGATCAATGGCCAAAAGGTCTTCACCACCAACGGCCACACCGCAGACTTGGTCCTGCTGGCTTGCAAAACCGACCCCAAGCAAAAAGCCAAGGGCGTGAGCCTGATCCTGGTCGAGACCGACCGGCCCGGCTTCACCCGTGGCCGCAAGCTGGAGAAGATCGGCTGCAAGGCGCAGGACACCTCCGAGCTTTTCTTCTCCGACTTGCGCGTGCCGGTGTCCAACCTCCTCGGCACCGAGGGCGGCGGCTTTGGCATTCTGATGACGCAACTCGCGGGCGAGCGCCTGATCCAGGCGATCCGTGCGGTGTCGGCGGCCGAGGCGGCGCTGGAATGGACGCGGACCTATGTAGCCGATCGCAAGATGTTTGGCCAGACGCTTGCTGACTTCCAAAACACCCGTTTCACCCTGGCATCGCTGCATGCGCAGGTGCTGGCCCAGCGGGTCTTTGTCGACCGCTGCATCGACCTGCACGCCCGGGGCACGCTTGACGCGGTGGACGCCGCCTCCTGCAAGCTGGTGACCACCGACCTGCAGTTCAAGGTCATGGACGAATGCCTGCAGCTGTTTGGCGGCTGGGGCTACATGTGGGAGTACCCGATCGCCCGGGCCTTTGCCGACGCACGCATGTGCCGTATCGGCGGCGGCACCGCCGAAGTGATGAAGCAGATCATCGCTAACTCACTCCTGCCGAAGCCCCCGAAGGCCTAGGCCGCTACGCACTCGAAACCCACGCCACTTTTCCCCCACTTCACCGTTAACAACCACAAAGGAGACACGTCATGACACTGACCCTGCGCAAACTTCTGAAGGCGACCGCCTTCGCCGCCTGCTGCGTTGCCATCGGCGCCCAGGCCCAGGCCCCGGCGAATTGGCCAGGCTCGTCCAACATCAAGGTCATCGTTCCGTTCACCGCGGGCGGAGCCTCCGATGTACTGACCCGTATGCTCGCCGAGCGCTTGCAGGGCAAGCTGGGCGGCAACTGGGTGGTTGAGAACCGGACAGGCGCCGGCGGCAACATCGGCATGGAGGCGGTAAAGGCTGCTGCACCCGATGGCACCACCATCTCCTCCGCAACTATCGGCACGCTGTCAATCAACCAATTCCTGTTTGCCAAGCTCAATTACGACCCGGCAAAGGATTTTGAGTACGTCTCCAAGATATGGGAGAACTGCAACGCGCTGGTCGTAGCGCCGAAAAACCCGGCCCGTAACGTCGCCGAGTTCCTCGACTGGGCTCGCAAGCAGCCCAAGGGGGTGAACTACGGCTCGGCCGGCATAGGCACCACGCCCCACCTCGCGGGCGAATTGTTCCGCGCGGTGACCGGCATCCAGGCCGTCCATGTTCCGTTCCGCGGCGCGGCCCAATCCATGCCCGCGCTGATGGCTGGCGACACCGACTTCGCCATCGACAACATCGCCAGCTACACGCCTTTGATCAAGGCTGGGAGGGTCAAGGCCTTGGCAGTCACCTGCCCCGAGCGCTGGCCCACCATGCCTGAGGTACCAACCATGGCCGAGGCTGGGGTAAAGGACTTCATCATCACCTCCTGGGGCGCCTTCGTGCTGCCCAAGGGCACCCCGGCGGCGATCACCAACGCGATGTCGGCGGCCATCGCCGACTTGGCCAAAGACCCGACGCTGCGTGAAAAATACCTGGAGACCGGCGCCATTCTCAAGCCGACCACGCCCCGAGAAACAGCGGAGTTCGCAGAGCGCGAGCGCGTGAAGTGGAAGGAAGTCGTGCGCATCTCCGGCGCCAAGATGGAGTAAGGCTGATGACCACGCAGGCTGCTTCACCCGTCGTGCACACGGCCCCTAGCGGTACGCGCCGCGTGGCCGTGATCGGCGCAGGTGCCGCCGGCCTGTGCGCCGCGCGCCACTTGCTGGCGCGTGGAGTGGCGGTGGTGGTTTACGAGCTGGGCAGCCAGGTCGGTGGTCTGTGGGTCTACAACAACGACAGCGGCCTGTCTCCCGCCTATGCCTCGCTGCACCTCAACTCCGAGGCGCGGGTCACTGCCTACCAGGACTTTCCCTTCCCCGAGGGTGGCCCGCTGTATCCCGACCACCGCCAGGTCCACCAGTACCTGGCGTCCTATGCGGACACCTTCGGCGTCACACCCCACATCCGTTTCCGCTCCCGCGTGGCGGATATCTCGCCGCAGGCGGCGGGGCGCTGGCGCGTGACACTGGCCGATGGCGCCAGCGACGACTTCGACGCCGTGGTGGTGGGCACCGGCCACCAGGGCTCGCCCGCCCACCCCGACTGGCGAGCCGATTTCCAAGGCGAATATCTGCATGCGCACAGCTACCGGGTACCCGAGCCATTCCGTGACAAGCGGGTGCTAGTGGTGGGCGTTGGCAACAGCGCGGTGGACATCGCCGCAGACATCTGCGTGGTCGCGCAGTCCACGTTCATCTCAGCGCGCTCGCCAGTGCTGATGATGCCGCGCATGCTGTTTGGCGTACCCACCTCACGCGTGCTGGCCCGTCTGGAAAAGTCCTGGATGCCCTGGCCCCTGCGCCGCACCATTCGCGAAACGCTGACCCGCATCGTGCATGGCCGGATGGAGCAGTGGGGCTTCGTCACTCCCAAGAGCCGCACCCACCCGACCAGCCACCCGAGCCTGATGTCGCACTTCGTGTGGGACCGGATCAAGGCCAAGCCGGGCATCGATTCGGTACAGGGCAAGGAGGTCCGCTTTGTCGACGGCAGCCGAGAGACCTTCGACACCGTGATCGCCGCCACCGGCTACCACGTTGACCTGCCCTTCCTCGCGCCGGCTCTGCGCCCGCTCGATGGACACCGGCTCGATCTTTTTCTGCGTGTCATTCACCCCAAATGCCCCAGCCTGTACTTCGTCGGCATGTTTAACGTGGCCGGCGGCGGCAATATCCGCATGATGGACGACCAGGCGCAATGGGTGACCGAGCTGGTGACCGGCGCCATGGCGCCGCCCGACGAGGCGACGATCCGCGCCGCCATGGCGGCGGAGCAGGCCTTCCTGCGCAAGCACTACCCCGCCGCCCCGCGCTATGCGCTGGAGCTGGACCCCGTGTTCTACCGGGGCCAACTGGCGCGCGAACATCAGAGGGCAAGGCAGCGGCGGCCAGCCCTGGCGACGGTCATGTCGGCACCCCTGCCCTCTTCCAAACAAGGAAACTGAAGTGACCCTGCGTGACAAGGCCTGCGTCACCGGCATCGGCGAAACCGCCTATGTGCGTGGCTCGAAAAAGACTGCCCTCGAGTTGCAAATGGAGGCGTCGCTGAAGGCAATCCGCGATGCCGGAGTCGACCCCCGGCAGATCGACGGCGTGATCCCCATCGGCATCGTCAGCGGCACCGCCGAAGACTTCATCGACAACTTTGGCATCACCGACCTGCGCTTTTCCGCGCTGGTCCCACATGGCGGCGCCAGCCCGACGATGGCCTTGCAAGCCGCCGCAGCCGCCGTCGCGACCGGCGTCTGTAACCATGTGCTGATCGCCTTCGGGCGAAACGTCACCGGGGCAGCGACGACCAAAGCCGGCGCGCGCATCCACACGATGCCGCAGTTCCACTATGTGACCGAGTTCGAGTACCCCCTGGGCAACGTCGCCCCGGCGCAAATCTACGCACCCATGGCGCGACGTCACATGGAGTTGTACGGCACCAAAGTCGAACACTTCGGCGAGGTGGCTGTGGCCCACCGGCAGCATGCGCTGCTGAACGATAACGCGGTGATGAAAAAGCCCATCACCCTCGAGGACCATGCCAGCTCGCGCATGATCGCCGACCCCTTCCGCCTGCTCGATTGCAGCCTCGAGAGCGATGGCGGCGCTGCCTGCATCGTCAGCTCGGCGGAACGCGCGGCCGACCTCCGGCACCGGCGCGTCTTCATCTCCGGTGTGGCCGAGGGGCATCCGGACCAACCCGGCTCCATCACCCAACGCCCAGACATGACCAGCCTGGGCATAGCCAAGGCTGCCCAGCGTGCTTTCCAGATGGCGGGCGTGACCCATGCCGACATTGATGTGGCCGAGATCTACGACTGCTTTACCTACGCCGTGATCCGCCAGCTGGAGGACATGGGCTTTTGCAAGAAGGGCGAAGGCGGCCCCTTCGTCGAAGGCGGTCGGCTGCGCCTCGGCGGGGCACTGCCCACCAACACCCACGGCGGGCTGCTATCGCAGGGCCATGTATGGGGCCTCAACCACATCGTCGAGCTGGTTCGCCAGCTGCGCGGCGATGCCGGCAGGGCCCAGGTTCAAGACGCGGAAGTCGGGCTCGTGACGGGCTACGGCGACCTCGGCGACGGTGCCATCGCCATCATGCGCAAGGGTTAAACCATGAGCCAAGTCTCCCTCTCGAACACCTCAGGCGCACCCGCGAGGCCCTCCCCCGTCGGCAGCCCGCTCACCGCCCCCTACTGGGAAGCCGCCGCCCGCGGCCAGTTGCTGCTGCAGCAATGTGCCGACTGCGGGAAGGTACGCCACTACCCCCGCCTGCTGTGCGACGGCTGCTTCAGCGACCAAACGCGGTGGATGCCGGCCAGCGGCCGCGGCCGTGTCCACAGCTGGACGCACTGCCACCACGCTTTCCACCCCGCCTTCGCGCCCGAGCTGCCCTACACGTTGGTGACGATTGACCTTGAGGAAGGCGTGCGTGCGCTGGGCCGGTGGCGCGGCGGTGGACTGGCCATCGGCGACGCCGTAGAGGGGCATTTCGAGCAGCGGGCCGAGGGCCCCGAGTTGTATTTCACACCGGCGGCGTAGCCGCCCGCGGACCGACCAGGCGCCACGGCCCAAGATAGCCAATGACCATGCAGGAAGTAACGAACCGCCCGGTTTATGAATGGATCGCGCATGACCTCCAGGCCGCCGGCGTGGAGGCGGTGTTCGGCCTCATGAGTGATGACACCGCCGCGCTGGTGGCCACGATCGATTCGCTCGGGCTCAGCTTCCACGGCGCACGGCACGAGGCCAGCGCTGTCGCGATGGCCGAGGGCTATGCGAGCGCCTCTGGCCGCTTGGGCATCGCCATCGTCGGCCGTGGACCGGCGACGGCCAACGCGCTCAATGGCGCGCTGTATGCAGAGCGCAGCGGCGCCCGTGTGCTGCTGATCGTCGGCGCGACGCCCACTGCACGCCCAGCCCCCAACGGCTTAGGGCCGGACGGCAAGCGCTTCGACGCCGACGCCGTGTTCAAGGCTGCCGGCCTGCGCACCTTCACGGTCACCCACGCCGGCTCGGCGCGGGTGACGCTAGCCGCCGCCTTGGCGTCTGCGCAGGAGGGCCTGACCGTGCTGCAGCTGCCCACCGACGTGCAGCGGGCCTGCCCACCAGTCGTCGAGCCGCCCCCGGCGCCGCGCCGCCCGGCGCCGCGCCAGCGCCCGACACCTGGCGCGCTGCAGGCGGCCGCGGCGCTGCTTGCCGCCAGCCGCAAGCCCCTGATCATCTGCGGCCTGGGCGCGCACGAGGCCGGCGCGCGGGAGGCGGTCGAACGCCTGGCCGAGCGCGTGGGCGCCGTGGTCGCGACCACCCTCAAGGCCAAGGACATGTTCCGAGGCTACGCCTTCAACGGCGGCCTCATCGGCTCGTTCTCGCATGCCGGCGGACGGCGCCTGTTTGACCAGGCCGACTGCGTCATCGCGCTCGGAGCAGGCCTGAACCAACGCACCACCAGCTTCGGCCACGCCCTGCCAGCCAAAGCGCCGGTGATTCAAGTTGATCGCGACCGTAGCCACATCGGCCGCTGGTGGACGGCGGATGTGGCGATGGTGGCTGATGTGGTGCCTGCACTCGAGGACCTGCTGGCCGCCCTCACCGAGCGCGCACCGGCCGACAAGCCCCTGCACACCGAAGCTAACCGAGAGGCCCTGGCCCACTTTGACATGGCCAGCGAATTTCAGCCTGCACACACGGCCCGTACGGTCGACCCACGCGTGCTGACGATGGAACTCGACACGCTGCTGCCGGCCCAGCGCAATGCGGTCTACGACGCCGGCAACTTCTACCAGGTGGTGCCCTATTTCGGGGTGCCTGGGCCGTCGCACTTCAAGTCGACCATCGACAACTCCTCGGTCGGCATGGGTATCGGGACCGCGCTGGGCTTTGCCTGTGCTCGGCGGGATGAGACCACTGTGCTGTTCATCGGCGACGGCGGCCTGCTGATGACGCTGGGCGAGCTCGAGACCGGCGCCCGCGAGGACCTGCCCCTGGTGGTGGTGGTGATGAACGACTGCGCTTACGGCGCCGAGATGCACTTCCTCAAGGAGCGCAGCATGCCAGTGGCCAAGTCGCAATTTCTGGACATCGACTTCGCACCGGTGGCCGCCGCCTTCGGCTACCAGTCCTTCACGATCCGCAATCTGAAAGACCTACGCGCGATCGGCGACACCCTGCGCAACCCCCAGGGCCCCGTGTTTCTAGATTGCAAGATCAACGGCGCCATCGCGGCACCCTTCGTGCTCGAAGCCCTCGAGCAGGAGCGGCGGCACGCCTGACAACCGAGTTTGACGAGTCTCCCATCGCCCCCCTTAAACGGAAAGGATCTCCATGAAGCTCGCCACCGCCGCCCGCCTGGGCAGCACCCTGCTGTCGCTGCTCCTGCTCGCCCTGCCTCAGGCTCAGGCGCAGTCGGGGAACTGGCCCGACAAGCCGGTCAAGATCATCAATCCCTTTCCCGCTGGCGGGGCGTCGGACACGCTGGCGCGCATCATGGCCGACGAATTGCAAAAGCGCCTGGGCCAGAACTTCGTCGTGGAAAACCGTACCGGCGCCGGCGGCAATATCGGCATGGAGTCCGGCGCCAAGTCGGCGCCGGATGGCAGTACGCTGATGTCGGCCACCATCGGCACATTGTCGATCAACCAGTTTCTGTACCCGCGCCTGGGCTATGACCCCGAGTCCCTTGGTTATGTGTCCACTTTCTGGGCCAACTGCAACGTGGTGATGGTGCCGGCGCAGTACAACCCGTCCAAGACCCTCACTGAATTCATCGCTTGGGCCAAGGCCCGGCCACAGGGCATCAGCTACGGCTCATCTGGCGTGGGCACCACGCCTCACCTCGCGGGCGAGCTGTTCCAGCAGCGCACGGGCGTCCGCTCCACCCATATCCCCACCCGTGGCGGCCCGCAGACGGTGTCGCTGCTGTTGGCGGGCAACATCGACGTGGCGATCGACAACATGGCCAGCTACGCGGCCTTCCTGGCCAACGGCCAGGTACGCGGCCTGGCGGTGACCTGCCCCGAGCGCTGGCCGACCCTGCCAGACGTACCGACGATGGCAGAAGCCGGCATGCCCGATTTCGTCATGACTTCCTGGGGCGCGATCGTGGCACCGCCGGGCACCCCGCAAGCGGTGCTGGACAAGCTCTCGCGGACCATGGCCGATGTGGCCGCCAACCCGGCGCTACAAAAACGCTTCCTCGAAGTCGGCGCGCGCCTGACCACTTCGACACCACAAGAGACCGCGGCCTTCGCCGCCCGCGAACGCAGGCGCTGGGGTGACCTGGTCCGCACCACCGGGATGAAGGCTGAATGATGCGCGTGCTGCGCCTGGACACGCCGCTCGACGCCCACACCTTCGACTCCCGGGTGGGCGCAGCGGCAGGCGTGGCATTGCAGGTTCACCCGGTGCATGGCGACGAGGCTCGGACCTGGGCGGCCTTTCACGAAGCTCACGTCTATCACATCGCTTCCGCCCGCGACGATTTGCCGGCGCACTGGCTGGCAGGACAGGCGCTGCTCGAACGTAGCCCGCAGCTGTTGGCAGTATCCGCGTACGGTGCCGGCTACGACACGGTGGACGTGGCGGCCTGCACCGCCGCCGGCGTCTGCGTGATGAACCAGGCCGGCAGTAACGCTGCGGCCGTCGCCGAGCACACCATCGGCCTGCTGCTGGGACTGTCCAAGCGAATTGCCGAATCCGACCGACGCCTGCGCCGCGGCGAGCGCTTCACCCGGCAACAGGCCATGGGCAGCGACCTCCAGGGCGCGGTACTGGGCCTGGTCGGTATCGGCCATGCAGGGACGCGTGTGGCTGCCTTGGGACGGGCGCTCGGCATGAGGGTGCTGGCCACCGACCCCTACCTAAGCCCCGAAGAGATCACGCATCGCGGTGCCCAATCCGTGACCCTCCAGCAGTTGCTGCAAGACGCAAATGTGATCTCGCTGCACTGCCCGTTGACGCCGGAGACGGAAGGACTGCTCGGTCGCTCGGCCTTCGCCGCGATGAAGCCGGGCGCGCTGTTCATCACCACCGCGCGTGGCGGTATCCACGACGAGGTGGCCTTGTACGACGCGCTGGTCAGCGGCCACCTGGCTGGCGCGGGCCTAGACGTCTGGGCGGTAGAACCGCCGCCGGCCGACCATCCGCTTTTGCGCCTGGACCAGGTCCTGGCCACCACCCATACAGCGGGCGTCTCCGCTGGCGCGCGCCGCCAGATGGCGGCCATGTCTGCCGACCAGATCCTGGCCTTCGCCCGCGGCGAGCGACCCGCCCGACTGGTCAACCCGCAGGTGTGGCCGGCCTTTATCGCGCGCTACGAGCGCGTCATGGGCCAGCCCTTCGCCGGGGCTGGCGCCCTCCACGGAAATTGATGCATGACTGAAGCCGTCGCCATGGCCCGCACCACCCCTGCCACCGCCGTCACCGAAGACCCTGCCACCGGTGTCACCCGCGGCTTGACGGGCCTGATCCGCCAGTCCATTCCGTCCGCGCGGGACATTGCGGTGGAGGGATTGGTGCGCAGAGCCGGCGGACTCTCGCGCGAGAACTGGTCACTGGACGTCACCTGGACCGATGACGCCGGCACGCACAGCCATCGAATGATGCTGATGCGCGACGCGGCCGGTACCCTGCTGCACACCGAGCGCACGCGGGAGTTTGCGGTGCTCGAAGCGCTGGCAGGCACCGCGGTCCCTGCGCCCCGGGTGTTTTGGATTGACGAGGACGGGCGCTGGTTGGGCGCGCCGACGGTGGTGATGGAGCGCATGCCCGGGCAGTGCGACTACATGATCCTCAACGGCTCGCAGCCGCTCGAATCCCGTATGACGCTGGCCCGAGCGTTCATTGGGTTAATGGCGAGTATCCATGCCGTCGATTGGGAGGCACATGGCCTAGATCAGCGCTTGGGCCTGCCCGCAGGACGCCCCTCCCTGGCCGCGCTGGCGCACTGGGAAGGCGAATACCGGAAGGCCCAGCTCGAGCCGCACCCCGAGCTCGACTACGTTTTGGCCTGGCTGCGGCGCCTCGCGCCGCAGGCGGAGTCGATCGTCTTGGTACACGGCGACTTCAAGCCCGGCAACGCCCTCGTCGAGGATGGCCACATCACGGCCAAGCTGGATTGGGAAACGGCGCAAATAGGCGACCCGCTCGACGACCTGGGCTGGGTCACCAACCCGGTGCGCAGGCGTGAGCACCAAATCCCAGGACACTGGGAGCGCCAGCAGATCGTAGAGGCCTATCGCGAGTTGACAGGACACAGCGTCCGCGAGGCCGACCTCCTGTGGTGGAACGTGTTTTCGTGCTGGAAGCTGGCAGTGATCCAGTTGACTGCCGTCGCCGAGTTTGTGGACGGCCGCTACAACCGCGTGTTCCAGACACCGTCGTGGCTGTACCGCCCGATGTTCCAGATGATGGAGGCCGCATCGTGAGCGTTTCGCGAGTAACTGCGCAAAGCAAGACCCCATGAAACCCAGCGTCGAAGACCAGCTGCTTGGCACCTGTCGCATCCTCGAGACCTTGGTGGCGCCCTGCGTCGCCGACCCGTTTGCGCGCACCATGCTCGACGGGCTGGTGGCCAACCTGCGCATGCTCACCGGCGCCCTGCCTGCGTTGCCAGGTTTCATTCGCGAGGACAACCATGCGACTGCGCGGCTGCTGGCGGCGCTGCAGCCTTCGCTGGCCAGCGGCCTTGCCGACCGTGTGGCGGCCTGCCTGGCGGAGGCCGAGCCCGACCCGGTCGACAACGCCGCTCTGGACGAAACCAACGGGCGCCTGCGCGAACTGCTCGCCGAGGCGGTCTGCAGCGAGGGCCTCGCGCCCGAACAGCATCGTGCCATCGTGCAGCACATGACCGAGCGAGCCTCGCGCGTGCCGATGCGCTATGTGCCGACCGCGCCCAGCACCCCCTCTTCGCATTAAACACAGCCCATGCTCACACCTCTCGACGACACCCTTTGGCACCAGCTGCCCACCACATTCGACCATGTCTGGACCAGTGACCCGCGCTGGTTCGACCGCTACTGGTTCGCCATCTACTCGCCCGACGGCCGCGTGGCCATCCAGGTCACGATGGGCGCCTACCGCAACATGAATGTCCTGGACGGAGGGGCGGTGATGATCGTAGGCGGCAAGCAGTACAACGTACGCGTGTCGCGCTCGCTCAATGGCAGCGTCGAGACCGTGTGCGGTCCGCTGCGCGTGCAGCCGGTGGAGCCGCTCAAGTCCTTCCAGATCGACATCGCACCGGGCGAGCACCCGCTGCACGGGCAACTGCGCTGGGACTGCGTGGAGCCGGCCCATGAGGAGCACCCGCACTACAGCCGCCTGCAAAGTCGCACCGTCGAGGACTACCGCCGCTTCGACCAGATCGGGGTTGCCAGCGGCTGGCTGGAGGCCGGCGGCCAGCGCATCGAGATCGACCGCTGGTGAGCCTGCCGAGACCACTCCTGGGGCGTGCGCCGCGGAATGGGCGTGCCCGAGCCAGTGACCGGCCCCAAGGTGACGCTCGCCGAAAAGGGGCATGTCATGTCCTTCCTGTTCTTCTCCACCGACACCCACAGCGGCTCGCTGCTGTTCTCGGGACGCGGCGACGATACGCCCTACACCACCGGTGTCGTCACCGACCGTCGCACGCAGGCCTCAATGCACGCCACCCGAATCGCGCTGAGCGTGCAATTGCATGAAGGTACACGCCGCTTCCGGCAGGCGCAGGTCGATGTGAGCTTCGAGGGCGGCCAGTCCATGCGCATTGGTGTGCTGGCGCGAGGCGCCTCCATCGCCATGCAGGGCCTGGGCTACAGCGGCGGCTACGACGACGGCAAGGGGCTGGGCGTGTGGCGCGGGGAGAACCACCTGGAGTCAGACGTCTGGGATGTGTCGCACCCCTCCAAGGTCGTGCTCCCCGACAGCACGCACAAAGAGCACTGGCACCGTATCCAGCCGGTGGCCCTGTCTGCCGACCTCGACGGCCACGCCAGCGAGGGCACGGGCAGCATGACGCTTACGATCGCAGGCAAGCTGCCGCAGCACCTGCAGATGCAGGCGGCCTCCGGATCGCCCGCCGCCACCTGATGCCTCCGCTCCCGCTGGCGCAATGCCTGCGCACCGGCGACCGAATCGTCGTTGGCCAGGCCTGCAGCGAGCCCCTGGGCCTGGTGTCAGAGCTCTTCGCGCTCGCCCCGCAGCTCGATCCGCTGCAGGTGTACTGCGGCCTGTCGTTGAACCCGGCCTGGGCGGGTGACCTGCCCCAGGGCCTGCGGCTCACCACTTACTGCGGCCTGGGCACCTTGGGTAAGGCGGTGGCCCGCGAGCGCGCGCGCGTGGTACCCACTTCGCTGTCCCAGCTGTCGGCCCAGATCGCATCGCGCCAGATGCCGGTCGACGTGGTGCTGCTGCAAGTGTCTCCGCCAGACGCGGACGGCTTCCACAGCCTGGGTTGCACGCTCGACTATGTCTGGGAGGCGGCGCAGGTGGCCCGGCAGGTGATCGTCGAAGTCAATATCAGGGTCCCGAAGACGCGCGGCCGCGGCCGCCTGCACCACAGCCGGGTGGTGGTAGCCCACGAGAGCGACACCCCCTTGCCGGAACCGGCGGCCGAGGCCCCCAGCGAGGCGCAGCGGGCGGTCGCCCGCCGGGTCGCCGGCCTGGTGCCCGACGGCGCGACACTGCAACTGGGCATCGGCGGACTGGCCGCGGCCATTGCCGAGGCACTCCGGGGGCACAAGGGCCTGAAGATCCGCTCGGGCATGGCCGGCGACTGGCTGCTCGACCTCGCCGACAGCGGCGCCCTCGACACCACGAGGCCAGACACCTGCCTGGCCTCGCTGGCTGTGGGCAGCCAGCGCTTGTACGAGTCTCTGTCTGTCGACGGTCTGCTGGGCTTTGCCACGCCGGCGGAACTGGTGGTCCCCGTCCCGGGATCACCCCGGATGGCCATCAATTCAGCGATAGAGGCCGACTTGGCCGGGCAGTTGAACGCCGAGCTCCTGGGCGATCGCTACGTGGGCACGGTGGGTGGCCAGACGGACTATTTCCGCGCCGCACGGGCCAGCGCCGGCGGCCTGGCGATCGCGGCGCTGGTCTCCGTCACGGGAAAGGGAACGAGCCGAATTGTGCCGCGCTGCGGACATGTCACCTCGACAGCAACCGACGTCGACCTGATCGTCACGGAGCATGGGGTGGCGGACCTGCGTGGCACCACCCTCCAGGAGCGTGGCGCGCTCATCGCGGATCTGGCGGATCCGCACGGGCGCGAGGCGCTACGGCGCCAGGCAGGCGGGTGAGACGGATGCCGAAACGAACGGGCGGGTAGATCCGCCCTCAGGCGCTGAAATCCAGCGCCGTCCCCGCCTGCTCGCTGGCGCAGCGGCTAAGGTGGCCGAAGAACTCACCGTGGCCCTTGGTGTCCATCCAGCAGGCACCGTCGAACTTGTAGTGGTAGCCGCCAGCGCGGGCGGCCATCCAGACCTCCTGCAGCGGCTTTTGCAAGTTCACGATGATCTGGCTGCGATTGGCAAACGTGAGCGTGACCATCCCGCCGACCCGCTGGTTGTCGATGTCGGCGTCGGTCTCGTCGTTGAATCGGTCACAGCAAGCTTCAACCCGGCCCAGCAAGGCCTCGGCATGGTCCAGGTACTCCAGGTCGGTCATTACAATTCTTCGATGTTCCGCAAGACGAAGACGATTCTAGGCCTCGCCCTCTGCGTGGCTGCACTCACCAGCCTATCTGCCTGCGGCCAGAAGGGAGACCTCGTGCTGCCGTCCGCCAAGCCCCAGGTCCTGCCACGGGGACCGGCGTCCGCGCCCAAGGGGCTTGCCTCTGCGCCGGCCTCCGCGTCGACCGCCTCGCCAGCCGCTCGTCCCGCACCTGCTGCAGCCCCCGCCTTGCCCCTCCGCCAGCCATGACCCAGCCCTCCGTCTCCTCCCTGCCCGGCTCGCCCCAGTTGGCCCGCCGCGGCTCTGAACTGTGGCTGGAGGGATGCCGCCTGTCCGACCTGGCAAAGGTCCATGGCACGCCGCTCTTCGTTTATTCCAAGGCCGGGATGCGCTCGGCCCTGGCGGCCTATCAGCGCGGCTTTGCCGGCCGCCAGTCCACCATCCATTACGCGATGAAGGCCAACTCGTCCCTCGCGGTGCTGCAAGTCTTCGCCAGCGCGGGCTGCGGCTTCGACATCGTCTCCGGCGGCGAACTCACGCGTGCGCTCACCGCAGGGGCCGAGCCGGCCAAGATCATCTTTTCGGGCGTGGGCAAAACCCGCGCCGAGATGCGCCAGGCGCTGCAAGCAGGCATCGGCTGCTTCAACGTCGAGAGCGAGCCCGAACTCGAGGTATTGAGTGAAGTCGCCCAGAGCATGGGCCTGCGCGCACCCGTGAGCATCCGCGTCAACCCCAACGTCGACGCCAAGACACACCCCTATATCTCCACCGGCCTCAAGGGCAACAAGTTTGGCGTGGCGCACGAGCGCACTCTGGCGGCCTACCGGCGCGCGGCCAGCTTGCCCGGGCTGAAGGTGGTCGGCATCGACTGCCACATCGGCTCGCAGATCACCGAGACCGGCCCCTACCTGGATGCAATGGACCGTGTGCTCGAGCTCGTCGAGGCCATCGAGGCCCAGGTCACGCGTCTGGCCCACATCGACTTCGGTGGTGGCCTGGGCATCAACTACAAGGGCGACACGCCGCCCGAGGCCGACGCGCTGTGGCAGCAGCTCTTGGCCAAGCTCGACGCGCGCGGCTTCGGCGACCGCCACCTCATGGTGGAGCCCGGCCGCTCCTTGGTGGGCAATGCCGGCCTGTGCATCACCGAGGTGCAGTACCTCAAGCCTGGGGACCAAAAGAACTTCTGCATCGTCGACGCAGCAATGAACGACCTGCCGCGGCCGGCCATGTACGAAGCCTTCCACGCCATCGTCCCGCTCACCGAGCGCGAGGGTGCGGACACCACCGTCTATGACGTGGTCGGTCCGGTCTGCGAGAGCGGAGATTGGCTCGGCCGCGACCGCGCCCTGGCGGTGCAGCCCGGCGACCTGATGGCGGTTCTCTCAGCTGGCGCCTACTGCATGAGCATGGCCAGCAACTACAACACCCGTGGCCGCCCGGCCGAGGTGCTGGTCGACGGCGAGCAGGCGCACCTCATTCGGGAACGCGAGACGGTGGAAGACCAGATGCGGGGCGAGCGGCTGGTGGGCTGAGAAGGCCGACTGACTTGCGTACCACCGTACGCAGGGTCTGGAGGCGCTTGCCCAACCCGCCACCGGGTCAGCGTTGCCAACTCAGTTGATCACGCCTTCTCGCTGGTCCTGCCAGGCATGGCGAACCCGCCAGCCCACCAAAAAGCCCAGCACCAGGGCATAGACCACCACCTCGGCCACATCGTTCTTGGCCGAACGCATCCAGTAAAAGTGCAGCAGGGCCAGCACCGCAATGCCGAATACCGCCTTGTGCAGGATGCGCCAGCGCACCGCTCCCAGCGCCTTCACTGCCCGGTTTAACGACGTGGCCGCCAAGGGCAGCAGCAGGCCAAAGGCCACCATGCCGACCAGGATGAAGGGGCGCTTGGCGATGTCACTGGCGATGTCGTCCAACTCAAAACCCATGTCGAACCAGGAATAGGCCAGCAGGTGGTTCAGCGCGTAGAAGGCCACGAACAGGCCCAGGGTGCGCCGCAGACGCCCCAGCGTGGGCAGTTGCAGACCGACGCGCAAAGGCGTGATCGCCAGGGTCAGGCAGAGAAAACGCAACGCCCAATCACCGCTGGCGCGGATCAGGGCCTCGGCCGGGTTGGCGCCCAGTTGGTCGGTGAAGGCGGCGAAAAGTAGCCACGCCAGGGGCAGCAGGCACAGGACGGTGAGCAGGGGTTGGACCCAGCGAGCGATCAGCCAGCGGTTGATTCGGGTCCGCAATGTCGGCCCCGGCGAGGGGAGCCTCGGGGGCTGGTGCGGGGTGCCACCGCCTCGGGGGTAGGCAGTTGGCGATGGGCGCACGGCCGCCGGCGATGCGGAGGATGGTGCAGGGGCGGACACGGCCGGTCTCTCAGTAGAACTTGCGCAGGTCCATGCCCGCGTAAAGCTGGCCGACCTGGGGCTCATAGCCGTTGAACATCAGGGTCTTGCGGCGCTTGGCAAAAAGGCCATCTTCGCCAATTCGCCGCTCGGTGGCCTGGCTCCAACGTGGGTGGTCCACCTGAGGGTTCACATTGGAATAGAAGCCGTACTCGTTCTTGGCCGCCTTGTTCCAGGCAGTGCCGGGCTCTTGCTCCGTGAAGCTGATGCGCACGATCGACTTGGCGCTCTTGAAACCGTACTTCCAGGGCACGACCAGTCGCACCGGCGCGCCGTTCTGGTTGGGCATGACCTCGCCGTACATGCCAAAGCCCAGCAGGGTGAGCGGGTGACGGGCCTCGTCCATGCGCAGCCCCTCGACATAGGGCCAGTCCAGCACGCTGGAGTTCACATAGGGCATGGTCTTGCGGTCCACCAGGGTGGTGAACTCCACGTACTTCGCGCTGCCCAGGGGCTCAACCTTGTCGATCAGCTTGGACAAGGAGTAGCCGACCCAAGGAATCACCATGGACCAGCCCTCCACGCAGCGAAGCCGGTAGATCCGTTCTTCCTGGGCGCTGAGTTTGATCAGGTCTTCGATGGCATAGCGGCCGGGTTTGCGCACCAGACCGTCGATCTCCACCGTCCAGGGTTGCGTCTGCAAGGTGTGGGCGTTGCGGGCCGGGTCGGTCTTGTCGGTGCCGAATTCGTAGAAGTTGTTGTAGGTGCTGGCGTCCCGGTAATCGGTCACCTTTTCCACGGTGGCGGCTCCGGCAACCGCGGAGCGCCGACCGGGGAGCGGAGCCAGCTTGCCCGGCCTGGCAGTGGCGGACTGGGCGAGAGCCTCGCGCCCCGCCCAGGCGGCCAGGCCCACGCCAGCAGCGCCGCTGGCCATCCAGCGCATCAGGTCGCGCCGCTCCTGATAGATCGCGCGGGGGGTGATCTCGCTGGGCCGCTCATGCACGAATCCGTCGCGCTGGGTCTTAATCAACATGGCTTGTATCGCTCCATTCCGGGGGGCGCCGCCGAGTGGCCAGCGCATACCGATTGATACCACGGAACGGATGCCCGCCGAGCCTGCGCGGTCAAGGCCGATCGGACCTCGCAGGACTGCCAGGGGTCCGCAGTTTCAACAGAGACAGACGGCCGACGCGAAAAGCGGCGTCCTGTGAAAGTTTGGGTGAGCGGCACCTAAGGCCGCCAACGCTCAGAGGTTGCCGTAGCTATGCAGGCCAGAGAGGAACATGTTCACTCCCAGGAAAGCAAAGGTGGTAATTGCCAAGCCGACCAACGCCCACCAGGCCGAGACCGCTCCGCGCAGCCCCTTCATCAGGCGCATGTGCAACCAGGCGGCGTAATTGAGCCAGACGATGAGCGCCCAGGTTTCCTTGGGGTCCCAACTCCAGTAGCCTCCCCAAGCCTCGGCGGCCCACAGCGCACCCAGAACGGTGGCAATGGTGAAGAAGGCAAAGCCCACCGCGATGGCCTTGTACATCACGTCGTCGAGCACCTCCAGCGCAGGCAGGCGCTCGGCAATGCGCCGGCGCAGCGCCAGGATACCCGTCACGATCAGGGCGGAAATTCCGAAGTAAACCACCCAGTAGGCGCTCGTGCCGGCGGCGCCCTCCCCGCCCGCGGCCGAGGAGGGCGACTGGCGGAATACCAAGGGCTCGAAGCACAGCACGATGCCCAGCAGGCCCAGCGGCGCCAGCTTCCACCAGCGGGTTTCGCTCGCCTGGACCTTGATCAAATAGGCAAAGGCCACCATGGCCGCGAGGGCGAAGGTGCCGTAGCCGACGAAGTTGGCGGGCACATGCAGCTTCATCCACCAGCTCTTGAGAGCGGGAACCAAGGGTTGGATCTCGTGCGCCTCGCGCACCAGGGTGTACCAAAGCAGGAAGCCAACCGCAGCGCTCACCACCAGCATCACGAAGGCGCCCAGGGCCCGGGTGTCGTACTGGCGCTCGAAGTACAAATAGAACAGGGCCGTCATCCAGCAAAACAGCACGAAAACCTCGTAGAGGTTGCTGACCGGGATGTGGCCAATGTCGGGGCCGAGCTGATGGCTCTCGTACCAGCGGACCATGGTTCCCACCAGAGCCATCACCACCGCGGCCCACGCCAGGCCTGAACCCAGACGCTCGAAGGAGCCGGCGGCACCACGCACCAACATGCCGCCCCAGTAGAACGCCGTGCTCATGAAAAAGAGCATGCTCATCCAGAGAATGGCGGACTGGCTGGAGAGGAAGTACTTGAGCCAGAAGACGGTGTCGGCCCGGGCCAGGTCGCCCTGGTAGCTGGTGATCGCCCACAAGGAAAGCACCGCCACGCCGATCGACAGCACCGACAGGGGCCGCCAGAACCAGCCCAGCCAGATGGCGCAGGGCAACGTCCCGAGCAGGATGGCTTTCTCGTAGACGTCCATGGACGCCTGGTAGCGGGTGAAGGCGAACGCGCCGCCCACCAGCACCAGCAGTGCGAACACCCAGTCGAGCGCATTGCGCCGGGCGAGGAAGCTGGGATTGAGGGTCAGCGTGGTGGTGGTCGTGGCCGGGTTCATTTCTTCAGCTCGAGGATGAGGTCGCGCAGGCGTTCGAATTCTCGGTCGCCATCCAGGGTCTTGCGGTTGGACGAAAGGGCCAGGGTTGCGGCGGTGGTGGCAGCGCCCTGCGGGGCCGGCGCGAGCCAGACCCAGAGGCGGCGCTCACGGACGTAGAGCATGGCGAAAATGCCGAGGATCAGCAATGCGCAGCCCAAATAGACAATGTTGCGGCCGGGGGCACGGGCCACCTGGAAGACGCTGGCCTGCACCTGCTGGAAGTCCTTGAGCTGGAAGACCAGGGGCGCGGGATAAAGCGCCAGATCACTCAGCCCCAGGACTGCCTGGCTAAGGAAGGACTGGGTACGGGCGTCGGCGGGAAGTGGGGGCTGGCCGGCACGCTGCTGCGCGAGCTGAGCCAACTGGTACAGGGTGCCATTCAGGATACGGATCACGACCTCGCCGGCGCGGGTGCGCTCGGCCTCGGGGACGTTGGCCTCCATGAAATCGGACAGGGCTTGCAGCCCGGCCACCTGCTTGCCGTCCACAGCTTCTGCGCCGGCGAAGAGATTGATCGCACGAGCCGCCGAGGACTCGAGTTGGCGGGCCAGGTCGGGACGGGCCGCGTCGGTGGCTTGCACGGTGTACCGGCGCACCGCCTCGGCGCGCAGCGCCGGGTCACGCAGCGCGGCGTTCAGGCGGAGGAAGCCGTCGAGGGAGTCGTTGGCGTCCGCCGGCAGGCGCAGGTAGCGGAAGGTGTCGGCGACGTTCTCGCGCACGCCCAGCAGAAATACCGGCGGCTCCCCCTCCGCGCCGAGGGCAACCGGCAACATATAGTTGTGAAACTCGCGCGCTTGGCCAGCTGCGTCGCGCAGCTTGTAGGTGATGCTGGGGCCGACGTTTTTCAGCGTCTTGGGGGTGGTGGTCTTGTGGCCCGCCCCCAGGCGCGACTCAATCGCCTGACCCAGGTCGACCTTGCGCGGGTCGGCGCCGCTGACCTCAGCGCCAGCGCCTGCCTGGCTCATGTTTTCGACGTTGATCACCCGCAGCGCGGTGTACTCCAGTGTCATCTGGTCGGCATCAGCCGCCTGGCCGCGGGAAAGCGGCGTGGTGCCGCCGATCAGACCGTCGACCTCGAAGCGCTTGCCGCCGGCAGCCAGGGGCAGCGCCTGCAGCGTCACCTTGGAGCCGCCGTCGTCGAAGCTGGACTGGTAGATCTCGATGCCGCGCCAGCGGGCCGGGTGGTTCACCTCCACGCGCGCTGGTACCGCCTCACCCGTCGCCTTGTCATGAATGACGATGTCGCTGGCAAACAGCTTGGGCATGCCGGTGGAGTAGTACTCCACGATGAACTTCTTCAGCTCGATCGCGAAAGGCAGCTCCTGCAGGAGGATGCCGTCACTTTGGTTGAGGATGGCAGTGGCCGACTGCATGCCCTCGGCAACCATGACATTACCGCGGAAGGTCGGGTTGGTGAGCGGGAGCCGGTGCTGGGCCGGCACCTCGGCGATCATGCCGCCGCCGGTGTAGGGCTGTTTGCCGCCCCACAGCATCTGGGCACGCACGATCAGGTCGCCATCGAGCAGCCCGCCGATGCAGACCAGCACGATGGCGCTGTGCGCCGCCAGATAACCCAGCTTGTTGGCGGCACCGGCACGGGCGGCGACCATCCAGCCCGCGCCTTGCACGCCCTCGCGCCGCTGCAGCTTGACCTTCCAGCCAGCCTGGGCCAGCGCTCCGCCGATGCGCCGGGCGGCGGCCTCAGAGTCACCCGACACATCGCCCTGAGCCCGATGCGGAAAGGCCTGAAGCGCCTGCTCGCGGATGCTCTCCTTGGCCGAGCGCAAATCGGCCAGGATCTTGGGCGCGTTACGGGCAATGCACAGCGAGGTACTGAGCACCAGGAAGGCCAGAATCAGGAGAAACCACCAGGCGCTGTAAACGGCGTTGAGGCCCAGCGAGGTGAACAACGCGGCCCAGAAGGGACCGAACTGGTTGATGTAATTGGTCGCCGGCTCGTGCTGCTTGAGAACAGTGCCAATGACCGAGGCGATGCAGATGACGGAGAGCAGCGAGATCGCAAAGCGCATCGACGACAGCAGCTCCAATACCGGGCGAAGGGCCTGGCGGCCCGCATCGGCGGAGGGGCTGTCGGAGATCATCGTCATGACATCAGGAGTATGCGGGGGCGGCGCCCACCGGGTCGGCAGCAGGGGCAAAAAGAAAACAGGCGGACGCTAGGAAAGCGCTCCGCCTGTCGGATGTTAAAGCCCGGCGGAACGCCCCGCCTCAGGTCAAGCCGGCGCCTTCAGCGCAGACCGGCTGCGTAGTCGGAGACTGCGCGGATCTCACGGTCATTGAGCTTGGCCGCGACCTGGGTCATTTGAACGTTGTTCTTGCGAACACCGTCACGGAACCCGGTCAATTGGGCGATGGTGTAGTCGGCGTGCTGGCCGGCAATGCGCGGGTACTGGGCAGGGATCCCGGCGCCATTGGGCGAGTGGCAGCCAGCGCAAGCCGCGATGTTGCGGTCGGCAATGCCGCCGCGCCAGATGCGCTCACCCAGGGAGACCAGTTCCTTGTCCTTGGCAAAGCCAGACTTCGGCTTCTGGCTGGCCGCCCAGGCGGCAATGTTTTTCATGTCGGCGTCGGACAGGCCAGCGGCCATGCCCTGCATCACCGCATTAGCACGCTTGCCGGACTTGTATTCCTGCAACTGCTTGGCCAGGTATTCGGGGTGCTGGCCCGCCAGCTTGGGATAGGCCGGCGAGCCGGAATTGCCGTCGGCGCCATGGCAGGCAGCGCACATCGCGGTGTAGCGCGCTTCTCCGGCGGCCAGGTCGGGCTTGGCGGCAGCGGCCTTGGCGGGGGCAGGCGTGTTGGCCAGGGAGGGCATCGCGGGCGCCGCCAGCAGGGCAGCCACGAGCAGGGAAGCGTGCAACTTCATGGTCGAATCTTGAGATGGGCGCAGAACCCGAGGATTCTACAATGCCCTCCTCGGGCCTGCGCCCTAGCGGATACCGTCCGGCCCTCGATACGCCATGGCCATCCGGGTCGCGTATGCCTCTGGGCGGTAAAAGCCCCAAAAGCTGAAAAGCAAAAAAGGCCCTGGAGACCCCGAACAAACCCAAGCCCCGGATGCCCTGATCGCGCCGGCCCGATTCCCGACACCCCTAAGCCACCAGGCCCCACTGCCAATGACCGCTGCCCCGGGCCCGACGCCCCCTTCACCTGCCACCGCTCCGGCCCTCCCTGGGGCCGTGACCCCTGCGCAGGCCTTAGGCTGGATGCACACCGCCCGCTTTCTGACCACCGCGCCGCGGCTGGAGTTCCTGCCAGACCACGCCCATCCCGAAATCGCCTTTGTCGGCCGGTCCAACGCCGGCAAGTCGACCTGCATCAACACCCTCACCCAGCAAAAGCGCCTGGCCTTCGCGTCCAAGACGCCGGGCCGCACCCAAAGCATCAACCTGTTCACCCTGGGCAAGCAGGGCGTGCACGATGCGGTGCTGGCCGACCTGCCCGGCTACGGCTATGCGGCAGTGCCCAAGCAGGACAAGATCCGCTGGCAGCAGGTGATGGCCAATTACCTGGTGACCCGGCCGCACCTGCGTGGAGTGGTCCTGTTGTGCGACCCCCGTCATGGCCTAACCGAGCTCGACGAGATCCTGCTCGACGTCATCCGTCCGCGGGTGGAGCAGGGCCTGAAATTCTTGGTGCTCTTGACCAAGGCCGACAAGCTCAATCGCCAGGAGGCCAACAAGGCCCTCTCGATCACTCGCTTGCAGGCGGGCGGCGGGGAGGTGAAGCTCTTTTCCGCCTTGAAGAAGCAGGGCGTCGGCGAGGTGGCGCATCTGCTGTGGCAGTGGACGCACCCGAGCGATGTCTCGGAAAAGCCGACCGAGGGCATCGACGACGCGGGCTCAGGGCAAGCACGTGCACCTGCGCCCCCACCCACTATCGATATCGACCCCGATCCCGACCGGCTGCCCCACACACCATGATCGAGACCTTCCCGCTCACCCTCCCCCACGGCATCACCCTGGACTGCCGGGCGACAGGCGAGCCTGGCAGGCCGCTACTGGTTTTTTTACACGGCTTTCCCGAGGGTGCCTTCGTCTGGGACCCCCTGCTGGCGCACTTTTCCCGGCCCGAGCACGGCGGCTACCGCTGCGTGGCGCCGAACCTGCGCGGCTATGCAGGCTCCAGCGCGCCCGCAGAAGTGGAGGCCTACCGGGCCAAGCACCTGATTGCCGACATCGCGGCGCTGATCGAGATCGAAGGCCGGGGCCAACCGGCCGAGGCCCTGGTGGCCCACGACTGGGGCGGGGCCACGGCCTGGGGACTGGCCAACCGACAGTCCGCTGACCAACCCCGCCACCTGCGGCGGCTGGCGATCTTCAACTCACCCCACCCCGGCACCTTCGCCCGTGAGCTGGTGCACAACCCGGCGCAGCAAGCGGCCAGCGCCTACATGAACTTCTTGCTGCGGCCCGACGCCGCCGAGATGATGGGCGCCGACGACCACGCTCGCTTGTGGCGTTGGTTTCAGGATGCCGAGGGCCGCTTCGTTCCCTGGATGGACGCAGCCACCCGCGACCAGTACCGCGCACTTTGGCGGGGTGGCCCTGGCCTGGCGGCTGGCTGCCGCTACTACGCAGCCTCGCCGCTGCGGCCGCCCCGGCCGGAGGACCCGGCTGCGGCGGCTGTAACCCTGCCCGACGCAATGCTCACCGTGGAAGTGCCCACCCTGGTGCTGTGGGGCATGCAGGACGAGGCGCTGCTCCCCAGTCTGCTCGATGGCCTGGAGCGCTGGGTGCCGCGCATGACCCTGCACCGCCTGCCCGAGGCCAGCCATTGGCTGGTGCACGAACAGCCCCAGCGGGTGATCTCGGAGCTGGCGGCCTTCCTGGCCGCCTGAACGACGGCGGGGCGGTCCGGTCCGCTCGCCCTCACCCTCAGTACAGGCCGGGCTCGCCCGGTGGCCGGGTCTTGAAGCGCTTGTGCACCCAGAAATACTGGGCAGGGCATTCCCGCACCTGCGCCTCGATCCAAGCGTTGATTCGCCGGGCGTCCGCCACCGGGTCGTCGGTGGGAAAGTCCTCCAGCGGCGGCAAGTAACGCACCACATAGCCCTGACCGCCAGGCAGCAAGCGGACTCGCACCGGCTGCACAGCCATCCCCAGGCTGCGCGCCAGCCGCGAAGGCGCCACCAGGGTGGCAGCTTGCACGCCGAAAAACGGCACGAACTCAGCATCCCGGGGGCCGAAGTCCATGTCGGGCAGGTTGAAAAAACCGAAGCCTCGGCGCACCGAACGCACCAGGGGCAGCGCCCCGTCAGCGCGCGAGAACAGCTCTGTGTTGCCGTGCCGCAGCCGGGCCCGGCGCATGGCGGCATCTATGACCGGCTGGGTCTGCGTCTGATAGATCGAAGCCAGGCCACGGCGGATGTGGAGCTGCGTCGCCACCCCGGCCACGTCCAGGCCCATGAAGTGCGGCACCAGCCACATCACCGGACCCGGGTGGCGGTCGGCAAAGCCCGGGTCGCCCTCGACGCGGATCAGGCGACGCAGGCGGGCCACCGGCGCAAACCAGAGCAGCCCGCGCTCGAGCACACTGCGGCAGTACCAGCCGAAGACCTCGCGGCCCAGGCGCTCGCGCGCCTCTTGGGTCAACTCAGGAAAGCACAGGGCGAGGTTGCGCAGCGTGATGCGCCGGCGCGATACCGCCAGCCGCCACAGCAGCCCGCCTAGGCCCTGGCCAAACGCGGCCTGCCAGGACAGCGGCAGCCAGTGAAAGCACCAGAGAAAGGCCAGCAGCACATAGCCACCTGCCAGCGACCCGGCCCGGCGCAGCGGGCGCGCAACCGTCATGCGCCCGGCTCCCGACGCGGCTGCTTGTAGCGGTTGTAGCTCCACAGGTATTGCTGCGGGCACTCACGCACCAGCTGCTCCATCCCCTGGTTGATCTGCGCCACCGCCGTCTCCAGGTCGCTGGCCAGCGGCGACTGCAGCTCGCGCACATGGAGCCGGTAACCCCGGCCGGCGGGCAGGCGCTCGCCCCAGAGCAGGCGGACCTCGGCGCCGGTCTGCAGCACCATCCGGGCGGCCAGCGTCATGGTGTAGGCCGGCTTGCCAAAGTAGGGCACCCACAGGCCCTGTCCCTCGGGCGGCACCTGGTCAGGCAGCAGACCCACGGCCTGGCCGGCGCGCAAGGCCTTGACCATCTGCCGCACGCCGGTGAGGTTGGTCGGCACCGCTAGCAAGCCGGGGCGGTTGCGGGAGGCGGCTACCAAGGGCGCCAGCCAGGCTTTGCGCGCCGGCCGGAACAGCACCGTGAAGGGCGGGGCGTCCGGGCCGAGGCCGCCGGCAATTGCCACTGCCACCGCCTCGAAGCAGCCCATGTGAGGGACCAGCACCATCACCCCGCGACCGCTGGCGAAAGCAGCGTCCAGACTCGCCTTGTTGTCCCAGTCAATGGGCGGGGTGGTGCCAAACCAGAGCCGGGGCAACTCGGCCACCATCCGGCCGGTGTGCGCCACCGCAGGACGCACCTCCCGGGCCGAGTAGCCGGCCTGGGCAGCGTGCTGCGCGAAGCGCCGGCGCCACACGGGCGACATCGCCCAAACGACCCAGCCCACCAAAGCGCCCAGCGCATGCAGGAGGCGCAGCGGCATCAGGGACAGCAGGCGGAACAGGGCCGTCATGAAAGCAGGGTTCGGGTGAAAAAGAAAAAAGGGCGATTGGCAGGCGCAATGAACAAAAGGGCGATGGACACAAGCCTGGGCACGGGACGCTAGAATCTGCTCGTCGCCGAGTTATGAACTACTTGCAGGGCGACGTTAAACAACCACTGCTAAAGCGTTCGCCGAAGCTCCAGCGAAGGCAACGCGCCCTTCAACCAGTACGGAGTATCTCAAATGGCGAACGACTACCTCTTCACATCCGAATCGGTCTCTGAGGGTCACCCCGACAAGGTGGCCGACCAGATCTCGGACGCAATTCTTGACGCGATCTTCGCCCAGGACCCGCGATCGCGCGTGGCCGCCGAGACACTGACCAACACCGGTCTCGTGGTGCTCGCCGGTGAAATCACCACCAACGCGCATGTCGACTACATCCAGGTTGCGCGCGACACCATCAAGCGCATCGGTTACGACAACACCGAGTACGGCATTGATTACAAAGGCTGCGCGGTCATGGTCTGCTACGACAAGCAGTCCAACGACATCGCCCAGGGCGTGAACCATGCCTCCGACGACCACCTCAACACCGGCGCCGGCGACCAGGGCCTGATGTTCGGCTACGCCTGCAACGAGACGCCCGAGCTCATGCCCGCGCCGATCCACTACGCGCACCGGCTGGTCGAGCGTCAGGCGCAAAAGCGCAAGGACGGCTCCATGCCCTTCCTGCGCCCTGACGCCAAGAGCCAGGTGACCATGCGCTATGTGGACGGCAAGCCGCACAGCATCGACACCGTCGTCCTGTCCACCCAGCACAGCCCCGAGCAGAGCGACGGCAACAAGATGAAGGACTCATTCGTCGAAGCCATCATTGAGGAAATCATCAAGCCGGTGCTGCCCAAGGAGTGGCTCAAGGACACCCGTTACCTGATCAACCCGACCGGCCGCTTCGTCATTGGCGGCCCACAGGGTGACTGCGGCCTCACCGGCCGCAAGATCATCGTCGACACCTATGGCGGCGCCTGCCCGCACGGCGGCGGTGCCTTCTCCGGCAAGGACCCCTCCAAGGTCGACCGCTCGGCCGCCTACGCCGCCCGCTACGTGGCCAAGAACGTGGTCGCCGCGGGCTTGGCCAAGCAGTGCCAGGTGCAGGTGGCCTATGCAATCGGCGTGGCCAAGCCGATGAACGTGACGGTCTACACCGAGGGCACCGGCGTCATCCCCGACGAGAAGATCGCCGCCTTGGTCAACGAGATTTTTGACCTGCGCCCGAAGGGCATCATCCAGATGCTCGACCTGCTGCGCCCGATCTACCAAAAGACCGCCGCCTACGGCCACTTCGGCCGCAACGAACCCGAGTTCACTTGGGAAAAGACCGACAAGGCTGCCGCGCTGCGCGCGGCAGCGGGGCTGTAAGCCCCCGAGCGCAGCGAGCTTGTCGGGCTTTCGGCGCAGGCTCATATCGGCGCAGCCGATGTGAAGGGCCAAAGGCCCGCGCCGTAGCCAAAAGACCAACAAATCTGCCGCGCTGCGTGCAGCGGCGTGCCTCAATTGAGGCACGCAGGCGCATGGCGCCAACTTGGGCTTTGGGGGGCACTCATGCCGCGTAGCGGCGTGACGTGACCACCACAAGGCTACCGCGCTGCGCGCGGCAGCGGGGCTGTAAGCCCCCGAGCGCAGCGAGCTTGTCAACGACAGGCCGCTTGAATTGAGACCCCTGACCAATCACGGCTCGGCCGATTTGCCTACAAGCATCTCGCCAATCCACTGACGGCCAGGTTCCTGTGCGCAGCCGGATCATTTTCGGAGCCAAGGCCCAGCAGGGGCACATCACAGGAGAAATCTCATGGCAAGCAAGGGCACCGCATCTCACAACTCATCCCACAGCGGGTCGCACAGCGCAGCGCACACCGAACCGCACGAAACCGACCTGGCGGCAGGCAGCAGCGGCATGGCTGACCTCACCCGCCAGCAATTGGCCAACACCGCCTCCACCACCGGGGCGTTGCTGCGGGCAATGGATAGCTTTCAGCAGACGCAGCAACACATGATTCAACGTGCGGCCCTCTTGCAGGAGCGGACGGCAGATCGCTTGCGCAGCGCCACCAGCCCTATAGAGCTGGTGGCCATTCAGTCGACCGTGGTGCTGTCGAGCCTGAGCGAGTGGGCGCAATACTCCCAAGAACTCATGCTGGCCTCACTCAAAGCACAGAGTGAATTCATGCGGCCGGCCGGACTGCAGCAGCAATCCGCTGCACAGGCCGCCAACGCCGCCGGCCCGCTGTTCCAAGCGTGGCAGTCGGTGTTCTCCGCGCCCATGAGCGGAACCATGGCGGGTATGGCCCGGCACCACTGACCCCAGGGCCATGCTGTCGGTGCGAACTGCAAGCAAGCAAAAAAAAGCCCGGCGCTAGGCCGGGCAAAGGGCAGTCCCCGAGAAAAAAGGGAGGGTGGCCGCGCCTCAGAGCGCGGCCACTCTTGTTATGAGGAGGATTTCGGCGAGTGGCCCCCTCCGGCTGTACGCACACTCAAGATCATGGTCACGGCGAGGATGGCCACCACCGCGACCAGCGACACCACCGCCGGGATCTTGAACACGTCGACCAGGCACATCTTGGTACCGATGAAAACCAGGATGACTGCCAAGCCGTAATTGAGCAGGTGAAACTTGCCTGCCACCGCCGCCAGCAGGAAGTACATCGCCCGCAGGCCCAGGATGGCAAAGACGTTGCTGGTCAAGACGATGAACGGGTCGGAGGTGATCGCGAAGATCGCCGGAATTGAGTCGACCGCGAAGATCACGTCAGTCAAAGCGACCAGGCAGATCACCATGAACAGCGGTGTCGCGATGCGGCGGCCGTTTTCCATGGTGAAGAACTTCTCGCCGTCAAAGCCGGAACTCACCGGCATCACCTTGCGCAGCAAACGCAGCGCGGGATTGCCCTCCAGGTCGCTCTCCTTGCCTGCGGCCCACCACATCTTCAGGCCAGTGAGGATGAGGAATGCGCCAAAGACATAGAGCACCCAGTGGAAGTTGGCCAGCAGCCACCCCCCCACGAGGATCATCACCGTGCGCAGCACGATCGCGCCGACGATACCGATCATCAGCACCCGCTTCTGGAACGCTGGCGGCACCGCGAAGTAGGTGAAGATCATCAGGAAGACAAAGATGTTGTCGACGGCCAGCGACTTTTCGATCAGGTAGCCAGTGAGGAACTCCAGCGATTTCTCGTTGGCCACCTGGGTGGAGCCCGTCGTGTCCCGGACCGCCCACCAGAACAGGGCATTGAAGACCAGGCTCAGGGCGATCCAGACGATCGACCAATTCAGGGCCTCGCGGGCTCCGATCTCGTGGGCGCCCTGCTTTTTGAGGACGACAAAGTCAACGAACAGGGATACGAGGACGATGGCCACGAAGGTGGCCCACAGCCAAAGGGGAGCAATGGTTTCCATGCCGTTTTCTTTTTGAGCAACAGCGCGCAAGGCGCCAGGAGATGGACGCACCTTAAGGGAGCAAATCCATCTAAAAAATCAGTGTTTTGGTGAAGGTTCTTCCTGAAATTCAGAAACTTCGCCAATATCGGGCATGGCTCTCACCTTTAGCTATCGGCACCTTTACTACTTCTGGGTCGTCGCCAAGGCAGGCGGCATGTCGCGGGCGGCCGAGCAGTTGGGCATGGCCGTCCAGACCATCAGCACCCAGGTGCGCGAGCTCGAGCAGTCGCTTGGCTGCGCCCTGCTCAAACCGGCCGGCCGCGGGGTGGCGTTGACCGAGGCCGGCGTGGCGGCCATGCATCAGGCGGAGCAGATCTTCGCCCTGGGGGAGTCGCTGCCGGACACGGTGCGAGCCGCGGCCGACTCGGCCGGGGTGCGGCTGGCCGTGGGCATTCCGGACGGACTGACCAAGCTCGCCGTGTATCGCCTGCTGGCGCCCATCCTGGACGAGCCGGGCCTGCGGCTTCTGTGCCATGACGGCGAGCTCGAGGACATCCTGGGTGAGTTGGCCCTGCACAAGCTGGACCTGGTGATCTCCGACCGGCCGCCCCCGCCCAACCCGAGCCTGCGGCTCTACGGGCACCCCTTGGGCACCTCACCCATCGCCTGGTATGCGGCACCCGCCCTGGCAGACCGGCTCCCCGCCGGTCGCGGCGCTCAGGGTCGCGAGCGCCGCGCCGAGGCCTTGCGCGCGGCGCTTGCGAACGGCGAGTTGCCCCTGCTACTGCCCACAGGTCACGGCGCGCTGCGCGCCCGGCTGGACCATTGGTTCGAGCGTCAGGGCCTGCGACCCCGGGTGGCCGGGGAGTTCGAGGACAGCGCCTTGCTCAAAACCTTCGGCGCCGCCGGCATGGGCCTGTTCCCGGCGGCCACGCTGGTCGAGGAGGACTTGATCCAGCGCTACGGGGTGCAGCGTGTGGGTGACTGCGAGGGCGTGGAGGAGCAGTTCTTCGCCATCACCCCGCAAAAGAAAATCGGCCACCCGCTGGTGAGGCGGGTGACCGGATGGGCGGCCAAGGCCTGAGGGCTACCGCGCTGGCAGCCCGGGTCTGCGGCTGATTAGCGGGCCGGCTCGGCCGGGGCAGCGGCCGACGCTGCCGACTCGGTCGCAGAGGCAGGGGCTGCCGCAGGCGCAGGCTCTGCCACGGGGGCTGAAGCGGGAGCTGGAGCTGCCACGGGCGCGGCGACAGGTGCGGCGGCCGGCGCCGGAGCCTTGTCACTACCACCAAACAGCGAGCCGAAGAACTTCTTGATCGCGTCGATCAGGTCGAGCAAGAACGAGTACCAGGGACGCTCGGCCTTGAACACCACATGGAAGGACTGCTTTTCTTTGTAGGCCGAGGCCAGGGGCACAGACCAGGTCACGGTCTTGCCGTCACTGGCTACCTGGCCGTTGGTCTCCAGCACCTTGGGGACGGTAACCGACCAGCTCAGGGTGCGGCCGGCCAGCATGGCTTGCATCATGCCCTCCATCATCGGGTTGGCGCCGCCTTTGTCCTTCATGTCAAAGCTGCTGTCGATACGCCAGGCCCCTTCAGAGGCACGCGAGACATTCACCAACGCGGTTTCCTTGTTGCCGGCGGTGAAGGTGGCGAATTTCTCGATCGGCCCCTTGGCAGTCAGCTTGCACACCACGTTGCCGTCGACAGCCGACTCACTCACCTGGACCTTCATGGACTCGCCACTGGCCTCATCAAAGCCCGCGCAGAACCCGTCTTTCTTGTTGGCCAAGGCGGCCAGCTTGGCGTCAATGCGAAGCTCAGCGGTGTAGCTCAGCTCGCCTTTGTCGACCGCGATTTTCTGGGCCACATCCAGGCACCCGGACAGAGACACTGCAGCAAGAAGCGCTGCCGAAAGGCGGAGGATGGTTTTCAGGGTCATTGCGAATTCGCTTTTTGTTGTCAATTTGGCCAATTTAGCACGGGTGTGTGAAGCGGCGTCGGGGTTGGCGGCGGCAGCACAAGGCGCAAAGTTCGGAGCTAAGGGTCTGGTGCTTGGCGGCGTCTATGGAGGAAGCCTGCGACTGGGACCCGCCCCACTCACTACCCCGTGGCAGGCTGAACCTGATTTAAGCTTTTCTCAGCGCCTTTTCGCGATTTCTCGCGTAGCTCAAGGGCGAGGGACCTATTGGTCCTTCCGGGCGGATACACCGCTATCGCAAGCTATTGCCTTGGCTCGGTCCACCCATCCAGTTTTTCTCTGACGAATCTGATATCGCCACGGTTTGAGTAAGACCAGTCGGTGAATGGGCCTGAGGCACTAACTGTTTGCGGCTCGCCAAGCAGTGACCGAACCTCCGCATGACTCATACCCTTTTTCAGTGAGCGCCAGTTGGCGAGCTGCCTCCACCCCTCACTTGAGGCCAATGGCTTTGGCGAAGCAACTCCACTGACAGGCGGTCTTTCAAGACTACTCAATCGTTGCTTGAGTTGTTGAACTTCAATTTCCAGTTGAGTGATGCGGTCACTCTCGCTGGCAAACGAATGGGTCGCCAATCCCGAGATGAGAAGAGCCGCCACACACACATGGCGAATGGATTTGCTCAAAGTGTCTTTGATGCACATTTCGGACTCCAAAGCTGATTGCGAATAGCGATCCTGATCATCGTGCAAAGTATCGCGCCGATGCCAAGCATTTGTCACTATGCAAGGCATTTACGGATGTGAGCGACATCTGAGAAATCACTCCACCGTCACACTCTTCGCCAAATTCCTCGGCTTATCCACATCCGTCCCCCGCGCAATGGCGGTGTGGTACGCCAAGAGCTGCAGAGGCACCACGTGCAGCAGGGGCGAGAGCGGGCCGTAGTGCTCGGGCATGCGGATCACGTGCAGGCCGTCGCCGCTGTCGATGCGGGTGTCGGCATCGGCCAGCACGTACAGCACGCCGCCGAGCGCGCGCACTTCCTGCATATTGCTTTTGAGCTTTTCCAAGAGGGCATCGTTGGGTGCCACGGTGACCACCGGCATTTCGCCCGTGACCAAGGCCAGGGGCCCGTGCTTCAACTCGCCGGCGGCATAGGCCTCGGCGTGTATGTAGGTGATCTCCTTGAGCTTGAGCGCGCCCTCTTGGGCGATGGGGTAGTGCAGGCCCCGGCCCAGAAAGAGAGCATGCTCTTTGCGGGCGAAGTCTTCCGCCCAGGCGATGACCTGGGGCTCGAGCGCCAACACCGCCGACAGTGCCGCGGGCAGGTGACGCATGGCCTTGAGGTGGGCCGCTTCTTCCTGCGCACTCAATCGCCCTTTGGCCTGCGCCAGGGCGAGGGTGAGCAAGAAGAGCCCCGCGAGTTGGGTGGTGAAGGCCTTGGTGGAGGCCACGCCCACTTCGACCCCGGCGCGTGTCACATACGCCAGCTTGCACTCCCGCACCATGGCCGAGGTGGCCACATTGCATATGGTGAGGGTGTGGCGCATGCCCAAGGACTGCGCGTGGCGCAATGCGGCCAGGGTGTCGGCGGTTTCGCCCGATTGGGTGATGGTGACCACCAGCGTGTTGGGGTTGGGCACCGATTCGCGGTAGCGGTACTCACTGGCGATTTCGACCTGGGTGGGCACTTTGGCAATCGACTCCAGCCAGTACTTGGCGGTGCAGCCGCTGTAGTAGCTGGTGCCGCAGGCGAGGATCAGCACCGAGTCAATCTGCGCGAAGGTGCGGTGCGCGCCCTCGCCCGGCGCAGGCTGGCCTGCGCCCTCGAACAGCTCGGGCACCACCGCCTCCAGGCCTTCGAGCGTGTCGGCAATGGCGCGGGGCTGCTCGAAGATTTCTTTTTGCATGTAGTGGCGATAGGGCCCCAGGTCGGCGGCGCCGCTGTGGGCCTGCACCGTGCGCACCGGCCGCTCGGCGGGACGGCCGTCCTTGCCGACGATCCAGTAGCGACCGAGTTGCAGGTCGACCAGGTCGCCCTCTTCCAGGTAGACGATCTGGTCGGTAACGCCGGCCAGGGCCATGGCGTCACTGGCAAGAAAAAGCTCCTGCGGGGCCACGCCCAGCACCAGGGGCGAGCCGGCGCGCGCGCCGATCACCCGGTGCGGCTCGTCTTTGCAGATCACCGCGATGGCATAGGCGCCATGCAGCCGGCGCACCGCCGCCTTGACCGCCTCGAACAGGTCACCCTCGTAGAGGCTGTCGACCAGATGGCAGATCACCTCGGTGTCGGTCTGGCTGGCGAAGAGGTAGCCGCGCGACTGCAACTCGGCGCGCAACTCCTCATGGTTTTCGATGATGCCGTTGTGAACCAGGCCAATGCGCCCGGCGCGGTCCGCCGGCGTGGCGCCCGGGCCGTGGCTGAAGTGTGGGTGGGCGTTGTGCACCGCCGGCGCGCCGTGGGTGGCCCAGCGGGTGTGGGCGATGCCGGTGCTGCCGACCAGGTGCTCGGTGCTGACCTGCTGCATCAACTCGGCCACCCGCTCGGTGCTGCGGGCGCGCCGCAGGCCGTCGGCATGCACCGCGACGCCACAGGAGTCATAACCGCGGTATTCCAGGCGCTGCAGGCCCTGGACCAGAAGGGGGACGATATCGCGGTGAGAAACCGCAGCGACGATGCCGCACATGGGAGAAGCTCCGGAATAAGTTGGGGGGACTGTAGGCCCTGCAGGGCGGAATTAAAGGCCGAAAATCGATCTAAATCATTTTTATATTTCTCATCTACCAATTTGAGAAATAAAATTTCTTCAAATGGAAAAAACTGACGCGTTTGACCTGGATGCCACGGACCTCGCCCTGCTAGACCTGCTGCAGCAGGACGCCTCGCGGAGCAACCTCGAGCTGGCCGGGCTGGCGCATGTCTCCCCGCCCACCTGCCTGCGCCGGGTCAAGCGGCTGCAGACGGCGGGCCTGATCGAGCGGCAGGTGGCCATCCTATCGCCCGACCGCCTGGCGCCGGTGCTGGGGCATGGGCTGGAGGCCATCGTGGAGGTGACGCTAGACCGCCAGGGCGCCGAGCACCTGGAGGCCTTCGAGCGTCGGGTGGTGGCTGACGAGGCGGTGCAACAGTGCTACCGGGTCTCGCCCGGGCCAGATTTCATCTTGCATGTGCGCGCCGCCGACATGCCAGCCTACCTGGCGCTGCAACAGCGCCTGTTCACCGCCGACGCGAACGTGCGCAATGTGAAGGCTTTTTTCAGCGTGAAGCGGGCCAAGTTCGCGCCGCGCTTGCCGCTGGAGGCGGGGCGGCGCTGAAAGGCCCTGAGCGAAAGGACCCAGGGCCTACCCAGAGCCTGTGCGGGGCACGGGGCCCCGGTGGGAAATACAGGGGGCCTGCGTGAGGAACAAGCCTGGAACAAGCCTGGAACAAGCCGGCAATACCGCCCGGGCCAGCTCAGGGCTTTTTCTTCACCGGCCGCTGCCAGTTGGGAATGTGCACCTGCTTGCCCCGGGCTACCGCCAGCGAGCCTGGTGGCGTGTCCTTGGTGATAGTGGAGCCGCCGCCCACGGTGGTGCCCGCGCCCAGGGTGACGGGCGCGACCAGCACGCAGTTGCTGCCCACGTGCACGTCGGCCTCGATCACGGTGCGGTGCTTGTTGGCGCCGTCGTAGTTGGCGGTGATCGAACCGGCGCCGTAGTTCACCCGCGCGCCCACGGTGGCGTCGCCCAAGTAAGCGAGGTGGTTGGCCTTGGCGCCCTCGTCCAGAGTGGAGTTTTTCACCTCGA
Organism: Ramlibacter sp.; assembly: GCF_029866045.1. Classification (GTDB taxonomy): domain Bacteria; phylum Pseudomonadota; class Gammaproteobacteria; order Burkholderiales; family Burkholderiaceae_C; genus Ramlibacter. The sequence goes on along the minus strand of NZ_JARXAB010000132.1, from coordinate 9,691 downwards.
CAAAGTTGCCAATGTGCACCTCGTCGCCCAGCACCGCGCCAGGGCGCAGCCGGGCAAAGGGGCCGACAAGCGCGCGAGCGCCCACCTGCACCCCCGCGGTCTCGGCAAACTTTTCGCCATCAATATGGGTGAAGGGGTGAATAACCGCGCCAGCGCCGATGCGGGCATGGGCGATGACGCAGTTCGCGCCGATGCGTGCGCCCTCGCCAATTTCAACCCGGCCCTGGAAGACGCAGTTCACATCAATCTCGACGTCGGCGCCGCAAACCAGCTCGCCGCGCACATCGAAGCGCGCCGGGTCGGCCAGGCGAACGCCCTGCTCCATCAGCGCCTGGGCGCGGCGCAACTGGTAGACGCGCTCCAGCGTGGCGAGCTGCACCGGGCTGTTGACGCCGTCGACCTGGGGCTGGTCCTGCGTCATGAGCGCGCAGGCGGCTACGCCATCGCCTACAGCCAGACCCACCACGTCGGTCAGGTAGTACTCGCCCTGGGCGTTGTGATTGGTCAGGCGCGAGAGCCAGCTGCGCATCAGGCGGTTGGGCGCGGCCATGAAGCCGGTGTAGACCTCGGTGATGCGGCGCTGCTCTTCGCTCGCGTCCTTCTGCTCCACGATGCCGCGCACCGCGCCATCGGCCTCGCGCAGGATACGGCCGTAGCCGGTGGGGTCGGCCATGTCGCAGGTGAGCAGGGCCAGGCGCTCGCCGGCGCAGGCCTGCACCAGGGCCTGCAGGGTGGCCGTCTCGATCAGGGGCACGTCGCCATTGAGCACGAGGCAAATGCCGTCGTCTGGCAGCAGGGGCAGGGCCTGTTGCACCGCGTGGCCGGTCCCCAGCTGGGGTTGCTGCAGCACCGTCTCGCAGGCCAGGCCGAGGGCGCTGGCAAAGCCGCGGGCTGCGCCGCCCACCTGCTCGGCGCCGTGGCCGGTGACCACCACCAGGCGGCGCGGGGCCAGGCCGGCAGCAGCGGCCACCACATGGTCCAGGAGGGCGCGGCCGCCCAGACGGTGCAGTACCTTCGGGACTGCACTTTTCATGCGCGTGCCCTTGCCCGCCGCCATCACCACCACGTCCACTGCCGCCATCGAATGTCCTTGTGAATGTCTTTGCACTTGCATGCTTGGATCCGTCAGCCCACCGGCCACACCACGCCGTTGTCATTGAGGATGGCGTCCAGCGGCACGTCGTGCGGCTCGGGCTCGAAGTCGGGCAGAAAGCCGTTGGTGAAGCCCAGTCCCACAGTGAGGGGCTTGGGCTGCAGGCTGGCCAGGGTGCGGTCGTAAAAGCCCCCGCCGTAGCCCAGGCGATAGCCGCCGGGGCTGTAACCGACGCAGGGCACAAAGAGCAGGGTGGGCACGATGACCTCGGTGTCTTTCGGCTTGGGAATGCCGTAAGCGTCTTCTTCCATCGGGCAGCCGGGGTAGCAGGCGTGGAAGGTGAGGGTCTTGTGCACCTTGTCGACCACCGGCAGGCCGATGCGCCGGCGCAGGGGCTGGTCGAGCAGCTCGCCGTCCTCTTTCCAGCGGTGCAAGGCCGGCAGGGGGTCGAACTCGCCCTTGATCGGCCAGTAGGCCCCAATGGCCTGGTCTGTCCGGCCCACCAGCCAGATGCGCATCACGCGTTGCAGCAGGTCCGAGCGGATGAGGCGGTCCGGCAGGTTCAGCCGGGCCTCCAGCAATTGCTGGCGAACGGCCTTTTTGGCATCCGACTTGTCCATAATTCCCCGATGTTGTTCCGAAAGATTTTGACAGGGTTCCTCCTACCGCTGGCTGCGCTTGTGTCGGGGCCTGTGCAGGGGCAGTCCGGGCAGTCGCCCGACCCGCGCGGTGATGCGGTTGCGCTGGAAATGGGGCAGGTCTTCCGCCAGGGACAGGGCGCCGCCCAGCGCCAGCGGCTGACCCAGCTGCTGCCGCAGCTGCGGGGACACCTGCTCGAGCCCTGGGGCGCCTACTGGGAGCTGCGGGCGCGGCTCGATGTGGCCAGTGCCCAGGAGTTGCAGGAGTTCTTCACGCGCTGGGCTGGCACCTACCAGGAAGACCGCCTGCGCAACGACTGGCTTCTGCTGCTGGGCCAACGCCGCGACTGGACCACCTTCTCCGCCGAGATCGGCCGTTTCCGCATGAACGACGACCCGCAGGTGCGCTGCTACGCGCTGCTGGTACGTCTGCTGCGCGAGGGCCCCAGCGAGGCCATCACCGAGGAGGTGAGGCGCCTGTGGTTTGCGCAGCGCGACGCCGAAGACGCCTGCACCACCGCAGCACGCGACCTGCTCATTGAGGGGCCCGGCCGGGGCGCCAGCAAGGTCGCGGGCTTGAGTGCTGATGACGTCTGGCGCAAGGCCCGCCTGGCCGCCGAGTACAACAAGTTGCGCATGGCCCAGGATGCGGTGACCCTGGTGGCGCCGGCAGCAGTAGCCCAGGTACAAACGGCCATGGCCCAGCCCGCGCGCTACCTGGACGGCCGTGTCATTGCCGGCTCCAAGGTGCGCAAAGAGCTGGTGGTGCTGGCACTGGCCCGCCTGGCCGCCACCGATCCGCAGGAGGCCGCCAGCCGTCTCGAGCGCAAGTGGTCGCTGCACCTTTCGAAGGGGGAGCTGGCCTGGGCTTGGGGCGCCATCGCCCGCCAAGCCGCCCAGCGCCTGTCGCCCGATGCGCTGGGCTACTACGCCCGCGCGGGCCAAGGCGCTGAACTCACCGACGACATGCTGGCCTGGAAGGCGCGGGCCGCCCTGCGGGCCGCCGGCGGTCCGCAATGGCGCCTGGTGCTGGAAGCGATTGCCGAGATGGCACCCGCCATGCTGCAAGACAGCGCCTGGGTCTACTGGCGCGCCCGCGCGCTGCTGGCAACAGACACCGAGGCCGACAAGGCCGAGGGCAGCCGCCTGCTCGCAAACCTGGCCTCGCCGCGCGGCTTCTACGAGCAGCTGGCGCTCGAGGGTCAGGGCCAGCGCATCACTCTGCCTGCACGCCCCGCCCCGCTCACCCCCGCCGAGCGGGAGGCCGCCCAGCGAGACCCGGGCCTGCAGCGCGCGCTACACGCCATCGTCATTGGCCTGCGCAGTGAAGGTGTGCGGGAGTGGAACTACACCACCAACCTGGCCCGGCCCGGCGGCCTGCCCGAGCGCGAGCTGCTGGCTGCGGCCCAGCTTGCCTGCGAGCGCGAGGTCTGGGACCGCTGCATCAACACCAGCGAGCGCACCCGCACCGAGTTTGACGTGGAGCAGCGCTACCCCACGCCCCTGCGCGACTCTGTGGTGCGGCGTGCCCGCGAGATCAACCTGGACCCGGCCTTTGTCTACGGCCTCATCCGGCAGGAGAGCCGCTTCGTGATGGACGCACGCTCCCATGTCGGCGCATCGGGGCTGATGCAGGTCATGCCCGCCACGGCACGCTGGACGGCGCGCAAGATCGGTCTCACCGGCTTCACCCCGGACCAGATCAACGACCGCGAGACCAACATCGCCATCGGCACCGGCTACCTCAAGCTGGTGCTCGACGACTTTGACGGCTCAATGTCACTGGCCGCCGCGGCCTACAACGCGGGCCCCAGCCGGGCGCGCAACTGGCGCAACGGCCCGGTGCTCGAGGCCGCCATCTGGGCCGAGAACGTGCCCTTCAGCGAGACCCGCGACTACGTGAAGAAAGTGCTGGCCAACGCCACGGTTTACGCCGCCGTCCTGTCCGGCCAGCCGCAGTCGCTGCGCGCTCGCCTGGGACAGGTCGGACCGCGCGACGCGAACAAGCCCGAGCCCAGTCCAGACCTGCCCTGACCCGCCCGCCTGACCTTCGAGAGACAGCCCATGTTGAAGCTCTATATCGGCAACAAAAACTATTCCTCCTGGTCCATGCGCCCCTGGGTGCTGATGCAGCAAGCCGGCATTCCCTTCGAGGAGGTGAAGGTTCGGTTCGATGGCTTCGATCCCGCCTCCGACTTCAAGACCACGATGGACCGGGTGAGCCCGGTGGGCAAGGTGCCGGTGCTGGTGGACGGCAATCTGGCGGTGTGGGACTCGCTGGCGATCGCGGAATACGCTGCTGAGCGCTTCCCCGACAAGGCACTTTGGCCTGCCGACCGGGCCCAGCGCGCCCGGGCCCGTAGCCTGTGCGCCGAGATGCACGCGGGCTTTGGCCAGCTGCGAAGCCTGTGCCCGATGAACATCGAGGCCCATTTGCCCGAGGTGGGCGCGCGCCTGTGGGCCGAGCACGAGGGCCTGCGCCAGGACGTGGCGCGTCTGGTCCAGATGTGGCGCGATGCGCTCGAGCGCCAGCCCGAGAGCAGCCTGCTGTTTGGCGACTTTTCGGTGGCCGACGCCTTCTACGCCCCGGTCTGCATGCGCCTGCTCACCTACGCCTTGCCCCTGCCTGCCGACATCGCCGCCTATGTCGCGCGTGTGCGCCAGTTGCCGGGGGTGTGCGCCTGGGTCGACGACGCGCTGACCGAGTGCGACTTCCGGGACTTCGAGGAGCCGTACCGGAAGGCTCGCTGAAGGCAATCTCGCCCGCGGTCCGCAGGAGGCAGGAGGCATGCGGGCCCCGATACACTGCCCGCATGCAAGTCTTCGAGGTCGGCGGTGCGGTGCGGGATGCCCTGCTGGGGCTGCCGGTGCACGACCGTGACTGGGTGGTGGTCGGAGCCTCCCCGCAGGCGCTAGTTGACGCCGGCTACCTGCCGGTGGGACGCGACTTCCCGGTCTTTCTTCACCCGCAGACCCGCGAGGAATACGCGCTGGCGCGCACCGAACGCAAGACGGCGCCCGGCTACCACGGCTTCAGCGTCCATGCCGCACCCGAAGTGACGCTGGAGCAAGACCTGGCGCGGCGTGACCTCACCGTCAACGCCATTGCCCGCGGCGAGGACGGCCAGCTGGTCGACCCCTTCGGCGGCCAGCGTGACCTGCAGGCCCGGGTGCTGCGCCATGTGACCGAGGCCTTTCGTGAGGATCCGGTGCGCATCCTGCGGCTGGCGCGCTTTGCGGCGCGCTTTCCTGATTTCTCCGTCGCGCCCGAGACCCAGACGCTGATGCGGGCGATGGTGGCCGAAGGCGAGGTCGACGCCCTGGTGGCCGAGCGCGTATGGCAGGAACTCGCGCGTGGACTGATGGCGGCACGCCCCTCACGGATGCTCGAGGTGCTGCGCGATTGCGGCGCCCTGGCCCGTTTGCTGCCTGAAGTCGACCGCCTATGGGGCGTCCCCCAGCGCGCCGAGTATCACCCCGAGGTCGACACCGGCACGCATCTGCTGCTGGTGCTGGACATGGCGGCGCGGCTGCAAGCGCCTCTGGCGGTGCGCTTTGCCTGCCTGGTCCACGACCTGGGCAAGGGCACCACCCTGCCCGAGGAGTGGCCGCGCCACATCGGTCACGAAGGGCGCAGCGTGCGCCTGCTGCAGGGGCTGGCCCAACGCCTGCGTGTGCCGGTGGACTGCCGCGAGCTGGCCGAGGTGGTGGCGCGCGAACACGGCAACATCCACCGCAGCGGCGAGTTCGGTGCCGCGGCCCTCGTGCGCCTGCTCGAGCGCTGCGACGCCTTTCGCAAGCCGGCGCGCTTTGACGAAGTGCTGCTGGCCTGTGAGTGCGACGCACGGGGACGTGGCGGCCTCTCCGAGTCGGCCTATCCGCAACGCCCGCGATTGCTCGCGGCGCTGGCGGCGGCGCAGTCGGTAGACACCGCGCGGGTGTCGGCCGAGGCGCTGGCCCAGGGCGTCAAGGGCCAGGCGGTCGGCGAACGCATTCACGCGGCGCGGGTGGCGGCGGTGGAAGCGGCATGCGTTTAGGTCCGGGGCCCACCTCAGAAATACGGGTGTCGATACCGCCCAAGAGCCGCCAGGAATCAGCCGCTGAGCTCAGCGAAGCGCCGCAAGTGCGGCTTCCGGCGCCTTCTCCAAAACCTTGAGCAAAGCCTTTGCGGCGCCCGTTGGCGAGCGCTTGCCTTGTTCCCAGTTGCGTATCGTGTCGAGCGACACCTCGATTCGCTCTGCGAACTCGGCTTGACTAAATCCGAGGCGCTTGCGCACACGTCGAGCAAAACGGGCTGCATCCTGCATGGCCAAGGCTTCATCGGTCGCAGCGTGTCGCGCGATATCTGCCTCCGAGGTGGCATCGACCCGCGCCTTGTCAATGCGCCCCTTGGGCAATGTGGCGTGCTGGGCCGGATCAATCGTTACGCGTACGGTCTTCATACTGCTTTACCTCACGGTGGTTGGCCTTGCGCGCTGAGACGATCCGGATGGCTTCTTGCCTCGTCGTGTAGACCACGACAAACAAGCGCTCTTCAATCTGCCCCATCACCTGATAGCGGTCTTCGCCATAGTTGCGTCGTACGTCCTGATGCACGACTCGGTTGGGATCAAGAAAGGCCTGAAGGACAAACGCGAAGTCGAAGCCCCGCTCCAGGAAACAAACCTCGCTCTTGGCCGCGTCCCACTCGAAGTTCATCACCAAAGTGTAGTTCAATGAACCACCCCCGGCAATGAGTTGGCCACAAGGGCTGATCCAGGTGGACGGACGATCGGGTCACGACGACACGCCACTCAGGTTGGAGTTGGCGATCGCCAAGCAGGTGCCACCCTAAATGAAGTGCGCGATCACGCCCACCACGACGCTCATCAGCACCGTGCTGGTGATGGGAATGAACCATTCGCGTCCAAACAGGCGGAAGCGAAAGTCGCCCGGCAGTCGGCCGAACCCCAGCTTCTGCAGCAGGGGCGAAAGCCCGCTGATCAGGACGAGGGCAACAATGATGACGACGAACCAGCGAATCATGGAACCTGAACCGCTGCCTCAGAGCGAGGCGGTGCGGTCACCCTCCCTGAAACCCAATGCGTCCCAGAAGGGACCCTTGTGGAAACCGATCACTTTGAACAGTTCGCCCATTTCATGCTCGGCGAGCAGACGCTGGGCCGCCACCTGCTCGGCGACAGGGGCCTGCTGCATCCAGTCGCCCAATCCGCAATTGACCAGAAAGCGCGCCTGGCTGGTGTAGCCCAGCACGCCCAGCCCCGACGCCTGGCCGGCCAGGGCAATGCCGGTGAAATTAACGTGGGCGGTGATGTCCTTGCGGCCAGGTCGGTCCAGCGGATCGGGGTCGGCCAGGTGGCCCAGGTGGCACATGAGCGTGCCCATGTGCCGCTGCGGGTGAAAGTATTCGGACTCCGGGAAGCCATAGTCAGGGAAGAAGGCGGCGCCGCGCTCCAGCCGATCGGCCAGGGTGCGCACGAAGGCCTCGGCCTGGGGGTGAATTTCGGTGAGGTAGTCATAAGCACCCGGCACCTCGCAGGGTGGGCGCAGTTCCGTGGGGCGGTCCTCCCAGGCAAGCGCGCCGGCGCCGGCAACGGCTCCGACACTGGCACCGGCCGCCGTTCCCGCCGCTCCCGGGACCTGGGCCTGCGCAGGGCCCCCAAGCGCCGGTTCGCGCCAGACCACACCACGCTCGTGCCAACGCCCCTGATGGCGTGACAGCAGCTTGACCGGCATGGCATCGAGCACCTCGTTGCCCACCACCACACCCGCCAGGCGCTCGGGCAGTTCGTCGACCCAGCGCACCTTATCGCCCCAGGCGGCCAGGCGCTCGCGCTGGCGCGCGCGCAGGCTGCCCGAGAGATCGACCAAGGTGTAGCGCGTCACCCGATCGCCCAGGGCCTCCAACAATTGCGCCGCCAGGGCGCCGGTACCGGGGCCGAATTCCCAGACCTCGTCGCAGCCCGTGGCCTGCAGGGCGTCGCCCACCGCTGCCGCGAGGGCGCGGCCGAACAGGGGGGTCATTTCCGGCGCGGTGACAAAGTCACTGCCCGAAGCAGGCAGGTGGCCGAACTTGCGGCTGCCATGGGCGTAGTAGCCCAGGCCCGGCGCGTACAGGGCCAGGGCCATGTAGCGGTCGAAGGGCAGCCAGCCGCCGGCACGGGTGATGGCCTGGCGCATCAGGCTGGCCATCGCCGCCGCAGCGGCGCCGGCCGGGCCAGACTCACCGCCCCGGCCGCCTGGCCCCCCGGGGCCCCTGGGGCCGCTGGCACCCGGGCCGCTCGTTACACTGCGCGTCTTATTGCTCACGCCGGGATTGTCGCCCGGGAATGCCCCAGCCCATGAACGCCCCTCCCACCGTCCTCGTCACAGGCGCAGCGCGCCGCCTCGGCCGGGAAATGGCCCTGGCCCTGGCACAGGCCGGCTGGCAGGTGGCTGTGCACTACCGCGGCTCGCAGCCGGAGGCCCTGGCCACCGTGGCCGACTGCGCGGCCGCTGCGCGTGCCGCCGGCCACACGAGCACGGCCTTCGCCGCCTTCGCCGCCGACCTGGCCGATGAGGCCGCCACCCGCGCCCTGCTGCCCCAGGTGGTCGAGCGCCTGGGGCCGGTGCGGGCCATCGTCAACAGCGCCTCGCTGTTCGAGCACGACACGCCGGAGAACTTCGGCTACGCCGGGCTGCAACGCCACCTGGCGGCTAACACCGGCGCGCCGGTGCTGCTGGCGCAGGCCCTGCACGCACACCGCGCCGCTGTGGACGCCGAGGCCGCGGCCGACGCGGTGGTGGTCAACCTCCTGGACCAGAAGCTGTGGAACCTCAACCCGGACTTCTTCAGCTACACCCTGTCGAAGGCGGCGCTGCACGCAGCCACCACCATGCTGGCGCAGGCCCTGGCGCCGCGTCTGCGAGTCGTGGGCGTGGCCCCGGGCCTGACCCTCACCAGCCACATGCTCTCGCAAGAAAAATTCGAGACCCTGCACCGGCTCTCGCCCCTGGGGCGCTCGTCGACTGCACAAGACGTGGTGGCCACGGTCAAGTTTGCGCTGGACAACCGGTCGATCACCGGCACCACCTTGCTGGTCGACGGCGGCCAGCACCTGATGAAGTTCGAGCGCGACTTCTCGCTCATGTAAGCGCCGCGGCGATCCAGACATGACCAAGGCCGGGACCCAAACCCTCACCCTCACCGGGCTGTGCTTCGACGCCAACCTGGGCATCCTCGATCATGAGAAGGCCGCGCCGCAGCCGATCCGGGTTGACGCGGAACTCCATCAAGGCACCCAGCCCCTGCTGCCGCACGACGACGACATCCTGCATGTGCTCGACTACCGCAAGGTGCGCGCCATCATCATCGCCGAGTGCACTGCCGAACACGTGAACCTGCTTGAGACGCTGATCGGCAAGCTGGCCGCCCGGCTGATGCAGCTGCCGGGCGTGATCGGTGTTCGGGTGAAGATCGCCAAACTGGCCATCTTCGACGACTGCGAAGTCGCGATCCGTATGGAGACCGGGCAGTGGTGAGCGACGGGGCCGATTCAGCGTCACTCGGCCGCTGAGGCCGCCTGCTGGCCTGGCTCCATGCGCCGCCCCAGCGCCCACCCCGCCAGCACCGCCAGGCCCACACCGAGCAGGGTGAGCGCCAGGTGAGCGGCCGCAGGCGGCTCGAAGTGCAGCAATGCGCGCAGGCCAGGCCAGGCCAGCGCAGCGGCGATCAGGGCGGTGGCCACCGCAGCCACCGACCACAGCGCGATGAAGTCGCGGCTGAACAAGGCACGCGGCGGCAGACCGGCCCCGGCATCCAGGGCCACCAGCAGCAGGTTGCCGAAGGTGAGGCCGGCAAAGGCCAGGGCTCGGGCGGTGTCAGCCGGCAGCCCGGTGCCAAGCGCCAGCGTGTAGACAGCCATGCTGGCCACCAGCAGGCACGCGCCCTGCACCAGTGCGCGTGCCACCACCGCACGAT
>NZ_JARXAB010000018.1 GCF_029866045.1 Ramlibacter sp. | reverse complement strand
AGCATCAGCCGGCGTCGGCCAGCCGAGCGCGCGGACATCCGCGTGCTGGGGCAGACCCATCCAGTCCAGATAAACCGCCTCTGCCTGCGTCGCCGACAGGCCGCCGTAGCCGGCAGCGTCGATGAACTTGTCACGCACCTGCTCGGCCGACATGGGCAGGTCGGCGTGACCGCGCGGCCGGCGCACCTCGGGCGAGGCCAGGACCTGCCCGTCTTGCAAATGAACCCAGAGCTGGTCAAAAGGCGCCGCATCACGCCAACCCGGCTCGAAGTCCTCGGTGGTTTCAAGCACCACACAGGCCATCAGCCGGCGCATCTCGGGCGCGCGCACCCAGGCGTCGTCGAGCTCGCGCAGGCCAACCTGTCCTCGCACGAGCGCGCAGGCCAGTGCAAAGGGCAGGCTGAACTTGGCCTGCAGTGCGTCGTCGGGCATCGCGTAGGGCATGACCGCCGCATGGCGGGCGCTGATCCGAACTCGGATGCGTGTCACTTCGCCAGCCGGCACAGTCGGGTGCGCCTCACGCCAGCCCAGCATCGCCTCGATGCCGCGCTGTGCCGCACCCACGACCGGAAAGCGCTTGAGGTTCAGGCGGTAGCGGGCGATCCAGGGGCCCTGCGCTGGCGGGAAGTCGGGCGCCAGATCGACCCGGCCCTGGGGCGAAAAGGCGCGCAGCATGCCGCGCCCACCCTCGAGCGCTTGCTCGCTGGCCCGCAGGCCAGCCCGGGCCCATTCGGCAGCGGTCACGCCCACGCTGCTGGCTCGGCCGCCATGCATTGGCTTGGCCATAGTTCCGAAGTTCTCGAACACGCCGCCGGCGCTGGACGCCGCCAGTGCCAGTGCGTGCAGGGTTTCGTCTTCAGACAGACCGAGCACCACGCTGGCCGCGGCCGCGGCACCCAAGGTGCCCAGCACCGCGGTCGGGTGCCAGCCCTTGTCGTAATAGAGGTCGGGCTCACGTACAAAGGCGTCGGCCCAAACCTCGTAGCCCACGGCATAGGCCAGCAGCGCCCGCTCGCCAGAGACCGGGCTCGCGCAGGAATCTGCCGCGGCGAGGATGGCCGGGCAAAGCACCGCGCTGGGATGGTTGGAGAAGGCAAAGTCGTCGAAGTCCAGCGCATGGGCGGCGGTGGCATTGACCAGCGCCGCGGCCGAGGCGGGCAGGCGCTGCCCCTCGCCCAGGCAACGGGCGGCCGGCTTACCGCCTTGCTCCAACGCCCAGCGCCGCAGCACATCGACGACGGGCTCACGCGCGCCGGCCAGGGCCACCCCCAGGCAGTCGACAAAACCCAGGTGGGCCACCTCCAGGGCTTGCGGCGCCAGATCGCGCACCTGGGTGCGGGCGATCCAGCGCGCATATTGGCGGGTCAGCGGACTCTGTTTTGTATGCAATCAGGCAACCCCGACAGCGGCATTCCGCGCAGTTTCATTGACTGAGGCGGATGCAACTGCAAATGCTAGTTTGAACTTCGATGGCATTATGCATACAATTTTCAAAAGCAGACAAGCTGCGAAACCCTCTCCGTCACACCCTCCGCCCTGCCCTGCGCTCCAACCGAAACCACCCAGCGATGGCCCATCCCCTGTGGCAACTCCCCGCCAGCGAGGCCTCCCGCCGGATGGCGCGCGGAGAGCTCTCCAGCGAGTCCTATGTACGGGCCTGTTTGGCGCGCATTGAGGCGCGTGAGCCCGAGTTGCAGGCCTGGGCGGCGGTAGACCCCGACCAGGCGATCGCCCAGGCCCGGGCCTGCGACGCCGCGCCCCGGCGCAGCCCCCTGCACGGCCTGCCTGTGGGGGTCAAAGATGTGATCCGCACCCGCGACCTGCCCACCCGCTTCAATTCGCCCCTGTATCCGGACTTCCAGGCCGGCGAGGACGCGCATTGCGTGGCGGTGCTGCGGTCCCTGGGCGCGGTCATCCTGGGCAAGACCAGTACCCTTGAGTTCGCCAGCGGCGGGCGCATTCCGCCCACCCGCAACCCCTGGGACCTGGCGCGTACGCCCGGCGGCTCCTCGTCCGGCTCGGGCGCGGCGGTGGCCGACGGCATGACGCCCCTGGCCCTGGGCACCCAGACCGGAGGCTCGACCATCCGGCCCGCCGCCTTCTGCGGCGTCTTCGCGCTCAAGCCGACCTGGGGACGCGTGCCCTTTGACGGCATCAAGGGCTTTGCGCCGCACCTGGACACGGTGGGCTTCTACGGTCGCAGCGCCGAGGACCTGGCGCTGCTCGCGCAGGCCTTTCACCTGGTAGACGCCCTGCCCGCGCCGCTGCCCGGCCCGCTGCGCCTGGGCGTGTGTCGCACCCCGCTCTGGGCCGAGGCCGAGCCGGAGGCCCAAGCCGCATTTGAGGCCTTGCTGGAGAAGCTGGCGCGGGCAGGCGTGGCGCTGCGGGAGGTGGCCTTTGCGACCGACGAGTCCGACATCAACCGCTGGCAAGACGAGGTGATGCAAGACGGCGGCCGCTACGCCTTCCTGCCCGAGTTCCTGGCCGCGCCCGACCTGCTGCACACCGAATTCAAGGCCAAGTTGGGCAACCACCTCGGGCTCACCCCCGAGCGAATGCGGCAGGCCCTGGACCGGATTGCCCAAGCCCGCGCGGGCTGGGAGGCGCAGCTGGGCGGCCTGGACGGCGTGCTCACGCTCAGCGCGCCCGGCGTGGCGCCCCTGGGCCAGCACACCCAGGGCATGGCCACCTTCAACCGGATGTGGACCGCGCTGCAGGTGCCCTGCATCAACATACCGGCCCTGTGGTCGCAGACGGGTCTGCCCATGGGCCTGCAACTGGTGCACCGCCGCTATGAGGAGGGACGCCTGCTGGCCTGCCTGCTCGCCCTCCTGCCCCACCTCGACACCGAACGACATCCCTGGAGTGACCATGCCGACCATTGACCGCGGGCACGAGCCCGACCTGGCGATTCAACAAGACGACGCCCGCCTAGCTTTCGAGGCCATGGCCGGGGGCGGCGTGGCCATCTTGCCCCTGAGCGTGTCCTACGCGATCTTCGCGCACACCGCCGAGGGCGTGGAGCGCATCTACAAGCTCAAGCAGCGGCCCATGACCAAGCCCAACGGCGTCATTGGCAACTGGGACATTTTTCAGGACGTGTTCGAGGTAGGCCAGCGAGATCGCGATTTGGTGCGCTGCCTGACGCTGGACCACGACCTGCCGCTTTCTGTCGTGGCCCCGTTCAACCCGCATCACGACTGGCTGCGCACCGTGGAATGGGGCGCGCTGCGGCGTTCGACCAAAGGCCAGACCATGGACCTGCTGATGAACGCCGGCCCGCTGCACAACGCGCTGGCGGCGATGAGCCTCGAGCAGGGCAAGCCGCTCATGGGGTCGTCGGCCAACGCCTCCGGCTCGGGCAGCAAGTTCGAGCTGCTCGAGGTGCAGGAGGAACTGCGTGCCGGCTGCGAGTTGGTACTGGGCTACGGGCGCTCACCCTACGCCAACGAGTTCGGCATGGGCAGCACCATCGTGGAGCTTCCGAGCTGGCGCATCCTGCGCTGGGGCGGCTGCTTCGAGGCGCAGGCCGCCATCGTCGAAAAGAACTTCGGGGTGCGCTGGCCCGAACGGCCTGCAGACGGGAAGTGGTCGCTAGTATGAACCGGGCGCTCTCGGCGGCATCCAGGGCGGCTGCCCTGCCCCGCGCGATCCAGCAGCTGCAGTCGCTGGCGGGGATGATCGGTCAGACACCTTTGCTGCACCTCACGGTGGGTTTCCGTGGCCAGACTTACACGCTCTGCGCCAAGGCGGAGTCGTACAACCTCACCGGCAGCATCAAGGACCGCATGGCCTGGCGCATCCTGCGCGACGCTGTGCTTGAGGGCCGCTTGCTACCTGGCGCCACCATCGTCGAGGCCACCAGCGGCAACACCGGCATCGCCTTCGCCGCCCTCGGCCGCGCCCTGGGCCATCCGGTGCGCATCCTCATGCCAGACTGGATGAGTGAGGAGCGCAAGGCGCTGATCCGTCTCTACGGCGCCGAAGTCGAGCTGGTCTCAGCCGCGGCAGGCGGCTTCCTGGGCAGCATCGCCCGCGCCCGGCAAATGGCCGAGGGCCGGGACGATGTCTTCCTGCCTTCGCAGTTCGACAACTGGGCCAATGTGCAGGCGCACGAAGACGGCACCGGCCCCGAGATCCTGGAGCAGATGGCGCGCAACGGGCTCACGCCCAGCGCCTTCATCGCCGGCGTGGGCACCGGAGGCACGGTGATGGGGGTCGGTCGGGCCCTGCGCAAGCACTTCCCCGGGCTGCCGGTCCATCCGCTGGAGCCGGCGGAGTCACCCACCCTGAGTACCGGCTGCAAGCGCGGCAAGCACCGCATTCAAGGCATCTCTGATGAATTCATCCCGGCGATCTGCCGGCTCGACGAGCTCTCCCCGGTGGTCGCCGTGCATGACGGCGACGCGATCCGGATGGCGCAGCGCATCAGCCGTCAGTGGGGCCTGGGCGTCGGCCTGTCCTCGGGCGCCAATCTGCTGGGTGCCCTCAAGGTGGCCGAGCGTCAGGGCCCCGGCTCGCTGGTCGTCACCGTTTTCTGCGACGACAGCAAGAAATACCTCTCCACCGATTTCGCGCGCACGCTGCCGGCCGAGCCTGGCCACTTGTGCGACGAGGTTGAACTGCTGGACTGGCGGCCCTTACCAGCGGCCGGCGCAGGACTGCAAGCGGCATTGAACTGATATGGCACTCGAACACCTCACCATCCTCGACCTGACGCACATGCTCTCAGGCCCCTACGGCAGCATGCTGCTGGCCGATTTGGGCGCGCGCACGATCAAGGTGGAGCCCCCCGGTCAGGGCGAGGGCACCCGGCGCCTGCTGGAGAACGACCCCGACTTCTCGCGTCTGGGCATGGGGGCCTACTTCCTCACGCTCAATCGCAACAAGCAAAGCGTGTGCATCGACCTCAAGAGCCCGGGCGGGCTGGAAGTGTTCAAAGACCTGGTGCGGCATGCCGACGTGGTGGTGGACAACTTCAGCGCCGGCGTCCCTAAGCGCCTGGGCATCGACCAGGACAGCCTGGCCAAGGTCAATCCGCGCATCATCACCTGTTCGATCACCGGCTTTGGCGAAACCGGCCCGGCGGTGCAGCGGCCCGCCTTCGACCAGGTGGTGCAGGCCATGGGCGGCGGCATGTCGATCACCGGCTCGCCCGAGACCGGGCCCATGCGCGCAGGCATCCCGATTGGCGACCTGGGCGGTGGCCTCATGGCCGCGATTGGCATCCTGGCCGCGGTGGCCGACCGGGAGCGCAGCGGACGCGGCCAGCATGTGGACATCTCGATGCTCGACGCCCAGGTCTCGATGCTCAATTACATGGCCACCATGTACCTGATGTCCGGCCAGGTGCCCCAGGGCATTGGCAACAGCCACTTCGTCCACGTGCCATACAACAGCTACCCGACGGCCGACGGCCACATCATCGTGGCCTGCATCGGAGACCCTTTCTTCAAGGCCTTCCGCGACCTGATGAACATCCCGGGCCTGGCCGACCCGGCGCTGGAGCGCCAGCCGGTGCGCTATGCCCGCAAGGCAGAGATCGACGCTTGGGTGAGCGAGGCGCTGCGCCAGCAGCCCACCGCCCACTGGCTGAAAGTTCTTGGAGAGGCCCGCATTCCCTGCGGCCCGGTGAACGACTTTGCCCAGGCGCTGTCTGACCCGCAGGTGGTCGCCCGGGACATGGTCGTTTCGGTGCCCCTGCCCTCGGGCGAGGCGGTGCGCATGCCGGGCAATCCGGTCAAGCTCGAGCGCGGGGCCCAGGGCTTCACCCCGCCGCCAGCGCTCGGCGCGCACACCGACGAGGTGCTCACCCATCTGGTGGGCTATGCGGCGGACGAGGTCGCAGCCCTGCGCGCTGCCGGCGTGGTGGGCTGAGGCGACACACGCACAGGACCCCCTGGCCATGACCCAGCTTCTCATCACCGACGTCGCCCCGCGCGACGGCCTGCAGAACCAGCCGACAGACCTGCCCACCGCCGACAAGGCTTGGCTGGTCCAGGCGCTGGCCGACTGCGGCCTGCCCCGGATCGAGGCCACCAGCTTTGTCTCGCCACAGGCGGTGCCGCGCATGGCCGACGCGCCCGCGCTGATGGCGGCGGTTGCGCCGCTGGCCGCCAGCCACCTGTGCGTGCTGACCCCCAACCTCAAGGGCCTGGCACGCGCCGCGCAGGCAGGCGCGCAGGAAGTGTGCGTGGTGCTCTCGGCCACCGAGACCATGAACCGCCGCAATATCCGCATGGGCCTGGACGAGGCCGAGGCCACCTGCCGGGAAGTGCTGGCCCAAGCCCGCGACATGAGACTGCGCAGCCGGGCCTATGTGGCCGTGGCCTTCGCCTGCCCCTATGAGGGCGCAACCCCGCCCGAGGTCACGCTGCGCCTGGCGCGGCGCATGGCCGAGGGTGGCGCCGACGAGGTGGTGATTGCCGACACCATTGGCGCGGCCCACCCCGGCGAAGTGCAGGCACTGGCCCGAATTGCGGTCGATGAACTCGGAGCGCAGCGGGTGGGCATTCACCTGCATGACACGCGGGGACTGGGTCTTGCCAACGCCTGGGCGGCCATGCAGGCGGGCGTGCGCCGCTTCGACAGCAGCGCCGGCGGCGTGGGCGGCTGTCCCTTCGCACCGGGCGCTGCGGGCAATTTGGCCACCGAAGATCTGGTCTGGCTGGCGCAGGCCAGCGGCTACGAGACCGGGGTCGACCTGCCGGCCCTGATGCGCGTCATCGACGAATTCGGCCGCAGACTGGGCCAGCCCTTGGGCGGCCGCAGCCATGCCTGGCTGCGCCGGCATCTGGGTCTGGCAGACGCCGGGAGCCTCCAATGACTGGGCCAAACACCCCCGCCGCGCAAAGCAACGCCTCCCCGGCACGGGTACCGGCACTGTCGCTGTCGCTGGATCATGTGGGTTTGATCGTTCCGGATCTGGAGGCCGCACGTGCGCTCTGGTCCGACCTGGGCTTCACCCTCACCCGCCGCGCCGATCACACCCGCACCGGCCCCGACGGACAGCGGATACCCGCTGGCAGCGCCCAACACTCGGTGATGCTGGAGACCGGCTACATCGAGCTGATGCAGATCACCGACCCGCATGCCGGCCACCCGCTCACCCCGGCCATGCAGCAGCGGTTTGGCCTGCATATCCTGGCCCTGGCCACCGAGGACCCGAAGGCCACCCACGCGGCGCTGGCGGCGCGCGGCTGCGCCCTGAGCCCGGTGATGGATTGGTCGCGCCCGGTAAGTGAAGACGGAGCCGAGGGCCTGGCACGCTTCCAGTTCTTCGACACGCCCTGGCAGGCCAGTGACGCCTCCTACTTCTGCTGGGTGCGGCACATGACGCCGGAGCTGATGCGGCCACCAGGCCTGCTCACGCACGCCAACGGCGCGCAGGCCTTGCGCGGCCTCACCTACGAAGGGTCGCCAGCGTCCTGCGAGGGCTGGCGCGCCCGCCTGGCGTCGCTGGCGGTCGACCTGAGAGACGGCCTGCGCGTGGTGGCCACCACGCCGTCCACCCAAGTGCTGCCAGTGGCCATCGAGGTGGCCTTTGCTGATCTGGGCGAACTCGCCGACCGCGCACGCCGCTGCGGCATCAAGCCCGAGCCGGTTTCTGGCGGGCTGCAACTGGACCTGGGCCCGCGCAGCCCGATACGGATCGACGCGCGATCGGGCCCGTCAGCCTGAACCCCTTTGTTCGAGGGCGCGTCTGTAGAATCGCCAGCGGCCGCCGCCGTAGTTCAATGGATAGAACGAGCGCCTCCTAAGCGCTAGATGTGGGTTCGATTCCCGCCGGGGGCGCCAAATCCTGGATCAGGAGGCATCACCCCCTTGCAAAACCCGCACGATTCTCGGCGCTGCGGGTTTTTTGTTGTCTCAGACCGAATCTAACGATAGATCCAAGGCGCCGAAAGAATGTCAGCCGCTCCCTCGGACTGGCTCGCTGAACTGATGTGCCAAGGTTCGACGCCGCGTAGCCGATAGACGCAAGGTCAGAGGCGTCCTGGCGGCTTGAAATTCTGCTGCTGATTTCTCTGCTCGATGATGTCAGAGCGAGTGGCAAGTTCGATGATGGGCAATATAGACATGATTGCCACGCCGATGCGGCTATTTCTTTGATCAAACGTGAGGGTAGTAGCGATACCGCTTTTGGGGTCGATCGCACAAAAGTCCGGGCCATTGTCGGGAGCGGTCACTATCAGGTCACCCCTGATGCCATTGATCGAAGATCTGCACAACTTGAGGTAAAGCGCAATACGCTCGTTGTTGTCTTTGGTCTTGAAGCAAGCTTCGGCGCTGCTCTCAGAAACCTGCGTCAGTCGCATGATGCAGCCGGCAAACGCTTGGTCAAAGATGCCGGCAAGTCGCAGAACCGCATTTGATCTTTCCGACTGATTTTCGGGACTCATAAACCAATTTGAGTTTCCGATCAGCTGACTTTTCACCTCGGAAACCCATCGATCTACGTTATTAGCATTGACAGGATACGAATTGTTAATTCCAACTATTTTGCAGCCTGCCATTGCCTTATTATCTTCAGAGCCGATCGGGCAAAGTGTTACCAATCCAGGGGTAAATGCGGTCGCATCGAGCTTGTAGGTAGTTTGAAGACTGCTGGCGGTAATTTTCCCGGCGTCATCTCCCAGACTGAATTCGCCAGTGGGTAGCTTCAGGCTTCGCTTAAATCCCGCCGAACTGGATTGCAGCGCTTTGAGTGATGCAATGTCCTCCATTTTCGGCGCTTGAGCGAATACTGTTTGAGCTGAAAGTGAGGCCACCAAAACAGCAACTGAAGCAATGGCTTTTTTGATATGGCATCTCATGCCAAGAGAAAAACTTGTAGAAGAATTCATTTTTATCTGGTTTTATTAAATTATTTAATTCCTATGCGGCCCGGCGTTTAAATGCGGCACCGAGTTGCGGCCTCGCGATTGCCTTCACGCCTGGAAGACTAGCCTAACCGATTGCCAGCCAAGCCGATTCTTCAGGGCTGCAAGTGGCGCCACGCGCCAGCTTGAGGAAACCTGGGACGTAGTGCGCATGCACGGCAGCAATGCCCCGGCCCGGGTGAGCTTTGCTTGCCTGCCCACGGGACACCATGTCCGCCGCATGCGCCGCCCCTTGCTACACGGACGACAGCTACCCCTTCGCCAGGTTCGGTGGCTACCTGCGCTCTATGCATGAGTCGTCCAGTCCACAGCGAAAGCTCTGGGGATCGGACGTCTCCCGCCTGCCCTGCACCTACCGCCAAGCCCTCACCCACTTCACCGAAACGCTCGACTTCATTGCGCCAGCCGACCTGCCCTGGGTGATGGGCAGATCGGTCTCGCGCCTGCTGCGCTGGCCCTGAGGGCTGGGCTTAATACCCCATCATGTTGTGACGCACCCGCGTGAGGTGCGCCAGGCACACCTCGCGCGCGCGGGTCGCGTCGCGTTCGGCCAGGGCCTCGACCAGCGCACGGTGCTCGCGCTGGTACTCCAAGCGCCGCTCGGGCGTGACGCTGCGCCGTTTGAGCTGGCCCCACTCGGCCTGGTTGCGCGCCTGCGTCATCTGTCGGAACACAGACAAGATGACCGCGTTGTGGGCCGCCTCGGCAATGAGCTCGTGCAGCTTGCCGTCCCA
>NZ_JARXAB010000177.1 GCF_029866045.1 Ramlibacter sp. | reverse complement strand
CGTTCCCTCCCAGCGTTGACCCAGGCCGCAACTTGACCGAGCAGTTGTCGACCATTCGCTCTCTCTTGGCAACTGGCGAGCTGTCCCTCGCCTACGAAGGCTGCGTCTGCCTTCTCGAGCGCTGCCCCATCCAGGTCCCAGGCAGTGTTGCGGTCGGTCTCATCGAACTTGCACTCACCTTCAAGTTCAAGACCCACCGCGTCGAAGATGCCGAGTACGTCTGGGACTGTGACCCTGCGCCGATCCCGTGACTCAAGCGCTTGAAATCTAGCGCTGAGATCGGCTTCGGCCGACAGGATGCCGGGTGTATGACCCGCGGAGAGTCATCCAGCATTCCGTCCCGCCAGACGAGCCGGCCGGATCGAGGCGCGGATTCATTCGGGGATTGATCGCCTGCCTAACTGCCCACACCGCATCGTCCATACTCCCGGCTTTGATCGGGGACAGTTGTGGACATTCAAATGGAGGGCGAGGGCAGCGTCGGCGCAGGCGGCACGGCCCAGGCGCAGCAGGCCGCCGTGATCGGCGCCGGCCCGGCGGGGCTGATGGCGGCCGAAGCCCTGGCCCAGGCTGGCGTGTCCGTCCATGTCTATGACGCCATGCCTTCGGTGGGGCGCAAGTTTCTGCTGGCGGGGCGTGGCGGCCTGAACCTCACCCACTCCGAGCCGCTCGAGCGCTTTGTCACGCGGCTGCGTCCCAAGGCGCCCTCACTCGAGGCTGCCGTGCGCGCCTTCACCCCCGAGGCCCTGCGCGCCTGGGCCGAGGCCCTGGGCGTGCCCACCTTCGTTGGCACATCCGGCCGCGTCTTTCCCGTGGACATGAAGGCCGCGCCCTTGCTGCGCGCCTGGCTGCACCGGCTGCGCGCAAGCGGCGTGCAGTTTCACATGCGCCATCGGTGGCGGGGCTGGGACGATGCCGGCCACCTGAGATTTGACACGCCTGCAGGGCCGCGCAGCGTGGACAGCGCGGTGCAGGTGCTGGCCCTGGGCGGCGGCAGCTGGGCGCGCCTGGGCTCGGACGGCGCCTGGGTGCCGCTGCTGCAGGCGGCCGGGGTGGCGGTTCATCCGCTGCAGCCGTCCAACTGCGGCTTTGATGTGGCGGGCGGATGGACGCCCTTGTTCACTGAGCGATTTGCGGGCCAGCCTTTCAAGTCGGTGGCCATGACCTTGGGCGACCAGCGACGCAAGGGCGAGTTTGTCGCCACCACCACCGGTGTCGAGGGCAGTCTGGTCTACGCCTTCTCGGCCGACCTGCGCGAGGCGATCGCACGCGAGGGACAGGCCACGTTTTTGCTGGACCTGCTGCCCGATCGCAGCGAGGCCGATGTGCTTCGCGAGGTGGCGCACCCGCGGGGTTCCCGCTCCCTGTCCAGCCACCTCAAGGGCCGGCTGGGTCTGGAAGGCATCAAGATGGCCATCCTGCATGAGCGGCTCACGCGCGAGGCCATGCACCAAAGCGCCCAATTAGCGGCAGCCATCAAAGCCCTGCCCATCGCCTTGGCGGCGCCGCGACCGATTGACGAGGCGATCAGCAGCGCTGGCGGCGTGGCCTGGGACGCGCTTGACGCCTCGCTCATGCTCCGTGACAGGCCGGGCGTCTTTTGCGCCGGCGAGATGCTCGACTGGGAGGCGCCCACCGGCGGTTACTTGCTCAGTGCCTCGATGGCCAGCGGGCGTGCGGCAGGAGAAGGCGCGGTCCGGCGCTTGTGCAACGGCGCTGTCACCATCTGATGATTAAAATGACAATTGTTGGCAATCTGATGCCGTTGGCGATCTCCGGTGCTCACTGATTAACCGCCGAAACAAAGAAGGAACCTGTCATGAGTGAAGTGCAAAGTGGTCTGGGCAATAAGCTCGAAAATGTTTTTCTTGCGATCTTGCGGGTGGTCATTCTCGTGGTGCTGGCCTTGAGCCTGGTGGCGGCGGTGGCCCTGGGGGTCTGGGCCGTCAAGGACATGGGCGCTTCTCCAACTCCTTACAAGTCTGAAGCGGTCGACAACAAGGCATTGATCCAGGAGCTGAAGAAGTCGCTCGAGTCTGCGCCCGCGGCTTCGCAACCTGCACCGCAAAAGCCCAATTCGTCCAAGGGTGGCAAGGCAGAAAACAAGGCGCTTGAGGAAGAATTGGGAAAGCAACTCAAGGTCGTGAGCGACTTCCTGTCCAAGTTTGAGAAGAACCTCAACAACCCCGACGGTTTCAAGGCTGACCTGCGTAAGAAGGCCAACACATTGGCACTTGAGCCCCAGAGCGAAGCGAGCGTGCTGGCCTATGCCAAGGGGCAGACGGATTTGTTCTCCCTGGCATTGGCCGACCCGGAGATCATCGCCATTTTGAAGAAGAAGGACGATGACGCCTTCGGCAACTATTTCAGCGCTGCGGTCGACATCTACCCCGACTTTTTTGAGCGTCAGGCCGAAAGCCGCAAGGAGTTCGAGGCCGAGGAGAGCGCCCGGGTCCTGGGTGCCAAGGCCGGCGCGATGATGAAGCTCTCGATCGCCGGCGGGATGTTTGGCACTTTTTTGCTGATCAGCCTGATCCTGGTGCTGGTGAAGATCGAACGCAACCTGCGGGTGCGTCCGGTCTGAGCGTCAATTAGTCTGGGGTCATCCCAGAGACTTTGACCACGTCCGCATAGCGGACGATGTCGGCCTGGATCGTCTTGGCGAAATCAGCGGAGGTTCCGCCGCGGACCTCCGAGCCCAGCGAGGCGAGCTTTTCCTTCACCTGGGCCGACTGCAAGATCTTGCCGATTTCGGCGTTGAGCCGCGCCACGATCTCCGGCGGCGTGCGGGCGGGTGCCACCAGGCCGTGCCACTGGGTGAACTCATAGCTCGGAATGGATTCGGCAATGGCCGGAATGTCAGGCGCAGCCGCCGAGCGCTTGGCGCCGGTGACGCCCAGCGCACGCAGCTTGCCGCTGCGCACATGGGGCAGGGTAGACAGCGTGGTGGCGAAGGTCAGGTCAACTTGGCCGCCAATGAGGTCGGTGAAGGCTGGGCCTGCGCCCTTGTAGGGCACATGCAGCCACTCCACACCCGTTTTCATCGAGAACCAGATGGCCGCCATGTGCCCGGCGCTTCCGGTGCCTGCAGAGGCCAGGGTCAGGCCACGCGGCTTGGATTTGGCGAGCGCCACGAGTTCGTTGACATTGCGCGCAGCGACCGAGGGGTTGACCGCCAACGCCACCTCGAAGGAAGTCAGCTGGATGATCGGCGCGAAGTCGCGCACCGGGTTGTACGGCAGGTCTTTATAGAGCGCCGGGTTGACCGCCATCTGCCCCGGCAGCACCAGCAAGATGGTGTGGCCGTCGGCCGGCGCAGTCGCCACGAATTGGCAGCCAGGGATGCCGTTGGCGCCGCCCCGGTTGTCGATGATCACCGACTGTCCCAGCGCCTGCGACAGCGGCTCGGCGATGAGACGGGAGACCACGTCCGTGCCGCCTCCGGGCGGGTAGGGCACCACCAGCCGAATCGGCTTGCTAGGCCAACTTCCCTGTGCATGCGCCGGCGATGACGCAAGGGGCAGCAGGCCGGCCAGGGCGGTGCCCGTCAAGGCAGATGTGACGAATTGGCGACGGTCAATTTTTTTCATGTTGCTGGTTCCGTGTAGAGAGGCGTGGGGGAAGGGCTCGTAGCAGCGGGCAGTTTCAAACGCGGGAAAGATCGGTGGCACGCGCCTTGAGCGTGTGGTCCGAGCGCAGGGCGCCTTTAAGGATTTTGTGCGTAGGCGTGTGGGGCAGGTTGTCCATGAACAGCACATAGCGCGGCACCTTCATCGGTGCCAGATGGCGCGCGCACCAGGCGGCGATGTCCTGGGCGGTGAGCGTGGCACCGGGTTTGCACACCACCGCCGCCAGGATTTCGTCCTCTCCCAATTCGGCGGGCACCGCAATTGCGGCGGCCTCGGCCACGTCGGGGTGCTCGCCAATGACGCGGTCAAGCTCGGCGCCGGCAATGTTCTCGCCGCGACGGCGAATGATGTCCTTCTTGCGCGAGACGAAGGTGTAGTAACCGTCGGCGTCGCGCTTGACCAGATCGCCAGTGAGGAACCAGCCATCGCGAAAGGCCGCAGCGGTTTGCTCTGGGTCACGAAAGTAGCCCTTGGTCACGATGGGCGTTTTGACGATCAGCTCGCCCACAGTGTCGTCGGGCAGGTCGCGTCCTTCGTCGTCCACCACGCGGCACTGGGCCCAGGGCACATCCGGGTCGGGGTGACGCCCAGCCGGCCCCATGGTGCCGGGCTTTTGCAGGCCGCCGTAGGGGCTGCAGGTCACGCCGGGTATCTCGGTCATGCCGTAGCCCGAGACGAAGTAGGGCACGCCGAAATCATTGCGGAAGGCCTCTTGCGCGCTTTGCCGCACGCCGTAGGCGCAGCGCAGGCGGTGGCCTGGGCGAAACTCGCTGCGCGGCCTGGCTTTGAGGATGTTGCAGGCCGCCTCGATGATGTTGACCACCGTTGCGCCAGTGGCCTCTGCCTGCTCCCAGAAGGCCGAGGCCGAGAACTTGGGCACGATGGCCATCGAGGCCCCGGCCGCCACCGTGCCCGACACCGAGTAGAACAGGGCGTTCATGTGGAACAGGGGCAGCACCACCATCAGCCGGTCTTCCGGCTGCACGTGCATGCGCTCGACAAAGGCCTCGCCAGCCAGCAAGTAGCTGCGCTGGCTGTGCATGGCGCCTTTGGGGAAGCCGGTGGTGCCTGAGGTGTAGATGGTCACGCAGATGGATTCAGCGTCGCCCTGAACCGGGGGTGCGTCGGCAGCATGCACCTGCGCGAGCAGGTCTTGCAATAGCGGGGGCGCATCGCTGGTGCCCGCAGGTGCGGCTTCGAGCAGCACCATCCAGGGGGACAAGCCGCGTTCTGCGCAGGCCGCGCGGGTGGTGGCCAGGCAGGCGGCGTCGCTGGCCACGCCCGAGAGCTCGGCATGCTGCAGCACATAGCCGGCTTCGGCAACGCCGAACTCCGGGTTGATCGGCACCATGGTCGCGCCCAGGCGCGCCAGTGCGAACAGCAGCAGGACATGTGCCGGGTGGTTGCGCGCCACGATGCCGACACGGTCGCCCGCCTTTACGCCGCGTTGGGCAAGCAAGGCTGCAGCCTTGGCCACATCGCCCGCGAACTCGCCCCACGTCCGGCTGCGGCCGTCGTACACATAGAACGGCTTGTCCACACGCGACGCGAGCCGGCTCGCGAAGGCCCCTGCCAGCGTGTAGTCGTGCGCGGGGTAGGCGCGCAAGACAGCCAGAGGGGGCATCAAGTGCGCGGGGACCCGGCCGAGGGCGCCGGATGCAGCCGTGTCATGCATGCGAGTACATCCGCTTGCCAGCGACCGGCAGTTGCGCCTTGATGATGACGCCGTGCTCGGCTTCGGTGATGTACAGCGTCTTGTTGTCCGGGCCGCCGAAGGCCAGGTTGGTGGTGCGCATGCCCGCGCAGGACTTGATGCGCCAGATTGGCTCGCCGTACTTGGAGAAGCCCCACACCGTTCCGAAGCCGGCGTGAACGACAAAGAGGTTGCCTTCTTCATCAAGGGCCATGCCGTCCGGGCCGGTGGGGCTGCCAGACAGCTGGATGAACATGCTGACCTTGCCCACGCCCTTGTGATTGGGCAGCAGCGGAATAACCAGGATGTTGTTGGTCCGCGTGGCCGCGACGTAGAGCAGGTTTTCTTCCTTGTTCAAGACGAGGCCGTTGGGCCCGGCGACACCCTGGTACAGCATGTCGAGCTCGCCCGTGGCACGCAGGCGCCACACCCGGCCGGTCGGGTCATTCAGCGCGCTTTGGCCCTGGTCGGTGAAGTACACGTCGCCATTGGCGCCGTAAATCAGGTCATTGAGACCCTTGAAGCCTTCGTGGTTGCCCCGATTGAGCAGCACCTTCATGGCGGCCGTCTTCGGGTCAAAGGTCAGGAGGCCCAGCGAATGGTCTGCCACCACGATGTGTCCGTCCTTGTGGAAGCGCAGGCCATTGGGCTCACCGTCCCACTCGGCGAAGGTGCTCCACTCGCCTTGCGGGGTGATCTTGAAGATGCGGCCATAGGGAATGTCGACGCAAAACAGATTGCCTTCGCGGTCGAAGGAAGGCCCCTCCAAGAAGGAGTGCACCGGGCCTGCGCCGCGCTTGTCGACCCAATGGGAGGGGTGGCCCATGCGGCGAAAGCTCTCGGGCATGCGGGTGTGGACTTCGGTCTGGACAACGGGGGGAGCTGCGTACATGGGGCCTCGTGCAAGTTTGGAAGGGAAAGGTGAAGGGAATGGTGGGAGGAATGGGGAAAGGGGAAAGAGAAAACGGCGAAGAGAGTCGGCGGTTGATGACAGTCAGACCCTGGTCCGGCTAGGCACCTTGGCATTTGCGAGTGCGGTCGGTGCGGTAGGTGCGCCGTTCGCCGCAGGCGGTGCAGCCAGAAAGCCGGCAATGGCAAACGGAACCAGTTGGTCCAGGGCCGCCTGCATGTTGCTGGCTGCACAAGCGCCTCCGGAGTAGTCCTCCAGACGCCCGGCCTGGGAGCTGACCACCAAGTAGCTGCCGACCATGAAATTGAAGCGCCAGTACACCGCCTCGGCGCTCAGGTGCGGGCATGCGGCGCACAGCGCGCTCACATAGCGCTCGGTCGAAGCGCCGAACGCCTGCCGGCGCAGTGCCAGGCCCAGGTCACCGGCCTCGCCGCGCAGCTGCGAGTGAATTCGCACGAATGCGCGCCCGCCCTCGCCCTGCTGGGCCATCTCCAGTGCCGGGGTCAGGAAGTGACGAACCAAGGTCTCCAGCGGCACGTGGCCGGCGCCCGATTGCGCCTCGGCCGCGTCCAGCAGCGTAACGCGACGCGCCGCAATGACATGCGCGCGGCGCAGGAACACCTCGGTAAAGAGGTTTTGCTTGCTGGTGAAGTAGTAGTGCAGCAAGCCCTGGTTGATGCCGCTCTGGGCGGAGATCGCCCGAAAGGTGCAGGCGGCATAACCCAGCTCTGCGAACAGCAACTCGGAGGCGTCTAGCAAGCGCTCCCGCACGCCAGAGGCCGACGTCCGCGCGCTTGGCGCGTCGGGAGGGGGCTCCTGGGTGGCGGACATGGCCGCTGGCACGCCCGACTTAGTTGCTTGCATAACTAAATGTAAGGCGATGCTGATCGCTGGTCAATATGCTTTGCAAGGGGAGGGCGCAAGCGGCGCAGGCCACAGGGTCCACCTCGCTCGACAGCGGGCGCCTGGCGCTCTCAGGAGGAAAAGCGGCGCTCGAGCGGCGGGGCAATCGCGCCTGGAAGCGCGAGGCAGCGCCTGGGACGGGGCCCCGGGCGCTGCGGCTGACGCAATGAAGTGGCGCTTTTTGCCGGCGCGATAGGAGCCAGTTGATGACTCAATGCGGCAGAAAATCGTCTACCTGGTAGCGGCTTACTTTCGCATCCCGATTTCGAAATAGCCCGAACCGTTCTGCGGGTTGCGGTAGGCGTACACGCCCGTTCCAGCCAGGATCCCATAGCCTTGGCCACCCACCGAACTTGTCCTGGCGATGCCAGTCCATGGAGAATCGCGGGTGATCGTCAGGCCGTGGCTGGTGGTCGAGTCGCTGTAGATCGTGAATGCGCCCGAGGTGCCCGCAGTCGTGTGAGCAATGTATTCGCCTGCCACATCACTAATGGCTGGCGAAATTTGTTCGGAAGCGACGGCCAGCCCATAGCCATACCCCCCAGCACCGCCGTCATTGAAGTCCAGGAACCCGACGCGTTGGTTGTTGGAGGATTTCAGCGCCGCCATATGGCTCTTGTTGGCAGACCCGGACCTGACCATCTCCCAGATGCCTCCGCCGATATGGGTCAGCGCCCCGGTCGTCGTTGCGGCGCAGCTGCCTGTCCCGTTGCTAATGTTGGCCGTTGTGCACGTGGTGTAGGTCGCGGTGCTGGCGCCTGTTGAAACGACCTGGACGGTTCCGTAATTCGTGGTGCAGCCCGAATAGACGCCATAGTTTTTCGCCGCGCAATTGAGCGAAATGTAGTTGTAGGTGCCGGCCATGTCTGCGCCACTCACCGAAGGATTTGAAACACCGAGGATGGGGACATCCCTGTACGTCCCATTGAGAAGCATCCTAATCCTCCCGATCAGCAGGCCATTTTGGGCCGCATAGATCTTGGAGCTAGGCGACTCCGAGGGGGAGTAAGAGCCGTCGCTATTTCTCGTCAAGGTGCCGCTACTCGTGGCTCCTTCCAATCCATACGCGCTCTTCGTGATCGTGTACGAGTAGGTGCTGTTGACTGAATCGAAGGTGTAGCTCAAGACCTCACCAGCCGTCGCAGAGGCAACGTACGTCTGGGAAAATTGGGCGCCATTGGATGAGTTGCCTCCGCCGCCTCCGCCGCCTCCGCCGCACGAAGTCAAGAGCAATCCCGCGATGAGCGCCAAAACGGCGCTGACAATAATTTTCATCTCTAGACTCCATGCCTGTCCAAGTAACCGGGCCATATTAGCAAAGCGCACGCTTGCAGCGGCCGCATCTAATCGTCAACTTGATTACCGTCTGCTGATGTGAGTGGCGCTATCTGGCTGATTCTCTTGAAGGTTGACGGCAAACCTCCGGATTGACATCCTGAAGATACTCACCTCAGTTGCCATTGCCATGAAAGCCGCTGCACCCAAAATCGTATTTCGGTACCGCCCCCAGGATTGCGCCACCGGTGTCACCCGATCAACGACCCAGAGGCTGGCCAAGACCTTGGGCGTCAACGAGACCCAGGTGGTTCATTTAGCACTGCGGGAGTTGGCTGCCAGGGTTCTGCCTCAATACGAGGCGGACGAAGGCCCCCTGACCCCAGTGCAATGCAAGCAGATCAAAGAGACTGCGCCCAAGGGAATGGGTGGAACCTACCGCAGCAGGCTGCTCGATCTACAGCGACCCGAAAGCGATGGCACCTCGGGCTAGATCGGAGCCTTGAGGACAGGGTGTCGTGTGCAGGTGGTCCACACATCAGCTATGTCGCGTCCCAATCAAGCCAAGTGCTTGATCTGGCAACGGAAAGCCTCAAAGAAGTTGACGAGCCTTACCCCCGGCACTGGCTCCACAGTTAGGGCTGCTTGGTTCCCCACCTGACCCGTTTGGCCGCTTCACCATGCGGGGAGGCCCGTCACCGGTGATTGTAGGCGAGGGTGGCCGGGCCTGTGCCCGGGCCCGATGGCCTTCTGGTCTGGGTCAGCGGGATTCGGCCCGGGCCATGCGCCCGTAGAATCCGACGCATGTCCTATCTCGTTCTGGCCCGGCAGTACCGCCCCCGCAATTTCGGGGAAATGGTAGGCCAGGAGCATGTGGTCCAGGCCCTGGGCAATGCGCTGACCCAGCAGCGCCTGCACCACGCCTATCTGTTCACCGGCACCCGTGGCGTGGGCAAGACCACGGTCTCCCGCATCCTGGCCAAGAGCCTCAACTGCCAGGGTGCCGACGGGCAGGGCGGTATCACCGCCGAGCCCTGCGGCGTGTGCCAGGCCTGTACCGACATCGACACCGGCCGCTTTGTCGATTACACCGAGCTCGACGCCGCATCCAACCGCGGCGTGGACGAGGTGCAGCAGTTGCTTGAGCAGGCGGTTTACAAGCCGGTGCAGGGCCGCTTCAAGGTCTTCATGATCGACGAGGTGCACATGCTCACCGGGCACGCGTTCAACGCGATGCTCAAAACGCTGGAAGAGCCGCCCGAGTACCTCAAGTTCGTGCTGGCGACCACCGACCCGCAAAAAGTGCCGGTCACCGTGCTCTCCCGCTGCCTGCAGTTCAACCTGCGCCCAATGGCGCCCGAGACGGTGCAGGACCATCTGGCCCGGGTGCTGGGCCAGGAGGCGGTGCCTTCCGAAGCGGGTGCGCTGCGCCTGCTCTCGCGCGCCGCCCGCGGCTCGATGCGTGACGCCCTCTCGCTCACCGACCAGGCCATCGCCTTCGGCGGCGGCCGTCTGGACGAGGCCACGGTGCGCCAGATGCTGGGCAGCGTAGACCGCAGCCATGTGTTCCGCCTGGTGGGCGCCCTGGCCGCCGGCGACGGCGCCGAGGTGGTGGAGACCTGCGAAGGCCTGCGCAGGCTGGGCCTGTCGGCCGCCTCCACGCTGGAGGAAATGAGCGCGGTGCTACAAAAAATGGCGGTGATGCAGGCGGTGCCGTCCGCTGCCAGCGCGCCCCAAGACGAAGAAGCCGCCGAGACCGCCCGGCTGGCCGGCTTGCTGCCTGCCGACGAGACCCAGCTGCTCTACAGCCTGTGTCTGCATGGCCGCGCCGAGCTCGGCCTGGCCCCCGACGAGTACGCCGCGTTGACCATGGTGCTGCTGCGCCTGCTGGCGTTCAAGCCCGGCGGGCATCCAGGCCAAGGGACAGCCCACGGCGCTGGCGCCTCGGCTGAAAAAAAAACTTCAGCTGAACCCCTGAGGTCGGCAAATCCTGCGGTATCTGTGGCGGCAACTGCCGGGGCAGCAGGACCTGCAGCGGGGGCCGCGCCCAACGCCGTCCGCCAGGAAGCGTCCCATCTCGGCGTGCCGCCCTCGGAACCTCCACGTCCCGACATCTCCCGCACGGAAGCCACCCGCCCCGAAGCCTCTCGCGTCGTGAGCGCCGTCCCCGCAGTGGGCACGCCCCCGGGCCAGGTGGTGCCAGTGGTGACGGCGCCGTCCTTGCCCTCCGATGCCGCGCCTCGGGGCGCAGCTGGTTTGCAGGCCGGTCGTGCCCCGGGAGCAACGCCCGGCTTGGGTGGCGTCACCGATGCGCGTCCCGCCCTGCGTCGCCCGCTTGACGGCCGGCCGGCCAGTGAAGTGATGGGCGTGCCTGTGATGGTGCAGGCCGAGCCCGAGCGCGATGCCGCCGCTGGCCGCGCCGCTACCACCCTCACCCGCACCGAGGAAGGCGACTTCTGGTTTGCCACGGTGCAGTCCCTGGTGGCGGCCGAGGCGGTGAGCGCGCTGGCTCGCGAGCTGGCCCTGCAGTCACAGCTGGTGGCACGGGACACTGACCACTGGCTGCTGCGGGTCGAGCGCGAGTCCCTCAATCAGGGCGCCACCCGCGAGCGCCTCCAAGGGGCGCTGCATCAGGTGGGCTACGCCGTCACCCTGGGCGTTGAAATCGGCGCGGTGAGCGACAGCCCGGCGCGCCGCAATGCCCATGCGGCCGCCGAGCGCCAGCGCGCGGCCGAGGCCATCATCCTGGCCGACCCCTTCGTCCAGCAGATGATGCAAGACTTCGGGGCGACAATCGTGCCTGGAAGCATCAAGCCGGCCGGTAAGGCAGGCACCCGCTCCATGCCTGGGCCTTGAAGGCCAGGCGTAGCGCGCACACAGTTTTACCTCTTCACATCACAGGAAGCACATCATGTTCAACAAGGGAGCCCTGGCTGGCCTTATGAAGCAGGCCCAGGCCATGCAGGAGAACCTCAAGAAGGCCCAGGACGAACTCGGCAGCGTGGAGGTGACGGGCGAGTCCGGCTCCGGGCTGGTCAAGGTCATCATGACCTGCAAGCACGAGGTCAAGCGCATCACCATCGACCCGAGCCTGCTGGCCGACGACAAGGACATGCTCGAAGACCTGGTGGCTGCCGCCTTTAATGCTGCCTCGCGCAAGGCCGAGGAAACCTCTCAAGAGCGGCTGGGCAAGCTCACCGCCGGCATGCCCGGTCTGCCCCCGGGCATGAAGCTGCCGTTTTGATCGGCCCAGGCCGCGGCGCGTGCGGCACCACTCCCGCCTGCGCTTTGCGCCCTGAACTGCTTCAACTACTGCAGTCCCCGCCGTCTCCGCCTTTGCTGCGAAGCACCGCCCCATGAGCCACACCCTGCCGGCACTCATTGACGCCCTGCGGCGCCTGCCCGGCGTGGGGCTCAAGACCGCCTCGCGGATGGCTTATCACCTGCTGCAGCATGACCGCGAGGGCATGGCCCTCATCGCCCAGACCCTGTCGCAGGCTGGTTCGCAGATCCGCCACTGCAGCCGCTGCCACACCTTCACCGAGGGCGAGGTCTGTGACACCTGCAGCGACCCCTCGCGCGACACCAGCAAGCTGTGCGTGGTGGAAACGCCGGCCGACCAGGCCGCTCTGGAGCGCACCTCGGCCTACCGGGGGTTGTACTTCGTCCTCATGGGCAAGCTCAGTCCTCTGGACGGCATTGGTCCCAAAGAAATCGGTCTGTCCACGCTGTTCGAGCGGGCCACCGACGGTCAGGTGCAGGAGGTCATTCTGGCGACCAACTTCACCGCTGAGGGCGAGGCCACCGCCCATGTGATCGGCGAGGCGCTCAAGGCCCGTGGCCTGGTCGTCACCCGGCTGGCGCGCGGCGTGCCCGCTGGCAGCGAGCTCGAATACGTGGATCTTGGCACCATCGCCCACGCCCTGGTCGACCGGCGCTGAGCTTGCGTCTCAGCGCGGGCACCTTACCTTTTGGGGGAAGGTGGCCGGATGCCGGCCTGCTTTTCAAGGGCCGACAGCGCCATGTGCATCTTCAACAGGCTATCGCCTGCCGCAGGAAGTCGATCCGCTTCGTCCCAGAGCTGCTTCTTCGTCAAATCGCCTTTGAAGTCAGCGTTCAATCCGGCCACATAGCTGGACGGATTGGACGCGTATTCCTTGTGCGCGGCCCGGGCGGCGTCTAGGCCCAGGCGCAGTTCTCCAAGGGTCTTGGCTCTCGAGGCGAGAGCGCCACCGACGGCGCGATGATCCCTTGACCTCAGGTCGGGCGTGAATTTCGCATTGGCCTCCGTGTTTTTGCACTTTTGGTCCATCGCGTTTCGAAACTCATCCACCGAAAATCCATTGGACTGTGTGAGTCCTTGTATGACGGCTCGCCCGCTTTTGTCCTCAAGACCTGACCCGTTGTACATCAGGCTCCGGAGCGCAATGTCCAAGCTCACGTCGCTTTTTGTCTTGGGGATGCCCCAGGAGCTGATTCCGACCTCCCCGAGGCTGACTTCACGGCTTGCGATTGGCGTCTGCGCCACGGTGGCTTGCGGCGCGGGCGCCTTCAACTTGGCCGAGGCCGGTGCAGCAGACGCGTTCCGATCCGCCAAGGCCGAGACCCCGTTGCCGGCCTGCGTGCCCTTACCCTGGGTCTTTGGTGCGGCCTTGTCTACTGAAGTTTGGTAGGGCGCGGAGTTCCCCCCCGAGGACTTGGCCAAGAATCTACCGATATCCATGGGTTCACCTTTGCTCAGCAATAGATGCCCATCAGTTGCAAGCGCATTGAAAGGGTTCCACGCCCGTGCCACCTGTGCCACCGGCCTGGGCCAGCGGCGCGCTGCCAGTGACATGGGAGCGCTTACCGCCACGATCGACCGAGTTCCTGGCCTTTGGTGAAAACCCCAAAGGGGATGCCCCCGATGCGCCAGCGCGTCGGCGCACCTATGCTGGTGCAAGACATCAGCACTCGGACCGCACCCATGGATACCCCGCCGCTTCACCGTCGCAGCTTGCTGCGCGCGGGGGTGTGTCTGGCGCTGGCACCCTGGCTGGCG
Source organism: Ramlibacter sp. (assembly GCF_029866045.1). GTDB lineage: Bacteria > Pseudomonadota > Gammaproteobacteria > Burkholderiales > Burkholderiaceae_C > Ramlibacter. The sequence continues at coordinate 16,245 of NZ_JARXAB010000177.1, read as the reverse complement.
CCTGCCGCCAGCTTCGCTGCACCCGAGCGCGCGCGGCTGTCCATCGCTGTGCCCCAATTGGCCGATATGGCCCAACTGCCGCTGGTGGTGGCGGACAGCCTGGGATTTTTCCGCGCGGCAGGTCTGGAGATCAGCTGGGTGGAAGGCGACGGGGCGGGCGAGGTGGGCGTTGGCCCCTATGAACAGATCCTCCAGGCGCAAGGCCGTGGCCCGATGCACCAGGCTTTTGTATCGCTCGGGCGCGCGCCAGGCCTGGCCCTGGGTTTTGCCAGCCGTGCCATGCCGCAAGCGCGTCAGGTCTCCGACCTTCGGGGGCGTCGCGTCGGTGTTGCAGCCAGCGGCAGCACCGCGCACCTCATGCTGCAGACCCTGTCCCTGCGGGCCGGGCTGGCGCCCTCTGAATGGCAGCTTGTTGCCTTGGGGGGGAGCGCTGGCGCGATACAGGCGCTGCGCGCCGGCCAGGTAGATGCCCTGTGCTGGGGTGAACCGGTCATGACCCTGCTGGAGCAGCGCGGCGAGTTGCGCATCGCCGGAGAGGCGCGCACGCTCAAGGGCGCCGAGGCGGTGTTTGGCGGGCCCATGCCCGGCGTGTGCCTGCATGCCACGCAGGCCTTCGTCCTGCGCAATCCCGCGACTTGCCAGGCGCTGGCGACCGGGGTGGTGAGGGCGCTGCGCTGGCTGCAGACAGCGGGCCCGCGCGACATCCTGCGCACCGTGCCCGAGCCTTACCTGATGGGTGACCTCGGCCTGTACCTGGCCGCATTCGAGCGGGTGCGGGAGTCTTATTCGACAGATGGCCTGATCAGCGCAGAAGCCGGGCGTACCGCCCTGCGCGCCCTGGCGGCGCTCGAGCCCGGAATGCGGGCCGAGCGCATCGACCTCACGCGCAGCTACACCAATGCCTTTGCCCGCTTGGCCGGCGAGCGCGGGCGGGCCTGAGCCGCTCTGTCAGCGCCCCTTCCGAGCCCCTTCCTCGCCCCTTCCCGGTCATTGGTATTTTCGCTCGACGTTCGGCGTGCCCGGCGTACCCGGCCTGCTCGATCGGCTGTGCGGGCGGTGAATCTCTAGTGCGGAGGGGGGCCGCCACTCTGGCAGCCCCATCGCCTGACTTCCCGGTGTTCCGGTGGATGAACGGGGGGTGGGATCATCCGTCACGCTGAGCGGTTGGAGGCGCCATAAGGCCGGAGGGGGCGTGTCGACACCGGGTGCTGCTTCACCGGGCGAGGATCCCCAAGCCTGGCGGCGCGGCGTCATGACCGCCATCACCGCCATTCGCGGGGCGTGGTGCGCCTGCGGTGGGGGTGCAGCGGATGCCGCTGCTGCGGCTGCGGCTGGTCTGAGGGCCGGCCTGTTCTGCGCTTGCGCATCGTGGCGGGCCAAGGCCGCTGCTGTCTGGGCCTGCCGGACCTCGATACTGGTGTTGGCGAGGAAACCCCGTGGCTCGGTGAGCACCTGGGCCACGGTGCGCGGCACCACCCTCAGCGCGAACCAGACGGGCGAAAACTCGCGTTCGGCGCCCATCCCTCGTTCCAGGGCGCCCGCCAAGTCGTGCAGGCTGTTGGTGGCGGTACGCGCCAGTGCATGGGTCATGACGAACTGCGGCAGGTTTTCGACCTGGGTCTCCTCCTCGTTCAGCTCCACTTTCAGGCCCTGACGCCAGGCTTGGATCTGATGGCAGACGACACCATTGATCCCATCGAGGGCCTCGAGCACCACGGTGGCCAGGACCATGCCGAATGAGCCGCGCAAAAAGCCTTCAAAACTGTGATCTTCCTCACCCGGTTTGAACCGGTGCTCCTGCATCCAAAGGCCCATCGTGAAGCAGCCCACGCACAGCAGCGCGTAGATCAGGGAGGCGATCTTGAGCCGGCCGACGGTGAAACGGTTGAAGCCCGCGGGGTCTGCGTCGGCCAACGGACGCCCGTCCTGTTGCAGCACACGCAGGCGAAAGCCCGGGGCGAGCCCGTTGCGCCGGTACTGCATCGCCGCGGTGTAGGCCTGGCCCGCCGTGTCGCGGCCCAGGTACTGCACCACACGCGCCAGGGCCTGACCGGTACCCAGCGCCAGCCCGGCCCTGCCGCCCAGGTGCGCGTCCACCACCATGCCACTCGCCAGCAGCAGAGGTGGCACCAGCCCGGCCACCCAGAGCGGCGAGCGGCGCTCGGCGGCCGCATCACGCCTGTGCACTGCGAGGCTGAGCATGTTGCCGGTGTAGGCGCCGGCGACGCCACTGGCCAGCATTGCCGCGCCGCCGCCGGCGAAGGCCAGCAGGCTCTCACGGGAGGCTTGCAGTGCAGGGTCCGGGTGGTGCAGGGAACTTTGAATGCCTGCCAGCACCACCGCGCCGATGACGCGGCCAGTGCCCTGTCCGAGCGCGTCGCGCACTGCGCTGCTGAGGGAGACCGCCAGCACCGGGTGCCGGCTGCGCCAGTCCCGGGCAGGCTGCACTGCCCCTTGGGGCGGGCCACTGGCTGCCGGTCGGGGCAAGGGCTCCAGGGCGTGCCCCGCTGCCGGGGGAGGGGCTGGGCCAGCGCCCGCCCTGGGTGCGGGCAGCGGTAGACGTGCCGGCTGTGTCAAAGCACCGTGGTCAGCCTGCGGACGGCTTGCGGGCGGTGCAGAGGCGGATCTCTGGCGACTGGGGAGCATCTGTGCTTCTCCTGGCGAGCCTGTGTGGGGCGGACGATGAACCGGGTGAGTCGCTGCGGGGTGCACGCTTGTGTTTGTGCACGGCCCAAAAATGGGTTCTTGCCTGGCAGGCCCTATGCGTACCCAGAGCTGGCGATAGACCCTGAAGACGGGCCGCTCACAGGGGCGGCGGCTGGGCCCGCTGCCGCGTATCCGCCCAGGTCGCTGCGCTGCCCTGGCAACCGGCCGTCCCGCCAAGTCTGGGCCAGGAGGGCCAGCTGCTGTGCCGTCGCTTGCACGCGCTGGCCGCTCATGGCGGTGAGCGGAAACACCTGTTGCAGCAGCAAGCAACCATCGACCGGGTTGCGGGAGAACACCGGTCCGCCCGACGCCGCCAGCAGCAGGTTGGCGTCGAGCACCTCGGCCAGGGTGTCGCGTTCATGGGCTGGATCTGCGGCACCGAACTCGACCAGCATCAGCAGGCCGTCAACCGGTGTGTGCCCGCCCGGTGGGATCCAGCGTGTGGCAGCGACATGGACCTGCACCTCGCCAAGCTGCAAGCCGAAGCCCAGCCGACCGTAAGCGTCGGGCTCCAGGGCTTGCGGCTCTGTGCCCAAGACGTGACAGACGCTTTCGTAGACCTGCTGGAAGCTCTCGGTGGCCATAGCCATGCTCCTATGTTGGGCTGAGCGCGTGGATGCAGCGGGGCCGCAGCACGCGACGGGGCGATACAAGCCAGCCTCCGCAGGATGACTTCTAGCGGGACTGTCGCTGTATGTGGCTGAACAGGCGCTGGCGATGCATAAGCATTCGCCCGGCTGGTGGAATAGTTGGGGTTACGGAGCGCGACCGTGGGTGCCACTGCAGAGCGCGAAGGCTCGGATGGCGCAGGTGCAGTTGGCGCAGAAGCAGGGGCCGCGGTAGACACAGGGGCCGGCTAGGCGGCCCCGGGTCAGGGCTCAGCGCGTGTTGCGCTCGGCAACCTTGACCGGCGCTTTGGCCTGTGCTTTGGCCGTTGCCTTGGCCTGTGGTTTGGCCTGTGCTTTGGCCTGGGTCGGCCTGTCGGTGGGCGCCTTGCCGGCGGCAGCGGTGCCGCTTGCGCGCGCCGTCTTGCCTTGGCGCGCCGGCAACTCGAGCGCTACCTTATCGCCGGGATTGAACTTCGCGTTCGTTGCGACCTCATTCCAGCGCGCCACATCTGCCGGCTTGACCTTGTAGCGCGCGGCAATGGTGGCTACCGAGTCCTTCTTGCCTGCCTTGACAGTGACCCGGCGCAGCACCACCTCGGGCGACAGGCTGAGTTGGGCATTGTCAGCGACGGAGGCGGTGACATCGTTTGCCTGCCGGTCGCCACGCGGCGCCATGAGGGTCGACCCGCGGCGGATCAGCATGCGGGGCGGGATGTTGTTAAGGTTGCGAAATTCCGCCTCGCCCATGCCCACGCGGCGGGCAGCCTCTGCTGCCGTCATTGTGGCGGGCGCCACCCAGGCGGTCCAGCTCGCATACCGGCCGCTTTGGTGCCCTTCCAGATTGCGCTCGAACAAGGTGGCGTTGTCCCAGGGCAGCAGAACCTGCGGTGTTCCAGCAGCCAGGATCACCGGCCGGTTGTAGGAAGGGTTGAGTGCCTTGAAGTCTTCCAGCCGCACGTCGGCCAGGCGCGCGATGAGCTCGACATCGATGTCACGGGTGATGGTGACAGTCTGGAAATAGGGGTGGTTGCCGATCAGGGGCAGCTCGGCACCGAGCCTGTCCGGATTGGCCACGATATTTTTCACCGCCTGCAACTTGGGCACGTAGTTGCGTGTCTCGGCCGGCATGTTCAGGTCTTCGTAGCCGGTGGGTAGACCCATGCGCTTGTTGCGCTGGATCGCGCGCTGCACATTGCCCTGCCCCCAGTTGTAGGCAGCCAGCGCCAGGTGCCAGTCGCCGAACATCTCGTGCAGCTTTTGCAGGTATTCCAGCGCGGCCCGGGTCGAGGCAAGCACGTCGCGCCGGTCGTCCCGGAAAAGGTTTTGCCGCAGCTCGAAGTCGACGCCGGTGGCCGGCATGAACTGCCACATGCCGGCGGCCTTGGCACTGGAGACGGCCTGCGGGTTGAAGGCGCTTTCGATGAAGGGCAGCAGCGCCAGCTCGGCGGGCATGTTGCGCTTTTCAAGCTCCTCGACGATGTGAAACAGGTATTTGCGAGAGCGCTCAGTCATGCGCCGGATGTAGTCCGGGCGGTTGAGGTACCACTGCTCGTGGTTGCGCACCAGCTCACCCTCGAGCTCGCGCATGGCCAGGCGGCGGCGAATACGGTCCCAGAGGTCGGGCGGCACTTCGAGTGCGATGACGGCGCTGGAGTTCGCGTCTGCTTCGGTGATTGGGCGCAGGCCGAGCGCTGCGCCGGTGCGCAGGCCGAGCGAGGGGTCGGCCTGCAGGCCAGTGCCTTCGGCAGGTCCGGCCAATGAAGTAAGCGCTGCGGGGGAGGTTGCTGGCGCCGGGTTGGCGGCAGGCCCTCCCGGTAGGCCAGTGGCATGACCCATGAGGGGCAGGGCGAGCAGGACAAGGAGCGTCAAGCGCATGGTCACACCGCCGACCCGCTGAACCGGGCCCGTGACCTCCGCCACGCCCTGCGGCAGGTTGTGGTTGGATCGGAGCGGACGCTGGGTCATCGAAATTCGTTCTTCCATTGGCGCAGGGCGGCAAAGACGGCCACCGGGTCCTGCGGGTCGGTGCCGCGGGTAGATGCGACCGATTGAACCACGCCAGCCTCCCGGCTGCGCAGAAAGGGATTGACCTGGCGTTCGAGGGCCAGCGTAGAGGGCAGGGTGGGCGTGCCCTGGGCCCGCAGCGCCTCGCACTGCGCCTGGTAGGCGGCCAGTGGCGCATTGTCCGGCTCGACCGCCCTGGCAAAGCGCAGGTTCGACAGGGTGTACTCATGCGCGCAGCACACCCGTGTGTCGCCGGGCAGGGCCGACAGGCGCTCCAGCGAGGCCAGCATCTGCGCCGGCGTGCCCTCGAAGAGTCGCCCGCAGCCGGCGGAGAACAGCGTATCCCCGCAGAAAAGCAAAGGCGCCTGGCCCGGGCCGGGTTTGTTGCAGTAATAGGCGATGTGGCCCGCGGTGTGGCCGGGCACATCGATCACCTCGAAGCGCAGGCCGAGGGCTTCAACGGTGTCGCCGCCTTGGTGAGGCGTGAAGGGCCCGGGAATGACCTCGCTGGCCGGCCCGTAGACCACCGCCCCGGTCGCCTCGCGCAGCGCGTGGATGCCACCGGTGTGGTCTCGGTGATGGTGCGTGACTAGAATCGCCACCAACCTGGCGCCCAGCCGCTGCAATGCGGCTTGCACAGGTGCAGCGTCTCCCGGGTCGACCACCAGTGCCTCGCCGCTTTCGTACAGCATCCAGAGATAGTTGTCCTCGAAGGCTGGTACGGGGGTGAGTTTCATGAACGAGCGGATTATAGGAATGCAACCCTGGTTCGAAACGCCCCCCGGCCGTTACCTGGCGCAGTGGGAGCAGCAAACGCTGGACCAAGCGGTGGTCGACCTGTTCGGCTACCACGCGGTGCAATTGGGCCTGCCGATCGTCGACGCGCTGCGCGCCAACCGCATGCCGCATCGCTGGCTGGCCTTGGCACCTCAAGAGGATACAGCTGGGCGTACGCCGCACCTCCATAGCGCCTATGACGCCTTGCCGTTTGAAGCGGCCAGCCTGGACCTGGTGGTGCTGCCTCATGCGCTGGAATTGAGTCCGGACCCCCACGCCACCTTGCGCGAGGTCGAGCGGGTGCTGGTGCCCGAGGGCCGGGTGGTCATCACCGCCTTCAACCCCGCCAGCCTCTGGGGACTGCGCCAGCGCCGCGCCCATGTCTACCGGCGCCTAGGCGTGGGGCAGTTGTACTTGCCGGAGGCCGGTGAGTTTCTGGCCTGGCGCCGGCTGCGTGACTGGCTGCGACTGCTGGACTTCGAAGTGGAGAGCCACCGCTTTGGCTGCTGGCGGCCTGCCTTGTCGGCCGAGGCCTGGCTGCAGCGGTTCGACTGGATGGACGCGCTGGGCGAGCGCTGGTGGCCCTTTTTCGGCGCGGTCCACTGCATCGTCGCGGTCAAGCGGGTGCGTGGCGCGCGGCTGGTGGGGGCACGCTGGAAGCGGCAGGTGACAATGGCGGGCGCGACCGTGCCGCTGGCGCAGCGGACCGGTCGCACGGCGACCCCCCAGGACCCTTCGTGAACCCCATCGAGATTTACACCGACGGCGCCTGTAAAGGCAACCCTGGCCCTGGCGGCTGGGGCGTGCTTCTCAAGCACGGTGCCACCGAGAAAGAGCTGTTCGGCGGCGAACCGTCGACCACTAACAACCGCATGGAAATGATGGCGGTCATACAGGCCTTGACCGCGCTGAAGAAGCCTTGCGACGTCACCCTTTACTTGGACAGCCAATACGTTTTGAAGGGAATCACCGAGTGGATTCCCGGCTGGAAGGCCAAGGGTTGGCGCACCGCGTCCAAGCAGCCAGTGAAGAACGTTGATCTCTGGCAGCAGCTAGACAGTCTGGTGCAGGAGAGCGGCCACCGCATCGACTGGCGTTGGGTGCGCGGGCACAACGGCGACCCCGGCAATGAGCGCGCCGACGCGCTGGCCAATCAGGGCGTGGAGCGCGCGCTCGGGCGCTGAAGGGCCACGGATTTTGCCGGAAGGTGTCGGCTCGCGGCGGGTGGGGCCGCGGGCCTGATTGGGGGCGCCGTGGGACGCCGTGCGTATTCGCCCGGATGCTCCCTTTACACAAGGCTGATACATTGGCAGGTTGGTCAAATGGCGCATCGTCTTTGATCGCCCCGAAAGTAGTCACAAAGAATTCTTTAGGCAGTCCTCATGGCCCAAAAACCCCTCTACATCGTGGTCGCCGTTGTCGGCATCGCCGCCGCTTCTGGCGGTGCCTGGTGGTACCAGAACCAGCCGGCCGCGCCCGCTTCGGGTCAGACGCAAGTCGCGGGCCTGTTCGGTGGTCAGGGCGGCAGTGCGCCAGGCACGGCTGCCGGCGGCGCCAGTTCCGCCGCCGCGCCAGCCTCGGGCGCAGCGTCTGGGCCGCGCGCGGCGGGTGTTGAGGTGGCCAAGGTCGAGACCATGCGCCTGATTGACGACACACAGGCTGTAGGCACGCTGCGCTCGCGTCAGAGCGTGATGGTGCGCCCCGAGGTGAGTGGGCGGGTGGCGCGAATCAATTTCCGCGACGGCGAGCGGGTGCAGAAGGGCCAGCTGATGGTCCAGTTCGACGACCAGCTGCCGCGTGCCCAGGTGGCCCAGGCCGAAGCCGAGTTGTCTATCTCCCGCGCCAACCATAAGCGCAACCAGGAGCTGGTGGCACAAAACTTCATCAGCCAACGCTCGGTCGACGAAAGCAGCGCCGCGATGCAAGTGGCTGAGGCCAAGCTGGCCCTGGCCCGCGCCACCGCTGACCGCCTTCGCATCCTCGCGCCCTTTGATGGCACCGTGGGTCTGCGCAACGTGAACATCGGGGACTACCTCAAGGATGGCGCCGACATCGTCAACCTCGAGGACCTGGACGCCATCTTGGTGGACTTCCGCCTGCCGGAGCGCTTCCAGGTCAAGGTGCGGCGCGGCCAGACCGCCATGGTGGCCATCGACGCGCTGCCGGGCCGCAAGTTTCCGGCGCTCGTTCAGGCGGTGGATCCGCTGGTCGACGCCAATGGCCGATCGGTGGGCGTGCGCGGTTGCATCGACAACCGTTCCATGCAGCTGCGCCCTGGCATGTTCGCGCGTGTGACAGCTGTTTTTGGCGAGAACCAAAATGCCATGGTGCTGCCCGAGGAGGTCCTGGTGCCCCAGGGCGGACGGCAGTTTGTGTTCAAGATCATCCCTGGCGAGGGCGACACCAAGGTCTCCCAACGCACCGAGGTCAAGCTCGGCCTGCGGGTGCCCGGGAAGGTCGAGATTCTCGAAGGCGTGGCGGTGGGCGACGTGGTCGTGACAGCCGGCCAGCAGCGCCTGCAGCGTGATGGCACGCCGGTGCGCGTGATCGATGTGCCGGCCCGCGGTGGCCCGGGCGGACCTGGTGGTCCCGGTGGCCCTGGTGGCCCCGGCGGCCCCGGCGGCCCCGGCGGCCCCGGCGGCCCCGGCGGTCCGGCCGCAGCGGCGTCGGGAGCGGCCTCGGCAGGCACGGCAGCCGGCGGCCCGCGCGGACCTGGGGCCCAGGCCGGTGGCCCGGGTGCCCGCATGGCCGGTGGTCCGGGCGCCCGCGCAGGTGCTGCGCAACGACCCGAAGGCCCCAACCCCTGCTTGCAGGCGATGAGTGACGCCGCCGGTGATGGCGGCGCTGCGACCCCGGGCGGCCCCCGCGGTCCCCGCGGTCCTCAGGGCGCACCGGGTGCGCCCGGCGCGCCGCGCGCGCCCGGCAGTCAGCGCAATCCCGCAGCCGGCTGAAGGCCCCGGCCTCCCGCAGCACCCTCCATCCCTCACAGCAAAAGGCCCTCGCCATGCAGCTGTCCGAACTGTCCGTCCGCCGCCCGGTCCTCGCGACTGTGCTCTCCCTGCTCATCGTCCTGATCGGCGCGGTGAGCTTCAACCGTCTGTCGGTGCGCGAGTACCCCAAGATCGACGAGCCGGTGGTCACCGTCAGCGTCCGCTATCCCGGAGCCTCGGCCGAGGTGGTCGAGACGCAGATCTCCAAGGTGCTGGAAGACTCCATCGCCGGCATTGACGCGGTGGATGTTCTGACCTCGATCAGCCGCGCCGAGCAAAGCCAGATCTCGGTGCGCTTTCGCCTCGAGAAGGACGCCGATGCCGCCGCCGCCGAGGTGCGTGACCGCACCGCGCGGGTCCGAGGCCGCTTGCCTCAGGCGATCGATGAGCCGGTGATCGCCAAGGTCGAGGCCGACGCCTTCCCGGTGATCTGGCTGGCCTTCTCCAGCGACACCCACACGCCGCTGCAGATCAACGAGATGGTCAACCGCATCGTCAAGCCGCGGCTGCAGACGGTGACTGGCGTGGCCGACGTGCGAATTTTCGGCGAGCGCAAATACGCCATGCGGGTCTGGCTCGACCCCGAGCGCTTGGCGGGCTACAAGCTCACGACTCAGGATGTGGAGGAAGCGATCCGCCGCAACAACCTGGAGGTGCCAGCGGGCCGCATTGAGTCGCAGCAGCGCGAGTTCAGCGTGACGTCGCAGACCGACCTGATCCGGCCGAACCAGTTCGGCGAGATCGTGATCCGAAACGTCAACGGCTTTCCGGTCAAGCTGCGGGACATCGCCCAGGTGCGCGAGGGACCGGCAGACGAGCGCAGCGCGGTGCGCCTCAACGGCCGGCCAGCGATCTCGGCGGGCGTGATCCGCCAGGCTACCGCCAACCCCTTGACCCTGTCGCAGGGCGTGCGCGACATGATTCCCCAGCTCGAGAAGGACCTGCCGCCGGGGGTCTCGATCGACATTGCCAACGACAACTCGGTCTTCATCGACCGCTCGGTCAAGAACGTGTACGCGACCATTCTGGAAGCGGTGGCGTTAGTGGCGCTGGTGATCTTTTTCTTCCTGCGCACCGTTCGGGCGTCCCTCATCCCCATCATCACCATCCCGGTGTCTCTCGTCGGCACCTTCGCGATGATGGCGCTGGCCGGCTTCACCATTAACACGCTCACCCTGCTGGCCCTGGTGCTGGCCATTGGCCTGGTGGTGGACGACGCGATCGTGATGCTGGAGAACATCTTCCGGCACATTGAGGAGGGCATGGCCCCCTTTGCTGCGGCGATCAAGGGCTCGCGGGAGATCGGCTTTGCCATCATCTCGATGACCATGACCTTGGTGGCGGTGTTCGCGCCACTTGCCTTCACGCCCGGCCGTACCGGGCGCCTGTTCGCGGAGTTTGCGCTGGCCCTGGCGGGCTCGGTGGTGGTCTCGGGCTTTGTTGCCCTGACGCTCACGCCCATGATGTGCGCGCTGCTCCTCAAGCACAACCCCAAGCCCAATTTCTTTGACCGGTCCATGGAGGTCATGCTGACTGGCCTGTCCCGTGGCTACGAGCGGCTGATTCGCTGGGTGGTCACCGCACGTGCCGGCGGCCCGAACGCCCGCGGTCCCGTCGCGTGGGTGCTGCAGGCGCGCTGGCTGGTGCTGATTGGCATGGGCATTGCCGCCTGGGGCATTGCCACCGTTTTCCCGACGATGAAGCAGGAGCTCGCGCCGTTGGAGGACCGCGGCACGGTCCTGGTGAACGTCAATGCCCCCGACGGGTCTACCCTGGCATACACAGACCGCTATGTGCGCCGGATTGAAGGCATTGCCTCCAACAACAAGGAGTTCGACCGCGTCTTCGGCAACGTGGGCAGTCCCACCGTGTCGCAGGGCAGCGTGGTGCTGCGCGCGGTTCCCTGGGAGGAGCGACCCAATCGCTCCATCTTGGATGTCGCGCGTGAAATTGGCCCCCGGGTTTCGAGCCTTCCCGGCGTCTCCGCCTTCGTGATCACTCCGCCCTCGCTGGGTCAGGGCTTTCGCGAGCGCCCGGTGAACTTCGTGATTCAGACCTCGGACAGTTACGAGAACCTCAACCGCATTGCGCGGCAGATTCTGGAGGAGATGGCCAAGAACCCGGGCTTCATCCAGCCGGATGTGGATCTGCGCCTGAACAAGCCCGACCTGCGCATTGAGGTCGACCGCGAAAAGGCGGCTGATATGGGTGTGGGCGTGGACGTGGTCGCGCGTGCCCTGGAAACCATGCTGGGCGGCCGCATCGTCACCCGCTACAAGCGTGACGCCGAGCAGTTTGATGTGATCGTGCAGGTGCAGACCGGTGGCCGATCGACGCCGGAGGACATCGAGACCATTCAGGTGCGGGGTCGTAACGAGACCATGATCCCGCTGTCGGCCTTGGTCAAGGTGCGCGAGAGCGTGAGCCCGCGCGAGCTGAATCACTTTGGTCAGCGTCGCTCAGCGTCCATTACCTCCAACCTGGCGCCCAACTATTCCCAGGGCGAGGCGCTGGCCTTCATGAACGCCACCGCCGCCAAGGTGCTCAAGCCCGGTTACACCACGGACCTCAACGGCTCCTCGCGTGAGTTCCGCAACTCGCAGGGTGCGCTGGCAGTGGTGTTCGTGCTGGCGCTGTTCTTTATCTTCTTGGTGTTGGCGGCGCAGTTCGAGAGCTTCATCGACCCCATGGTCATCATGCTGTCGGTGCCCATGTCGATGATCGGTGCGCTGCTGGCGCTCAAATGGTCGGGCGGCTCACTCAACGTTTACTCGCAGATTGGTCTCATCACCTTGGTGGGCCTGATCACCAAGCACGGGATCCTGATCGTCGAGTTCACCAATCAGTTGCGTGAGTCAGGCATGTCGGTGGTCGATTCTGTGGTGAAGGCCGCAGGCCAGCGTCTGCGTCCGATTCTCATGACCACCGGCGCGATGGTGCTGGGCGCAGTGCCGCTGGCACTGTCCACCGGCGCCGGCGCCGAGAGCCGCCAGCAGATTGGCTGGGTGATCGTGGGCGGCATGAGCCTGGGCACGCTGCTGACCATCTTCGTCGTGCCCACCATGTATTCGCTCTTCGCCCGCAGCAAGGTGCCCGGCGCGAACACGGCCGACGCCCATGACGCGGGCCACGCACAGGGTCATGGACATGCGCCCACCCCGGCGCCTGCCGCTGCAGCCGCCGTGTCCCAGGCTACCGCCCTGCCTGACCCGAAGGGCGAACTGATCGCTAAGTAAGGAAAACCGCCGACACGCGCTGCACCCGCCTTGGGCCTACGCTGCCCTCATCGCACTTCTTCTTGGAGATCCGTGATGAGACAGCTTCCCAAGGCCATCCCCGAACTCGACGGGGGTCTGTTCGTGCCGCGCCCGGTGGTGGACCTGCTAGACGCCTTGCTGACCGAGCGCGAGCGCGACCTGCGTCAAGTGCTGGATGACACGGCAGCCAATGACTTGACTGTGGTGTCCGAGTTGCGTCATCTGCTGCGCCTCGGTGGATCGCGTCTGCCGGTACCGCCGGCCTCCGAACTGCTCGGGCTGACCGACCCGCAGGCCGATACCCTCAGCCGCAACCTGCTGCGGGAGTAGGGGGCTTAAGCCAACGGCGTTGCGCCCTTGGGTGAGGCGATCCGGATGGACGCCAGGTCCTCGGGCGTGTTGAGGTTGCGAAAGCCCTCGGCGTCGAAGTTGACCCGGGCTGCGCCGGCCTGCCGCGCCCATTCGCCCGCCCTTCGACCCCCCGCCGCCAGAAACTCGGTCAAGCGGTCCCGAAGGCCGCAGTGCATGAGGCAGAAGACGGGCTGAGGCTGCGCAGCCTCTCCATCGCCCCGCTGCGCCCAAGCTACCGCCATCCGGGGTTGCCCAGGCTCGATTCCCGCTGCACTCGCCAGACGCGTCGCCAGGTCGAGCGGGAAGAAGGGGGCGTCGCAAGGCACGCACAGCAGCCAAGGCGTCTGGCAGCGGCCTAAGCCAGCGAGCATGCCGCCCAGCGGGCCCTCGAAGGCCTGCGCGTCGGTCCAGACGGGCACGCCCAGCGCTTGGTAATCCTCGAGGTGCCGGTTGGCGCTGATTGCCAGGTGGGCGACCTGGGGCGCCAGCCGCGCCACAGCCTGCCCCACCAGCGTTGTGCCAGCCCAAGGCAGCAGGCCTTTGTCTGCGCCTCCCATGCGCAGTCCTCGGCCGCCAGCCAGCACCAAGCCGGTGATCTGGCTTGCCAGGATCATCCGCCGATATAGCTCATTTCGACCCGGGGGGCCGAAGCCGCATCCACCGCTCCCACCGGTTGCTCTCGGGCGGCGGTGGCCGCGCCGCGCAGCTCGGAATAGCGGTCATCGCGTGCCCGCCAAAGCCCCGCAATGGCCGCGCCGAGCTGATCGTCGCTGGCGCCGCTGCGAAGGAGGGCGCGCAGGTCATGACCGCGGCTGGCGAAGAGGCACATGAATAACTGGCCCTCGGTCGACAAGCGGGCCCGGTTGCAGTCACCGCAAAAGGCCTGGCTCACACTGGCGATGATGCCGATCTCGCCGCCGCCGTCGGCGTAGGCCCAGCGCCGAGCGGTTTCCCCGGGTGTGTTCGCTGGTAGCGAGACCAGTGGCAATTCAGCGGACAGGCGCCGAAGGATTTCCTCCGCCGGCAGCACATCGTCTAGGCGCCAGCCGTTCGTATTGCCCACGTCCATGTACTCGATGAAGCGCAGCGTGACACCGCTGCCGCGGAAATGACGCGCCATAGGGAGGATCTGGTCCTCGTTGACACCGCGTTTGACCACCATGTTCACTTTGATGGAGCCTAGGCCGGCCGCCTTCGCGGCGTCGATCCCCGCCAGGACTTCGGCCACCGGAAAGTCGGCGTCGTTCATCCGGCGAAATACCGCGTCGTCCAGCGCGTCGAGGCTGACCGTGACGCGGCGCAGCCCGGCCTCACGCAGGGCCAGGGCCTTGCGCGCCAGCAGTGAACCGTTGGTGGTGAGGGTGAGGTCGGGTGCCTGCCCGTCCGGCCTGCGCAGGGTCGCCAGGCTCGCCACCAAGTCTTCGATGCCTCGCCGTAGCAGCGGTTCGCCCCCGGTGAGCCGGATCTTTTGAACACCTTGGGCAAGAAATGCGCTGGCCAGTCGGGTGATCTCCTCGAAGCGCAGCAGCGCCTCTTGCGGCAGGTAGGCATGCGACTGATCAAAGATCTCCCGCGGCATGCAGTAGCTGCAGCGGAAGTTGCAGCGGTCGGTGACGCTGATGCGCAGGTCTCTGAGCGGCCGGCCGCGAGTGTCTGTCAGGCCTGTTTGCCCCTGCGTCCCGCTCGCCATGGGCGCCAGCGTGTCAGGCGAGGGCAGAGGGACTGGCAGGCCTGCGGGGCGCTGGGCCAGCAGGGGAATCACGGATCTGGCGGGCATGTCGTCGATTGTGCGGGGCGCGGTCTGGGATGCGCTTCAGCCGTGGCGGATGGCCACGGTCTTGAGGATGGTAAATCCGTACAGCGCTTCGAAGCCCTTCTCGCGGCCGTGGCCGGAGGAGCGGTACCCGCCAAAGGGCAGTTCAACGCCGCCGCCGGCGCCATAGTTGTTGATGAAGATCTGGCCGGCCCGCACCCGCCGGGCCATCCGCAACTGGCGGCCTCCGTCACGGGTCCAGACACCGGTGACTAAGCCAAAGGGCGTGGCATTGGCCAGTTGGACGGCGTGGTCCTCATCGCGAAAACTCATGGCGGCCAGCACCGGACCGAACACTTCTTCCTGCGCCAGGCGGTGGTCCACTGGCACGTCGCGCAGCAGGGTGGGGGCTTGGTAGAAGCCGGTGTCGGGAGCCTCATCGACGATCTGTCCCTGCGCCACCATCTGGATGCCGGCCACCTGGGCGTCGGCCAGGAAGTCCCACACCCGCTGCTGCTGGCTGGCGCGGATCAGGGGACCGACGTCTAGGTCCAGGGTTGCCGGGCCCACCCGCAGAAGTGAAAAAGCCTTGGACAGGCGTTCGAGCACCTGCTCGTAGATGCTCTCTTGCGCCAGCAAGCGCGAGCCCGCCGAGCAGGTCTGCCCCGCGTTCTGGACGATGGCGTTGACCACCATTGGCAAGGCGGCGTCGAGGTCGGCGTCCTCGAACAGGATCTGGGGGCTTTTGCCGCCCAGTTCCAGCGTCACCGGGCAGTGGCGCTCGGCGGCGGCCTGCTCGATCAGGGTGCCGACGCGCGGGCTGCCGGTGAAGGAGATATGGTCGATACCAGGGTGGCGTGCCAGTGCGTCGCCGACTTCGTGGCCGTAGCCGGTGACGATGTTGATCGCGCCCGCAGGGAAGCCGCAGTCGGCCGCGAGTTGGGCCACCCGGAGCAGGGACAGGCAGGCGTCCTCGGAGGGCTTGACCACGCAGACATTGCCTGCCGCGAGCGCCCCGCCGACGCAGCGCCCAAAAATCTGCATCGGGTAGTTCCACGGGACCACATGGCCCGTGACTCCGTGGGGCTCACGCCAGGTCAGGACGCTATAGCCATCCAGGTAGGGAATGGTGTCGCCGTGCAGCTTGTCGCAGGCGCCGGCGTAGAACTCGAAATAGCGCGCCAGTGCGGCAGCATCGGCGCGCGCCTGCTTGGTGGGCTTGCCGCAGTCACGCTGCTCGATCAGTGCCAATTCCTCAGCGTGCTCGGCGATTTTTTGCGACAGCCGCATCATCAGCCGTCCGCGCTCGGCGGCGTTGAGCTTGCTCCAGGGGCCTTCGAAACAGGAACGGGCAGCCTGTACCGCCCGGTCTATGTCCTGGGCGGTGCCTCGCTGGATTTCGTCGTAGACCTGACCGTCGGATGGATCAATGACCGGTAGGGTGTGACCGCCGCTGGCCGGCTGGGACTGGTTGGCGATGAAGTGGAACTGCATGGAAGAGATTTTGCTCCAACGGGGAGGTCTGTTTGTTGGGTCCTGGGTTGGTGTTTCCTCTGGCATCGGCATCGGTGGTTTAGCGATGGCGTTGACGTTGACGTTGACGTGGCACGCGTCGGGTGTGCTGCAGGGGCCCGGCGGCTTCGATGCGGGGGCCCTTCGGGCTTCCTTGCGGTGCTCGGCCGCCAGGGGCACGCGAGGCAAACTCGCCCTTTCAGGGCTCAAACATGCCTCGCTCTTCGGCCCCCAGCGCCCTCCGCTCCTCAGCCCCGCATAGGCGCCGCCGAACCCCTGCCGCACAC
>NZ_JARXAB010000104.1 GCF_029866045.1 Ramlibacter sp. | reverse complement strand
CGCGCCCTGCTGTGGGACAAAGTGGTGGACCGCATGGCCTGGAAGGGCTTTCGCAGCGCCCAGGTTGCGCAGAAGCCTTACGTCTACCAGACCAAGAACGATTAAGAGCCTTTTCAGGCCTTGGCGCCCGCCGAATCTGCGCGGGCAGCTCCTGATTTAATAGCATCATGACCTCCAGCACCGAAGGCGTTTCCTCCGGAGCCGCCGAACTCGGGCACATGCCTGACGTGGTGGATCAGGTGGCGTTGGCGCGCCTGTATGGCGAACCCCTGTTCGCCATGCCGCAGGACCTGTACATCCCCCCTGATGCGCTGGAAGTGTTTCTGGAGGCCTTCGAAGGCCCTCTGGACCTGCTGCTCTACCTGATCCGCAAGCAGAACTTCAACATCCTCGACATCCCCATGGCGGGCTTGACTCGTCAGTACCTGCAATACGTTGAAGAGATTCGTAGTCGCAACTTGGAGCTGGCGGCCGAGTACCTGCTGATGGCGGCGATGCTGATCGAAATCAAGTCGCGCATGCTGCTGCCGCCCAAGAAGACGGCCGCGGGTGAGGAGCCCGAGGACCCACGGGCCGAGCTGCAGCGGCGCCTGATCGAGTACGAGCAGATGAAGATGGCCGCCGCCCGCCTGAACGAACTGCCCCAGGTCGGGCGCGACGTGCTGCGGGCCCAGGTCTACATCGAGCAGTCGCTGCAGCCGCGCTTTCCCGATGTGAGTGCAGGCGACCTGCAGTCGGCCTGGCGCGACATTCTCCGGCGGGCCAAGCTGGTGCAACACCACAAGATTTCGCGCGAGGAGCTGTCGGTCCGCGAGCACATGTCCATCGTGCTGCGCAAGCTCCAGGGCCGACGCTTCGTCGAGTTCGAGCAACTCTTTGACACCACCCGCGGCGTACCGGTGATGGTGGTGACCTTCATCGCCATGCTCGAGCTGGCCAAGGAGTCACTGATCGACGTGACCCAGGCCGAGGCCTTCGCGCCCATCTACGTGCGACTGGCTTACCAACCGGCCTGATCAGTCGGACTGATCGGTCGGCCTGATCAGCTGCCGCGGGCCCCGGGGCGACAGCTCCCGCAGCCCCCGCCGGCGCGACGCGCCGGCCACAATCGGTCGCATGCCGGCCACCACCACAACAGAGTTTGACGTGCTCGTCGTCGGCAGCGGCCTGGCGGGCCTTTGCGCCGCCCTCCTGCTGGCCCCGCAGCGACGCGTGGCCCTTCTCACCAAACAGACCCTGGCCGACAGCGCCAGTGGCTGGGCACAGGGCGGCATCGCTGCGGTGATGGACCCTGGCGACACCCTCGAGGCCCATGTGCAAGACACCCTGGCCGCCGGTGTCGGCCTGTGCGACCTTGAAGCCACACGCTTCGTCGTGGAGCACGCACCCGAAGCGATTGCCTGGCTGCAGTCCCAAGGCGTGCAGTTTTCCGAAGAAGCCGGTCATCTGCACCTGACCCGCGAAGGCGGCCACAGCGCACGCCGCATCGTTCATGCGACGGACGCCACTGGCGCGGCGGTGCAGGCGGCGCTGCTCGAGCGGCTGCGCGAAACAACGGGCGTCACCGTGTTCGAACGGCACATGCTGGTCGACCTGATCACGACACCGGTAGGCACCACACCGGTAGAGGTACCGGGCGAAGCAGCGCAGGACCCAGCACAGGCAACAGGCGGCGAGCCGGACGCGCGGCGCTGCTTGGGCCTGCAGGCGCTCGATGAGGCCAGCGGCAGGCTGATCAGCCTGCAAGCCCCGCACACGGTGCTGGCCACCGGCGGCGCAGGCCAGGTCTATCGGCACACCACCAACCCGCCCACGGCCACGGGGGATGGCATGGCCGCCGCTTGGCGGGCCGGCTGCCGGGTGATGAACATGGAATTCATCCAGTTCCACCCGACCTGCCTGTACCACCCGGGGGCGAGGAACTTCCTTATCTCCGAGGCGCTACGCGGCGAGGGCGGGCGGCTGCTGCTGCCCGATGGCACCCGCTTCATGCCGGCCCACGACCCGCGCGCCGAACTGGCGCCGCGCGACATCGCCGCCCGCGCGATCGACGCCGAAATGAAACGCGGCGACCTGGCCTGCGTGTACCTGGACATCACCCACCGCGGCGCCGACTTCATCCGCGCGCACTTCCCGACCATCCATGCGCGCTGCCTGCAACTGGGCATCGACATCACACGCGAGCCGATTCCGGTGGTGCCAGCCGCGCATTACGCCTGCGGCGGCGTGCTGACCGACCTCTCCGGCCGGACCGACCTGGCTGGCCTGTACGCCATTGGCGAGACCGCCTGCACCGGCCTGCAGGGTGCCAACCGGCTGGCCAGCAACTCGTTGCTCGAGTGCATCGTTCTGGCGCGCTCCGCGGCGCAAGACATCCTGGTCCACCCGCTGGCCCACCCGCTGAAGACGCCCCTCGAACCGAGATTGACGCCACCAGAAATTTCGACTGCGGCGATGGCTACCACTGCGTCCACTGCTGCGACTGCGACGCCGCAGATGCGGCCAGTGCCATCGAGGCCAGAGCGGTCGCTTCACGGCAACAACAAGGAGTCGCAGCAAGTCGCCCAAGCCCAAGAGGCGCTGCGCCGCTGCATGTGGCAAGACGTGGGCATCGTGCGCAGCGACGCGCAGCTGGCAAATGCAGCACACCGCATCAGCCAGTTGCAGCAGGCAGCCGGCGACGTGTTATCTGCCGGCAGTCCCAGCCGCAGCGGGCTCGAGCTACGCAACCTGCTTGAAGTAGCGGCCCTCATCGTTCGCTCGGCGAGCAGGCGGCAGGAGAGCCGGGGACTGCATTTCAACCGGGACCATCCGGACACCCTGGCCGAGGCCAGGCCGACGGTGCTGGGCCCCAGGCGCTAGGCCTTTTCAGACCGCGCCGAGATCAGGCACCAGCGCGCCGGCCGGCTGGCCGTTCTTGAGGGCGGCGGTGAAGGCCAGCATGCGGTCAATCGGCAGGCGTGCCCGGTCAATGATGGCGGTGTCGACCGTGATCTCATTGGCGCCCGTTTCCAGCACGCGGGCGAGGTCGGCCAGGCCGTTCATGGCCATCCACGGGCAATGCGCACAGCTCTTGCAGGTGGCGCTGTTGCCGGCAGTGGGGGCTTCGATGAAGACCTTGCCCGGATTGAGCGCGCGCAACTTGTGCATCAGCCCGTTGTCGGTGGCGACGATGAACTCGCGCGCGTCCAACTCACGGGCGGCCTGCAAGATGCCGGAGGTGGAGCCCACCGCGTCGGCCTGAGCGATCACCTCGGCTGGCGCCTCGGGGTGCACCAGGATTTTGGCGCCAGGGTGGTGCTTTTTCAGGTCACCGAGCTCGAAGCCCTTGAACTCGTCGTGCACGATGCACGAGCCGTTCCAGAACACCATGTCGGCGCCGGTCTGGCGGCGCACATAGTCGCCCAGGTGGCGGTCGGGCGCCCAAAGAATCTTGTGGCCCTTGTCCCGAAGGGCAGAGACGATCTCCAGCGCACAGCTGGAGGTGACCACCCAGTCGGCCCGCGCCTTCACCGCGGCGCTGGTGTTGGCGTAGACCACCACCGTGCGGTCCGGGTGCTGATCGCAGAAGGCGCTGAATTCATCGATCGGGCAGCCCAGGTCCAGCGAACAGGTCGCGTCCAGGTCGGGCATGAGCACGCGCTTGGAGGGGGAAATGATCTTGGCGGTCTCGCCCATGAAGCGCACGCCGGAGACCACCAGGGTCTGGGCCGCATGGTCACGGCCGAAGCGGGCCATCTCGAGCGAGTCGCTCACCAGGCCGCCGGTTTCCTCGGCCAGGTCTTGCAGGTCGGGATGCACGTAGTAGTGAGAGACCATGACCGCGTTGCGCTCCTTGAGCAGACGGCGGATACGGTCCTTGAGCGCAGCGCGCTCGGCCTGCGAGGGTTCAGTGGGCACGCGGGCCCAGGCGTGACGGGTCGAGCAGGCCTCGCCTTCGGGCTGCTCGTACTCGACATCCTTGAGCGGCGCCGGGGCTCGTAAATTGGCGGCGCTCATCACAATTTCTTGAATCGCATGTAAAAGTCGGTCGCTTGGGCGTCCTGGGTCGGGGTACCGATCACGATGGGGTCGCCACCGCATTCCGTGACCATTTTCGCAGTGGCGGACGGGGCCGCGGGGGCCCACCCGAAAAACCTGGACACCCCGCGAGCATAGCCTGCCGCCAGCGACCCCGGCCGGCACGGGACAAGCGACCTCATGGGCTGGCGGCACAATGCGCCTCATGCGCACCGCCTACCAGGACCTGGGTACCACCCGCGAACACATCGAGGCCTTGCCGGGCCCCACCCTGCTGGAGTTCGGCACCAACTGGTGCGGCTGGTGCCAGGGTGCCCAGCCCCATATCGAGGCGGCCCTGGCAGAACAAACCGGCCTGCGGCACCTGAAGGAGGAAGACGGCAAGGGCCGGCGCCTCGGACGGGCCTTCGGCGTCAAGCTCTGGCCCACGCTGGTTTTGCTGCGCGACGGCCAGGAAGTGGCTCGGGTGGTGCGCCCCGCCAGCGCCGATGACATACGGCAGGCGTTGTTGCAGGGTTTAGCGCCGGGTTGAGAGCCGGGTTGAGCGCCGAGTTTGGGGCTGGGCTCAGGGCAGTTGCCGGACTGAACGACGCCCCGGTCTTCTCCGGAAAAGACTGGACTCCAGCCCCGCAGCAGCGCGATCAGCCCCGGCCTTCGGCGCGCGCCTCGCGCCCCATCAGCGCCGCCAGGGCCTCGGCCGGTTGCAGCCGACCGTCCAAGAGACCTACCACCGCCTGCGCGATGGGCATGTCGACCCCCAGGGAGGCCGCCCGCTGTACCACCGTGCGGGCGCAGTAGACGCCCTCGGCCACATGGCCCAGGGACTCCACCGCCTGAGCCAGTGTCTGCCCCTGTGCCAGCAGCAGGCCCACCCTGCGGTTGCGGGACAGGTCTCCGGTGGCGGTGAGCACCAGGTCGCCCAGGCCCGACAGACCCATGAAGGTCTCTGCCCGCGCGCCCAGCGCCAAGCCGAGGCGGCTGATCTCGGCCAGGCCGCGGGTGATAAGCGCAGCGCGGGCATTGAGCCCGAGCCCGAGGCCGTCGCACAAACCGGTGGCAATCGCCAGCACGTTCTTGACCGCCCCACCGACCTCGACCCCGGCGAGGTCGTCGTTGGCGTAGACACGCAGGCTGGGGCTGTGGAAGGCGGCCACCAGGGCCTCGCGCACCGCCGCATGGGGGCTGGCCGCGACCAGGGCCGTCGGTTGGCCGCGGGCAACCTCGAGGGCAAAACTGGGGCCGCTCAGCGCGCCAGCTTGGAGGCCAGGCGCCACTTCGGCCTGGATCTCGTGCCCCATCAGGCCACCTGTCGACGGACCGCCGGCCTCGAAACCTTTGCACAACCAGGCTACCGGAACCCGAACCCCGGCCAGGGCCTGCAACATACCGCGCAGGCCGGCCATGGGGGTGGCGATGATGACCAGATCGTGCGCGGCGGCGAGGCGGTCGAGCGCGCCAGCAGCCGGGCCTTCCACCTGGAGATACCCGGGAAAGCCGATGCCAGTGAGGTAGCGCGCGTTCTCGCGCGCTTGGCGCATCTGCGCCACCTGGCTCGCGTCACGTGCCCAGAGGGTCACCGGGTGCCGGCCGGCGGCGCTCACCGCCAGGGCCGTGCCCCAGGCGCCAGCGCCGAGGATCAGAATGCGCACGATCCCGGCCTCGGACAAGACGCGAGGGGCGGACTCAGCATGCTCGGGTAAGCAGCATGAGCGGGCATGACGCGTTCATCTGCAGCTTCTTGCTCAGGCGTTGGTGATGATGGGCGAGCCCTGCTGAGCGGCCTGCTGCTGCTCGTACATGGCCTGGAAGTTGATCTCGGCCAGGGTCACCGGCGGGAAGCCAGCGCGGGTGGTGAGATCACTCACGTTGCTGCGCAGGTCGGGGAAGACGATTTGCGGGCACATGGCGCCAACCAGGCCGCCCACCTGCGCGTCGTCGAAACCGCGGATCTCGAACAGCCCGGCCTGCTTGCACTCAACCAGGAACAAGGTACGGTCGCCCACCTTGGCGGTGACAGTCGCACCGACCGAGACCTCAAACAAGCCCTCGCCCGCCTGCTGCGCCTCCACGCCCAGCTGGATATCAATCGCCGGCGCCTCCTGCTGCTCCAGGCGAATTGCGGGGGAGTTGGGCTGCTCGATCGATGCCTCCTTCAGGTACACGGTGAGGATCTGGAACACGGGGGCCTGAGCGTCGGACATGGAAGTTTTCTCGTGAAGAAGCGGCCCTGCTGCAACTCGAGCGGGACCAGGATGGAGGGTCGGCGGATTATGTCAGGCGGCCTGGAGCAACGGCATCAGGCCGCCACGGCCGTCGAGCGCCACCAGGTCGTCGCAACCTCCGACATGGGTGTCGCCGATGAAAATCTGGGGCACGGTACGGCGCTGGGTCAGCGCCATCATCTCGTCGCGGCGGATGGGGTCGGTATCGATGCGGATTTCTTCGATCGCATCGACGCCACGCGCCTTGAGCAACTGCTTGGCACGCACGCAGTAAGGGCAGACGGCGGTGGTGTACATCTTCACGGCTTGCATGGTGACCGGCTCCTCAGGACTTCAGGACAGGCAGGTTGGCGTCTTTCCAGGCGCGCAGGCCACCGGCCAGCACCTGGGCGTTGGGGTAGCCCAGGCGGCGGGCTGTGTCGGCGGCCTTGCGGGCCCGCGCGCCGCTGGCGCACACCATCAGGAGGGGAACCGCCTTGTTTTTCGCCTGCTCGGGCAGACGGCTGGACAAGTCGGCCAGGGGAATGTGGCGAGCACCGTTGATATGACCGGCGGCGAACTCCTCTGCGCTGCACACATCCACGACCACCGCCTTCTCGCGGTTGATCAGGTTGACGGCGGCCGCCGGGGTCAGGCCCGCGCCGACGCCCCCACGGATCACGGGCACGAGCAGCATGAGACCGGAGGTCAGGGCCACGGAGAGCAGCATCCAGTTGTCGATGAGAAATTTCACGGGAGGGCGGTCCGGATGAGGGACGCGAGGGGGTGGAAACCGCTGATTCTAAAATCCCGGGCTATCCCCTTTCTTCCACAGGCGCTTGCCCATGTACAAACTTGTCCTGATTCGTCACGGCGAATCGACCTGGAACCTCGAAAACCGCTTCACCGGCTGGACCGACGTCGACCTGACCCCCACCGGAGTCGACCAGGCCAAGGCGGCTGGCCGCCTGCTCAAGGCCGAGGGCTACGACTTCGACCTGTGCTTTACCAGCGTCCTCAAGCGCGCCACCCGCACGCTCTGGCACACCCTGGACGAGATGGACCGCACCTGGCTGCCGGTGGTGCACAGTTGGCGCCTCAACGAGCGCCACTACGGCGCCCTGCAGGGCCTGAACAAGGCCGACATGGCCAAGCAATTTGGCGACGCCCAGGTGCTGATCTGGCGCCGCAGCTACGACACGCCGCCGCCGGCCCTGGAGCCCGCAGACCCGCGCAGCGAGCGCGGTGACCGCCGCTACGCGGACCTGGGCCCCGAGGGCACACCCCTCACCGAGTGCCTGAAGGACACGGTGGCCCGGGTGGTTCCCTTCTGGAACGAGTCCATGGCGCCGGCAATCCGCGCCGGCAAGCGGGTGGTGGTGGCGGCCCATGGCAACTCGATCCGCGCCCTGATCAAGCATCTGGACGGCATCTCCGACAGCGACATCGTGAGCCTGAACATCCCCAACGGCATCCCGCTGGTCTATGAATTCGACGCCGAGATGAAGCCGCTTCACCACTACTACCTGGGCGACGCCGAGGCCGCAGCCCGAGCAGCAGCCGCCGTCGCCGCGCAGGGCAAGGCCTGAGGCGGCGAGCCCCTGAGGCCTGAACCGCGGGGCTGGGGCATCTGGACGTCTGGGTGGGCGTCGGCCTAAGGCCCGGCCGTCGACTCGGACATCGAGCGCGACGCCGGTGTCGGAGGCCAACCCCGGGTGTATATTGCCTCCTGAGGATCAGGAACCAAAGCACCTCTCACCCCCATGCGTCAGAAACTCAAGATCGCCGGCTGGATTTCCGTGGGCGCGTTTGCCGGCGCCCTGACCACCGTCTCTTTGCAGACGGTTGCTCGTGGCGCGCTCGCGCCGCTCCCACTCGAGGAGCTGCAGCAACTCGCGGCTGTTTTCGGCATGGTCAAGAGCGACTATGTTGAAGCGGTCGACGAGAAAAAGCTGATCAGCGAGGCCATCACCGGCATGGTGGCCAGCCTGGATCCGCATTCCCAGTACTTCGACAAGAAGTCCTTCAAGGAATTCCGCGAAGGCACCAGCGGCCGCTTCGTTGGCGTGGGCATCGAGATCTCGCAGGAGGACGGCCTGGTCAAGGTGGTGTCCCCGATTGAGGGCTCACCCGCTTTCCGTGCCGGCCTGCAGCCCAATGACCTGATCACCCGGGTCGACGAAACACCGGTCAAGGGCATGACCCTGAATGAGGCCGTCAAGCGCATGCGCGGCGAGCCCAATACCAAGGTCGTGCTGACCGTGCTGCGCAAGTCTGAGGACCGGACCTTCTCCGTCACCATCACCCGCGAAGAGATCAAGACGGTCTCGGTCAAGGCCAAGGTGATCGAGCCCGGCTACGGCTGGATCCGGCTGACGCAGTTCCAGGACCGCACCGTGGAGGACTTCGCACGACGGCTGGAAGAAATCTACAAGGCCGAGCCTCAGCTCAAGGGTTTGGTGCTGGACCTGCGCAACGACCCGGGCGGCCTGCTAGACGCTGCAGTCGCGGTTTCGGCAGCCTTCCTGCCTGAGAATGTGACCGTGGTCTCTACCAACGGGCAACTGGCCGAAAGCAAGTTCGTCTACAAGGCCGCGCCCGAGTTCTACCTGCGCCGCCCCGGTAACGACCCACTGCGCAAGCTGCCAGCGGCCCTCAAGAGCGTGCCGCTGGTGGTGCTGGTCAACGAAGGCTCGGCCTCGGCCAGCGAGATCGTGGCTGGCGCCCTGCAGGACCACAAGCGAGCCACCATCATGGGCAGCCAGACCTTCGGCAAGGGCTCGGTGCAGACGGTGCGTCCCCTCGGTCCCGACACCGGCCTCAAGCTCACCACCGCGCGCTACTACACCCCCAGCGGCAAATCGATCCAGGCACGCGGTATCGTTCCCGACGTGCTGGTGGACGAGAGCTCAGAGGGCAATATCTTCGCCGTGCTGCGCACCCGCGAGGCTGATCTGGAAAAGCACCTGGGGAACAATCAGGGCGCTGCCGCGGCGCGCAACACCGCGCTCGAGGCCGCACGCGAAGCAGCGCGCAAGCGGGCCGAGGAAGAGGCCCGCAAGCCGCCCTCTGAGCGCACCCTCGCGCCGGAGTTCGGCGGCCCGAAAGACTTCCAGCTGATCCAGGCAATCAACCACCTCAAGGGACGCCCAGTCGTTGTGAGCAAGACCCAGGTCGTTGCCAGCAAGGACCAGAAAAAGGACAACTGATCGCCTGAACGCGCACTTGGCAAAGCCGGCCCCGGGCCGGCTTTTTTCCAGCCAATTCCACGACGCTTCCCTCCTTCAACGTACCTGCTCCCGCTCCTTCACTGCCGCCCCACTGCTTCTCCTCGGCCCTCTCGGTTTCCACCCGGCTGCTCGCAGACTGCTTCCTGGCTGCTGCGCCTGACTCCCGAGGCTTCCTTTCACCCGCCGACCCATGAACGACGACGAGCTCTTGCGCTACTCCCGCCACATCCTCCTCGACGAAATCGGGGTGGAGGGTCAAGCACGCCTGCTGGCGGGGCATGCGGTGGTCATCGGCGCCGGAGGCCTGGGCTCCCCGGTGGCGCTGTTCCTGGGCAGTGCAGGCGTCGGCCGTCTGACCCTCGTCGACCCCGACCAGGTGGATCTCACCAACCTGCAGCGACAGCTCGCCCATGCCACCGACCGGGTCGGCCAGCCCAAGGTCGAATCCGCTCGCGCGGCGGTGGCGGCGCTCAACCCTGGGGTTCAGGTGCAGACCCTGGCAGCGCGTGCCGACGACGCCCTGCTCGACGCATTGCTGCCCACCTGCGATCTGGTGCTGGACTGCTCGGACAATTTCGCAACCCGGCAGGCCGTCAACGCGGCCAGCGTGCGCCACCGGGTGCCGCTGGTCTCGGGCTCGGCACTGCGCTTCGACGGCCAATTGGCCGTGTTCGACCCGCGCCAGGCCGAAGCGCCCTGCTACGCCTGCCTGTTTCCACCTTCGCAGGCGCCCGAAGAGGTGCAGTGCGCCACCATGGGCGTGTTTGCGCCGCTGGTCGGAGTGATCGGCAGCCTACAGGCCGCCGAGGCGCTCAAGTTGCTGGCGGGTATCGGCCAACCGTCAACCGGCCGGCTGCTGATGTTCGACAGCCTGCGCCTGCAGTGGAGCGAGGTCCGCGTGCCACGCCAGATGGCCTGCCCGGTCTGTGGCTCCCACTGAGCCAAGCCCGCGCACTCATCGCAAACCCGTGGCCAGCGCCAGCAGCGCGGCCAGCAGCAAGGTGCCGAAAAAGAGAACGAAGCCGGTGGTAACGGTTTGCACGAGTCGCATCCTGGGACTGAGGTGAAAGAGACGGCCCAAGCTCGGGGCCGTGTGCATTTCCGACAGTGTGAGATGCGACAGGGTGCCGCCGGGGTCGGCGCGACTTGCCGACGCCTGTAGGCGCGCCGGCCGCCTGGCTGGGAACTCAGTCGATCAGCTTGTTCTTGAGGGCGTAATAGGTGAGGTCGCTGTTGGAGGAGAGGCTCATCTTTTCCATCAGCCGGGTGCGGTAGGTGCTCACCGTTTTGACCGAGAGCGAGAGCGCCCGGGCGATGTCGCCTGCCGTTTCGCCCTTGGCCAGCTTGAGGAAGACCTGGAACTCGCGCTCTGACAACTGCTCATGCGGCGCGCCACCTTCCTTGCGATTGAGCTGCTGTGCCAGCAACTCGGCGACCGCAGGCGAGATGTAGCGCCTGCCCAGAGAGATGGTGCGGATGGCGTTGACGATTTCCATCGGCTCGCATTCCTTGTTGAGGTAGCCGCTGGCCCCCTGGCGAATGAGATTCATCGCGTAATGCTCCTCCGGATAACCGGAGAGGATGAGGATGCCCACGTCCGGCGCCTTCGCGCGGATCATGCCCAGCGCGTCGATGCCGCTCTGACCAGGCATGGACAGGTCCATCACCAGCACATCGAGCTCGGTGGTGCGCACCAGGTCGATGGCCTCCCGGCCGCTGGCCGCCTCGCCCACCACCCGCAGGTCGACCTGCTCGGAGAAGAACTGCTTGAGGCCCGACCGCACGATGGCATGGTCGTCCACGATACCGACTTTGATCATCTGAACACTCTTTCCTTGACGGCATCCCTGTGTCGGTCGATGGGTCCGTGGGAGGGGTGGTCCCGACACAGTTCCGAAACCCCTCGAAATACCTCATTCGCACCAAAATCGACCGCAAGAATGAATCCCATTCTATTCATTAAAGAGTGGCAATGGAGTCGTTTGGCGCAGTCGCGCAGCTCTGGGCGGCGTGACCAGGCCGATTGATCTGCGCGCAGGGCTGCAGCAGCCCGCTGGCCTACCCGGTACAGGGCCGTGGTCGCACGGCATCACGGGTCACGCGCCTATCGAGTGAGGGGCTAGCGCGTCCTAGCGTGGACTCCCCTGCCCTGCGGCCCAGCCGCCAGAGGCACCCGCAGATCAAGCCACCGGAGGTTCGCCTATGTTCAATCACCCGTTCCGCATCGCCTCCCGTCACGCAGCACGCGAGCGTGCACAGCATTGGTCCGATGAGGTTGGCCACGCGGGCAACCGCTGGGCCGATAGCGCGCGCGAGTTCGCGGCCCAGGGGCTCGAACGTGCGGCCAGCCGCATGCGAGACCTGAGAGAGGGCGTGGCCGAGACCACCAGCGCCGCGCAGCGGCACATGGGGCATTACGCAGAGGCCACCCGCCGCTACGTGTCCGACCAGCCCCTGCGCTCCACGCTCATCGCCGCGGCGGCTGGCGGGGCCTTGGCAGCGCTCATCCTCAGCATCCGCAACCGCAACCGCAACGAACACGACTGAGCCCCGCGCCCGCGTGACGCCCACACCGCTTTCGTCCGCCAAACCCACGGTATGCCCCATGGCCCATCTTGCCACCCAGGCCCGCTTGGGCCTTCCTCGCCACCTTTGAAGGAGATCCCCATGACATTGCGCAGTTTCCCGCCGAGATCCACCTCCCTGAGCCAGCCCGGATGGGTTCTGGTTCTGGCCCTGCTCGGGGGCATGACGCTGGCAACCGGTGGCTGCTCGGTCCTCCAGGGCCAGCAATCCGTTGGCACCTACATCGACGACAAGACCATCACCGCCTCGGTTAAATCCAGCCTGGTGGGGGACAAGAGCACCAGCGCGATGGCGATCGATGTCGACACCCAGGAGGGCAACGTGATCCTCTCGGGGTTTGCCAAAACAGCGGCAGAAAAATCGCAGGCTGAGACCCTGGCGCGGGGCAGCAAAGGCGTCAAGAGCGTGCGCAATCTGCTCGTCGTGCGGCCCTGAGCAAAGCGGGGTCGGCCATGTCTGTCGGTCGCCCAAGAAGGTCGGCCGCCCGTGAGGGCCGTCGGCCTGCCTCAGGCGCTGACGATCCAGCCTTCCAGCGAATCGACCTGCGCTGGCAAGCCCCAACGCGGCGGGCCCTGAAGTTCGCCCCAGGCCGCCTGCATCAGGCACAGCACCGCGTCCAGGCGGTCACCGCTGGCGTCCTCGGCGAGGGCGTCGCGCTGGGCATGGGTCAGGCGCAGACGCAGGCCCAGCCGGCTCTGACCGGTTTCGAGGGCACAGACAAGGTCCTTACGCGCAATCAGGCGCTCCGGGGTCTGCTTGGCGCGGTCGTCGCTTTTGTAGCTGCGCCGGCCGATCAACTCGCGCGCCAGCAAACCCGGGTAGGCCTCAAGCGCCACCCGCCGCGGGTCTCCTGCGCATAGCCCCGGCAAATCCACACCGGCCTGCCGCAGCAAAGGCACCGCCGCGTGCAGCATGAAGGCCACCGGGGGGTTGACCCATTTCATCGACGGACTCGAGCCTGCCAGGCGGTCGAAGGCCCGGTGGGCGAACTTGCCACCCGCAGGCCGCGCCGCGCAAAAGGCGGCGAAGCGCTCGCGAATCTCGGCGCGGGACAGGCCGCAGTAGTGGTCCATGCAGCCGGCCCAGTCGGTCGGCCAATTCAGGGACTCGACCAACTCGCGCGGCAAGCCGAAAGGCAGATCGAAACCGCCGACCCAGTCGCCGGGCTGCGCGAGCCACTGGCCGAAGCCGGGCAAGGTGTCGAAACTCAGGATGCCAGCAAGCGTGACCGCCTCGCCCTTGCGCCGGCCCTGGGCCAGCATGATGGGCTTGCGCCGGCTCGGGCTGCTGGAAAAGTCGCAGCCGAGAAGGTTTGGCGCGGCCAGAACGGCGTCTGTCGTCATGTGCGGACGCAGGGGATCGAGGGGTCAGGGCCTGCCGGCGGGCAAGGCCCCTGGGGGCCGGGTCTGGCTCAGGCCCGGCCGCAGATCGCGGCGGTGGCCATCAGGTCTTCGAGCAACGCCAGCGAGACCCGGCCAGAGACCGAGTAGGGGTCGAGCTCGGGACGCTCGGAATATTTGAGCAGGATCGAGTGGTTGACCTTGCTCAGATTGACCTGGCCCATGGTCCAGCCGCCGAAGCGGCGCTCGGTAATCTCTTCGAAGTGCAGCAGGCACACGTCCTTGTGACGGCCGTCCCCCTGAATGGTGCCGAACAGGTCGGACACCGGTTGACGCCCACCTTCAATGGCCTGCAAAAAGATGCCGCCGCCATAGCAAAGGATCCCGGTGATGCCAGACTGCGGGTTGTGCTGACGCGACTGCGTCACGATGGAGTCAATGGCCGCCTGACTGTCGTCAACGGTACGGCTGCAATAGAGAAGACGCACGAGCATGGTGTGACCTCAGGGATTCTTGGGAATCAGCGACAGGAACTCCCGGCGCAAGGCGGGGTCCTTGAGGAACACACCACGCATCACCGAGTTGATCATTCGGCTGTCCATGTCCTTCACACCACGCCAGGCCATGCAGTAGTGGCTGGCCTCCATCACGATGGCCAGGCCGTCGGGCTGGGTCTTTTCCATGATCAGGTCGGCCAATTGCACCACTGCCTCTTCCTGGATCTGAGGACGGCCCATGACCCACTCGGCCAAGCGCGCGTACTTGGACAGGCCAATCACATTGGTGTGCTCGTTGGGCAACACGCCAATCCAGATACGGCCGATGACCGGACAGAAATGGTGGCTGCAGGCCGAGCGCACGGTGATCGGGCCGACGATCATCAACTCATTGAGGTGCTCGGCGTTAGGGAATTCTGTGATGCTTGGCGGCGCCACATAGCGACCGCGGAACACCTCGTTGACGTACATCTTGGCCACCCGGCGCGCGGTGTCGCCGGTGTTGTGGTCGTTGACGGTGTCGATGACCAGGCTCTCGAGGACGCCCTTCATCTTGCCCGACACCTCATCGAGGAGCGCCTCGAGCTCGCCGGGCTTGATGAACTCAGCGATGTTGTCGTTGGCGTGGAAACGCCGGCGCGACGCCTGGATCCGCTCGCGGATCTTGACGGAGACCGGCACGCCTTCGTCGGACGAATCAGCGGCGCCTGGGGGACTGGAGGGCGAATCGGCTTTCATGAGCATAGGGGATGCTAACACCGCCCCACCCGGAGTCCGTGCTTTCGGAGACGCGCGAACTTTAGGTTTCACAAGTAGCGTTTGCCTTGCACCGCGAGTGCCAGACGCATCACCACCAGCCCCAGACGCTCAAGCACCCGCTCCCGCCAGGGACGCATGGCGTATTGCATGGGGTCGGTCTCCTCGCCCTCGATGCGAATGACCTGGAGCAGGCGCTCGCGCAAGACGCCGGCGAAAACTGCGTCTTCCACCACCAGGTTGGCCTCACGCGCCAGCAACAGGCTGAGGGGGTCGAGGTTGGAGGAGCCCACCGTGGCCCAGCAGCCGTCGATCACCGCCACCTTGGCATGTAGAAAGCTTGGCGCGTACTCGTGAATGGATACGCCCGCGCGCAGCAGGCTGGCGTACACCGGCCGGCTGGCGTAGTACTGCATGAAATACTCGTAACGGCCCTGAAGCAGCAAGCGCACCTGCACGCCCCGCTGCGCGGCGCGCTCGAGCGCCAGGCGTAGCCGGCGCCCGGGCAGGAAGTAGGCGTTAGCAATCAGCACCTCCTCCCGCGCGCGACCAATCGCTCGCAGGTAGGCGCGCTCGATACCCGCGCGGTACCGGAGGTTGTCCCGCAGCAGCAGGGCGGCGCGCACCAGGCCTGCTACGGGGTTGGCAGGGCCCGGCGCGGGGCGGCGGTCGGCCGGTTGCGGCAACCAGGCCTCGGCCAGTGCCTGCCGCTGGAAGCCGTGCACCCCTGGCTGGCGCAGCCATAGCTGGTGCATGGCTTGGTAAATGTCTGCAACCAGCGGCCCACGCAACTGCACGCAAAAGTCGAGGCGAGGCGCAGGCAAAACGCCGTGACGCGGGTCATGCATGTCGTCGAGGATATTGATACCGCCGCAGAAGGCCAGCACGCCATCCACCACGCAGAGCTTGCGGTGCAGCCGGCGCCAGCTGCCCGGCCAGGCCAGGCGCAGCCGGCTGCCCAGGGGCTCATAGACCTGCCACTGCACCCCGGCCCGTGCGAACCTCTCGCGCCACGGAAGCGGAGGTGTCTCGCTTCCGAAACCGTCGACCAGGACCCGCACTTGCAGCCCACGCAGGGCAGCGCGCTCCAAAGCCTGGGCCACACCAGCCCCAGTGCCAGTGAAGTCAAAGATATAGCTCTCCAGCCAGATCTCGTGACGGGCAGCGTCCATGGCGGCCGCCAGTGCGGGAAAGAATTCAGCCGACCCCTCGAGCAATTGCAGTTGGTGGCCAGCGCGAAGCAATCCGGTCGGGCGTGACATGCGGTGGGTGCTCGATTCGTACTCAGGCTCTGCGCGCTTCGGCCTCAGAACCTCAGATCCGCGATCAGCGGCAGGTGGTCCGACATGCGGCGCCAGACAGGACCGTGGGGCACCGTCACCTCCACCACGTGCAAGCCCCGCGAGTAGACAAAATCGAGCTGGGCCAGCGGCAGCCGCGCGGGGAAAGTCAGCGGCCGACGCCCCATTTGGGCGCCGCAATCGGCCAGGCCCAGAGCCTCCATCGGCGCCTGCAACTTAGCGCCCCAGTCGTTGAAATCGCCGGCGACCACCAGCGGTACGCCTGCTGGCACCTCGCGCTCTATGAACCGCCCGAGCTGCGCCACCTGGCGACGGCGGCTGGCCGCGATCAGACCCAGGTGGACGACGATCACATGCAACGGCACCCCCTCGACCTCGACCTCGACATGGAGCAATCCCCGTTGCTCGAAGCGGTGGTCTGACATGTCCTCGTGGCCGAAGGCCCGCACCGGCCAGCGCGTGAGCAGGGCGTTGCCATGCTCCCCGTGACGGGTGACGGCATTGGTGCGATACACGGCGTGGTAACCGTCGGGAGCGAGGTAGTCGGCCTGCGGCAGCGCCGGCCAGCGCGGCAGGCGGCGCGCCTCGCGCTGGTGGAAGCGGCGCACCTCCTGCAGGCAGACGACGTCAGCGTCGATCTGTTCCACCGCCAGCTGCAGGTTGTGGATCTCGAGGCGGCGCCCGGGACCCAGGCCCTGCACACCCTTATGGATGTTGTAAGTGGCGACCCGCAGGGAACGTGTCATGCGGCCCATTGTGGCAGCAGCAAGATGGCCTCAGCGTTGGACGGTGAGAAGCAGACGTCGGCGGCCTCGCGCCAGGACAGCCAGCGGTGGTCGGTGTGCTCGAGAGGGTTGAGCCGTACCGGCGTGCCGGTGGGGACGCACAGGCTGAACAAATGCTCGGTGTTGTGCGTGACCTCGGGCGGGTAGCGGTGGCGCCACTGGGGCCAGATCTCATAGGTATTGGTCAGGCCCCATGGCAGCAGGCCAGTGTGCAGGGGGGTTCCTGGCCCGCAAGCGATGTCGGTCTCCTCGCCGACTTCGCGCCAGGCGGTGTGGTGCAGGTCGGCGTCGGTGGCATCGCGGCTACCCGTCACGCACTGCCAGTGCTCGCCGCCATCGGCGCGGCGGATCATCAGGACCTCCAGCGCGGGGGTGTGGATCACCACCAGGACGGAGACGGGAATCTTGAGTGGGCCAGGTCGCATGGGGCTTGAATGACAAAGGGCGCCCGTGTTCTCACGGGGCGCCCTTTGATTTTGCCGCAGCCATCCGGTGGGCCGCTGCATTGTGGACCCGCGGGGTCTCAGGCAGCCTGCGTATTGCGCAAGCGGATATGCAGCTCGCGCAGTTGCTTCTCGTCGACCGGGCCGGGGGCCTGGGTCAGCAGGCACTGGGCGCGCTGAGTCTTGGGGAAAGCAATCACATCGCGCAGGCTCTCGGCGCCGGCCATGAGCATGACGAAGCGATCGAGACCGATGGCGATGCCGCCGTGCGGAGGCGCGCCGTACTGCAATGCGTCAAGCAGGAAGCCGAACTTCGCCTGGGCCTCCTCGGCGTCGATCTTGAGCGCGCGGAAGACCTTGCTTTGCACGTCCTCCCGGTGGATACGCACCGAGCCGCCGCCGAGTTCGATGCCGTTGAGCACCGCGTCGTAGGCCTTGGCGACGCAGCGACCGGGATCGGTCTCCAGCCAGTCTTCGTGGCCGTCCTTCGGGCTGGTGAAGGGGTGATGCACCGCATTCCAGCGCTGGGCATCGTCGTCATATTCGAACATGGGGAAGTCGACCACCCACAGCGGCTTCCACGCGCCGTCGATCAGACCGCGGGCCTTGCCGAACTCGCTGTGGCCGACCTTCACACGCAGGGCGCCAATGGCGTCATTGACGATCTTGGCCTTGTCGGCACCGAAGAAGATCAGGTCGCCGTCCTGGGCGCAGGTACGCTCAAGGATGGCGGCAATGGAGGCGTCGTGCAGGTTCTTCACGATGGGTGACTGCAGTCCCTCGCGACCCTTGTTTGCCTCATTGACCTTGATCCAGGCCAGGCCCTTGGCGCCGTAGATCTTCACGAACTCGGTGTAGCCGTCAATCTCGCCACGCGTCATCTCGCCGCCGCCAGGCACGCGCAGGCCCACGACGCGGCCATCGGCCTGGTTGGCCGGAGTCGAAAAGACCTTGAAGTCCACGTCCTTCATCACATCGGTGAGCTCGGTGAACTCGAGCTTCACCCGCAGGTCGGGCTTGTCGGAGCCGTACAGGCGCATCGCGTCGGAATGCTTCATCACCGGGAAGGCTGGCAGGTCGACGTCGATGACGTTCTTGAAGGTGCTACGGATCATTCCCTCGAACATGACGCGGATCTCTTCCTCGGTGAGGAAGGAGGTCTCGATGTCGATCTGGGTGAACTCGGGTTGGCGATCGGCGCGCAGATCCTCGTCGCGGAAGCACTTGGTGATCTGGTAGTAGCGGTCGAAGCCCGCCACCATCAAGAGCTGCTTGAACAGCTGCGGCGACTGGGGCAACGCGAAGAACATGCCATCGTGCACGCGGCTGGGAACCAGGTAGTCACGCGCGCCCTCTGGCGTGCTCTTGGTGAGCATCGGCGTTTCGATGTCGATGAAGCCGTTGGCGTCGAGAAACTTGCGCGTCTCCATGCTGACCTTGTAGCGCAGCATGAGGTTGTTTTGCATGTACGGGCGGCGCAGGTCCAGCACGCGGTGCACCAGGCGGGTGGTCTCGGACAGGTTCTCGTCGTCGACCTGGAAGGGCGGGGTGACCGAAGGGTTGAGCACCGTCAACTCGTGGCAAAGCACCTCAATCTTGCCGCTCTTGAGACCCTCGTTGGTGGTGCCGGCAGGCCGGGCCCGCACCAGACCGGTGACCTGGACGCAAAACTCATTGCGCAGACCCTCGGCCGTCTTGAACGTCTCCGCGCGGTCGGGGTCGCACACGATCTGGACATAGCCCTCGCGGTCACGCAGGTCAACGAAGATCACGCCCCCGTGGTCACGCCGTCGGTTGACCCACCCGCACAGGGAGACGGTCTGGCCCATGTGGGCCTCGGTCACGAGGCCGCAGTAGGTGGTACGCATTTTCTGACTGGACATGGCTTGCTTCCGGCGCCTGGAGGTGGCGCTTTACTGGGGGAGGGTCGGAGTGGTGGGCTCGGCGCCGGCGGCGGGCGGCGGCGGTGCAACAACGCCCATGGAGATCACATAGCGAAGCGCCTCGTCAACGGTCATGCGCAGCTCAATGCAATCGGACTTGCGCAGCATGACGAAGTAGCCGCCGGTGGGGTTAGGGGTGGTGGGCACGTAAACGCTCTGGTAGTCATCGCCCAGATGATTGGGAACGTCGCCACCGGGCGATCCGGTGACAAAGCCGATGGTCCACACACCCGCGCGCGGCCACTCGATGAGCACAGCGGTGCGAAAGGCGTTGCCGTTTTCGGAAAACAAGGTGTCCGACACCTGCTTGACGCCCGAGTAGATCGAGCGCACCACCGGGATGCGATGCAGCACGCCATCGCCCCAGCTAAGCAGACGGCGACCGATGAAATTGCTGGCCACCGCGCCCACCACCAGCAAAATGACGAGCGCCAGCAACACGCCAAGACCAGGGATGTGGACGCCGATCAGCAGGTCAGGCTGCCAGTTCGCGGGCAGGATCAGGAGTGTCTGGTCGAGCGTGCCCAGGATCCACTGCAGCACCCACACAGTGATAGCCAGGGGCAGCACCACCAGCAGGCCGGCGAAGAACCATTTACGCAGAGCAGACATCATGGGCAGGAAACTCCGGGGGTTAGTGGCAGGCGCAAGAGGTACCGCAGCCACCAGCAGCGGCAGGCGCATCAGAGGACGCAGCGGCGGGGGCGTTTGACGCGGAGGATTCACCAGAGGTAGCTGCTGCGGCGCTACCGGCAGTAGCCGCCCCACCGGCACCGCCGCCAGTCTCGGCGCTGGCCGGCTCCGAAGACTTGGCCGCCCCGCTCGACCCACCGCGGAAGTCGGTCACGTACCAGCCAGAGCCCTTGAGTTGGAAGCCGGCGGCAGTTACCTGCTTGGAGAAGGCTTCCGCATTGCAAGCCGGGCAGGTGTCAAGGGGTGCATCGGAGATCTTTTGCAGGACGTCCTTGGCATGGCCACAGGACCCGCACTTGTAGGCGTAAATGGGCATGGCAGGGGTTAAGGGTGCAAAACCTTCAATTATAGGCGGGCTGCTTTTACAAACCCGCGTCCCCGGCGCTGCAGGGGAGCGCGCAAAGTGCCCTCCGCCCGTGCCAAGCCAGACCCGGCTCAGAGTCCGGCGAGCTTGTGGTGAGAGGCGTGGGCGTTGCGTATCGCCTGCGGGCCCAGCGACCCAACCAGCATGCCGAAGAGCGATGCCAGCAGCCCGGCGAGCTGTCCGGGGAAGGCCTCGCCCGCGGGGGTGACCATAAATAGCAGCCAGGTCACCAACCCCAGGACGATGGCGAAGATGGCACCCTGTGTGGTAGCCCGCTTCCAGTACAGACCGAAAACCAGTGGGATAAAGGCCCCCACCAAGGTCACCTGATAGGCACCCGAGACCATCTCGTAGATCGAGGTGCCCTGCATGTAGATGGCGTAGGTCAGGACGAATGTGCTGAAAACGAGCACGGTGATCCGCATGGTGCGCAACTGCTGCTGGTCGCTGGTGTGCGGACGGAACTGGCGCCAGATGTTCTCGGTGAATGTGACGCTGGGGGCCAGCAGGGTGGCCGAGGCGGTGGACTTGATAGCCGAAAGCAGCGCACCAAAAAATAGCACCTGCATGGCAAACGGCATGTACTCAAGCACCAGGGTAGGCATGACCTTCTGCGGATCCTCCTTGAGCAGGTCTGCCGTCTTCTCGGGCATCACGATCAGGGCGCTCACCACAATGAACATCGGCACAAAAGCGAACAGGATGTAGAACACACCCCCGATCACTGCACCCTTGCGGGCAGCGCCCTCGCTATTGGCGGACATGACACGCTGGAACACATCCTGCTGCGGAATGGAGCCGAACATGATGGTCACGGCGGCCGCCAGGAAGAAGGCGATGTCTGTGAAGGTAGGCTCGGGCCAGAACTTGAACAGGTCGCGGCTGGTGGCCAAGTCGATCACCTTGTCGGCGCCGCCGGCCATGTTGCCAGCAAAAATCGCGATCGCGGTCAGCCCCACCACCAAGATAATCATCTGGATAAAGTCAGTCAGGGCCACCGACCACATGCCGCCAAAGAGGGTGTAGGCCAGGATAGAGACCACGCCGATCACCATCCCCAGTGGAACGCTGATCGCCCCGGCAGACAGCACGTTGAACACCAGGCCCAGGGCGGTCACCTGGGCAGACACCCAGCCCAGGTAGCTGACCATGATGATCACCGAGCACACGACCTCGACCGTGCGGCCGAAACGCTCGCGGTAATAGTCGCTGATGGTCAGCAGGGTCATCCGGTAGAGCTTGCCGGCGAAGAACAGGCCCACCAGGATCAGGCAGGTGCCGGCCCCGAACGGGTCCTCCACCACACCGCCGAGGCCGTTCTCGATGAACTTGGCAGGTATCCCCAGCACCGTCTCGGAGCCAAACCAGGTGGCGAAGGTGGTCGTCACCACCATGATCAGGGGGAGGTGGCGGCCGGCGATGGCGAAGTCAGTGGTGTTCTTGACTCGCTTGGCCGCGTACAGGCCAATTCCGATGGTGACCAAAAGGTAGATGATGACCAACGTGAGCAGCATCTGCAGGACTCCTTCTAGGGCGAGGCGGTAGGGTGGGGCAAGCCGAGCGCGATGATTATGGTTCAGGTCATCCTGACCACGCACTCAGTACTGGGAAAAGTGCCCCAGTACCAGCATGGCCATCGCACCCAAAGCAAAACCCAAGCCTGTGTAGACGACGGACTGCAGCAAGCGGTGCGTGCGTCGCTGCTCCTCGAGCAGTTGCTGCAGGTCTCGTCGACTGATCCCCGGGGGCTGGCGCAGATAGTCGGTCAGCAGGCGTGGCAGGTCGGGCAGCAGCTTGGCGTACCGGGGCGCCTGGTCCTTGAGTTCGCGCCAGAAGCGGCCTGGCCCCACCTGGTCCAGCATCCAGCGCTCGAGGAAGGGCCGGGCGGTACTCCAGAGATCGAGGTCCGGGTCGAGCTCGCGGCCCAGGCCCTCAATGTTCAGAAGGGTCTTTTGCAGCAGTACCAGTTGGGGCTGGATTTCAACATTGAAGCGGCGCGAGGTCTGGAACAGGCGCATCAGCACCATGCCGAGGGAAATTTCCTTGAGCGGGCGGTCGAAATACGGCTCGCAGACCGAGCGGATGGCGGACTCGAGCTCGTCGACCCGGGTCTGCGGGGGAACCCAGCCCGACTCAATGTGCAACTCGGCAACACGCTTGTAGTCCCGACGAAAGAACGCGGTGAAGTTCTGCGCCAGGTACTCTTTGTCGAACTCGGTGAGCGTGCCGATGATGCCGAAGTCCAGCGAGATGTAGCGGCCAAAGGTCGCCGGCGCGAGGCTCACCTGGATGTTGCCCGGGTGCATA
The DNA here is from genome assembly GCF_029866045.1 of Ramlibacter sp. Taxonomy (GTDB): domain Bacteria; phylum Pseudomonadota; class Gammaproteobacteria; order Burkholderiales; family Burkholderiaceae_C; genus Ramlibacter. The sequence continues at coordinate 23,505 of NZ_JARXAB010000104.1, read as the reverse complement.
TCAGCGTGGAAGAAGCCGTCGCGAAATACCTGGGTGAAGAAGATGGTGACGCCGTCACGCGCCAGCGCCTTCATATCGACACCGGCCTCGCGCAGGCGATCCACCTGGGAGATGGGCACACCGAACATGCGCTCCATGACCATCACCTCGGGATGGCAGAAGTCCCAGAACATCTCCGGTACCAGCACCAGACCCAGACCGTCCATGTTGCGGCGTAATTGCGCGGCATTGGCCGCTTCCCGCACCAGGTCCAGCTCGTCGTGCAGGTACTTGTCGAACTCGGCCACCACCTCGCGGGGCTTCAGCCGCCGGCCGTCGGCCGAGAGGCGTTCAACCCAGGCCGCCATCGTCCGCATCAGTGCGAGGTCCTTGTCGATCACGGTGAGCATGCCGGGACGCAGCACCTTGACCGCAACCTCCCGCAGCTGTCCATCGCGGGTGCGCAAGGTGGCGAAGTGCACTTGGGCGATGGAAGCGCTGGCCACCGGCTCTCGCTCGAAACTGGTGAAGACCTCGTCCACTTTGCGGCCGAAGGCGCGCTCGATCGTAGCCACCGCGACCTCAGGCGGGAACGGCGGCACCCGGTCTTGCAACAAGGCCAGCTCGTCGGCGATGTCTGGCGGCAGCAAGTCGCGCCGGGTGGAGAGCACCTGCCCGAACTTGACGAAGATGGGGCCCAGGTGCTCGAGCGCCTCCCGCAGCCTTTGCCCGCGCGGGGCTTGGAGCCGTCGGCCCACAGCCAGCAGCCGGGTCAGCGCCCTCAGAACAGGGTGCCGGAGCTGATCCATCGCGAGCTGGTCCAGCCCGAAGCGAACCACAACCCCGAGAATGAAAAGAACCCGCAGGGCCCGCCTCATCGCGGACCACCCGCGTCCGGAGAGCGCGTCCTGGGACTGACATCACCCGGGGAGCCGCTGCGAAGCGGGAAGCGCTCCGCAAGGGAGACGGCAAAGGCACGCAAGGCGGCCGCGGCCTGACGGCCCCCCTCCACCAAGGCATGCGCGGGGGCGTCGCCCAGCAGCCGTGCCAGGTCCTCCTCAAGATCCCAGCGCACATGGTCCACCAGCCAGTTGACCTCTGCGGCCAGCTGCACATCGCCCGCAATGCGAACCGGGGGTTTGTCGCCGCGCAGGGCGGCCTGGGCCAGGACCCAAGGCGAATCCTCGGCGATGGTCAGAGTGAGGTGGGCGGCGGCCCCCTCGGGGGCCTGCTCCAGCAGGCCGGCAGCAGAGGCCTGTAGCCGCAGGCGCCACTCACGCCATGACAGTTCGACCACGCGGCCCCTCTGACGCGCAAGACGCGCCATGGCCTCGGGTTCCTGCCCCAGCACATGGTTGAGGAGCAGAACCAGACGGTGGCGAACCTCACCCGCCGCCGGCTGGAGCAGGGGGGTGAGCACGGGAATAACACGCTCGGCGAGCGCATCAATAAATTCGGAAGGGGACGGTGTGGCCATGGCCCCGATTATTCCCGCAGCCGCGGGCCCGACCGGCCGAAGCTGCCGCGCCCGCTTCAGCGAAGGGTCACTGGAGCGCCTGCACGCCCGCCACGAGCCAACCGCTGCGGCCGTCCTTGAGCTTGGTCATGTTCCAGACTTCGCGGAAGGGGCTGGGACCCGCCGAGGGCTCCTCGCGGATCAGACCGGAGAATTCGACGCTGGCCATGTAGCCATCGCCCAGGTCCTCAATGCCCAGGAGCTGAGCCTCGAGCATGACCACATCCGTCTGGTTGGGGCCGGTGCCGCGCAAGGCGTCGCGTTCGGCCAGCTGGTTGCGGATCTCGCCGACCATGTCGTCGGTCATCATGACCCGCAGGGCCGCGACATCGCCACGGTCCCAGGCTTGCTGGAGAAGGACGAAATTTTGTTTGGCTGCATTCACGAAACCGTCGGCGTCGAAACCGGCCGGGATGCTCCAGTTGCCGCCCGCGAGGCCAGCGCCAATCCGCAGTCCACCTTGGGATGCGGCCTGTGGCGCCGGTGCCGCCGGCTCGAAATGGGTGTTTGCGCTCTCCCAGGGCCGGGCCGAGGCGTCGTTACCGACCTTGGCCGGGTTGTATTGCGGGACGCTGGCGGCTGAATCAGGGTAGGCGCCGCCGGCGCCGGCGTAAGCCATGCGCTGCGTCGAACGCCGGCGCAGGAAGAACATTACAGCCATCGCCAGGGCCAGGCCCACCAGGGCGAAGAGCAGGAACTGTCCGAACGCCTCGCCCATTCCGAGGGAGTGCGCCAGCCAGGCCAGGCCCAGGCCGGCCGCGAGGCCGCCCAGCATGCCGGCCCAGGGGCGGGAAGGAGCGGCCTGCGGCGGCGCACCAGCCGGGCGCTGAGCGGCCGCGGTCTGCGGGGCGGCCGCGGGAGCACCAGGGGTGGCCCCCGGCGCGGCGTTGGCAGGGGCGGTGTTGGAAGGCGCGGCGGGGCGGACGGCCTCGCGCTGGGTGACGTTGCCAGATTGGCGACCGACGGAGTTGCCACCGCCCATACGGCGTGCAGCCTCGGCTTGCATAGAGGCCACCAGCAAGACGCCGGCGACAAGCGCAGTCCAGAACTTCATCTCACGTCTTCCTTCAAAAGGCGCCCGGCTGTGGGCGAAGAGGTGCAAAAGGCGACCGAAGGCGTGCTGCCCACGGCTCTCAATCCGCCCTCGGGCATTGATCTGCAAATGCCCGAACTGGATTTAGGACCGTATTCCAACATGAAGCGCGACCACTCCGCCAGTGAGGTTGTGGAAATCCACATGACTAAAACCGCTTTCCTTCATCAGGGTCTTCAAGCTTTCCTGGTCGGGATGCATGCGGATCGATTCCGCCAGGTAGCGGTAGCTCTCGGCGTCGCCCGCCACCATCTGGCCCAAGCGGGGCAGCACATTGAAGGAATACCAGTCGTAGGCCTTGGCAAGGGGCTTGGCGATGCGGGAGAACTCCAGCACCAACAACTTGCCACCTGGGCGCAGCACACGGTGCATCTCGCGCAGGGCCACATCCTTGTGGGTCATGTTGCGCAGGCCGAAGGCGACGCAGACGCGGTCAAAGCTGGCATCGGGAAAGGGCAGCTTCTCGGCGTCGCACACCAGGGTAGGCAGCACCAGACCAGCGTCAACTAGGCGGTCACGGCCGGTGCGCAGCATGGCCTCGTTGATGTCGGTGTGCACGACCCGCCCGGTGGGCCCGACCTTGCGCGCGAAGGCCTCGGCCATGTCACCGGTGCCGCCGGCGATGTCCAGCACCTGATGGCCCGGGCGCAGGTCGGCCACCATGACGGTATAGACCTTCCAGGCGCGGTGCAGGCCCATCGACATGAGGTCGTTCATCATGTCGTAGCGGGAGGCCACGGAGTCGAACACACCGCGCACGCGGCGGGCCTTGTCCTGCTCGTCGACCTGCTGGAAGCCGAAATGGGTGGAACTCATAGAGGCGATTGTAGGAGGCGTGGCCCCCGCGGGCGGGCGAAAACCCCGGCCCGGCCGGGGCATGACTGACCGCAGGGCACAAAGGCCGCCTGCGAAAAGGCCGCATTCGCAAAGGCGGCAAAGCGGCCACCCAGAGCGGCGCTCGCTCCTCAGTGACTACAGGAGCCGCCAGCCGCTACCGGCATCGGCTCGTCCCGCCCCCGGCCGGCCTCAGCCAGGCGGCGCTCGTAGTCGGCCCACAGCCGGTCTTGCTCGGCCCCTAGCCTGTAGAGGTAGGCCCAGGAAAAGAGCCCGCTCGAATGCCCGTCGGAGAAGTGCGGCTGCACCGCGTAGTTGCCCACCGGCTCGAGCGCCTCCAGCGTGACCTCGCGCTTGCCAGTCTGCAGCACCTCTTGCCCGGGGCCATGCCCCTGCACCTCGGCCGAGGGCGAGTACACGCGCATCAGTTCAAACGGAATGCGAAAGTGGGCGCCGTCGGAAAAGGCCACTTCCAGCACACGGGACTGGCCGTGGGCGGTGACGGAGGTGGGAACGGGCGTATCGGCTTGAAGACCAGCCATGAATGAAGTGCTCGCAGTCAGAATCAGAATCGGAAGAAAAGGGCCAGGTACAGCCGCTCGTCACCCCGCTGCGGCGCGCTGGGCCGCACTGCCAGCGGAATGCGGCTGCCTATGATGATACGGCCCCAATCCAGCACCAACGCGAGCCTGGGGTCGCTCCAACGCAGGCCCAGCCCTGCGCTGGCGAGCCGGTCAAGCGCCGGCTCACCGTCCTGCGCGGGTTTGCTCGCGATGCCGCCGGCGTCGACGAAGGCGACGGCTCGCCAGCCATCTCGGGGCGGGGCAGCGAGTTCCACCGAGCCCTGCCAGCCGCTGTCGCCGGACAAGGGCCGCTCGTCACGGGTGCCGCGCACCGAGTTCAGACCACCGAGGCCAAACTGCTCGCCGGCGATCAGGGCGGTGCTGGCCAATTGGCCCTGCACCCGCCAGAGCAGGCGCCAGGCGGACAGGTCCCGGCCATTGGCGATCGACAGCCGCAGGGCCTGCCATCGCACCCGGTGCACGCGCGGGTCTTCCGACTGATAGGCCGCCAGGTCATTGCCGGCACCAGACCCAGTATTCGCCAGCCACTCGGCGGCCCACTGCCATTGCCCGGCCTCGGGCCGCAGGGCTGCCATGGGGCCCGCCTCGGGGGTCGCCCCAGGCTGGCCCTCCAGCCGCCCCGCATAGCGCAAGCCCAAGGGGCGGGTGCGTCGGTCCACCTGGCCGGGAAGCAACTGGCCGTCAATCCGGGTCGTTTCGAACAGGCGGTCCTGCAGGCTCAGCGCCACACGGTGGCGGGCCTGTCCGCCGGTGGCCAGGTAGGTCGCCAGTTCAAGACCCGAGACCGAGCCCGCACCGGTGCTGCGGAAGTCGCCGAAGTCGCCAACGATGTCTGAGCGGGTGATGAAGCCGGAGAGCTGCGCGCCCAGCGGGTAAAGCGGCACCCGCAGGGAGAGCCCTGCCTGACGAACATCCTGGGGCCGCTCGAGTGAGGTGGTGTAGCTTGCCTGCAGGTCGATATCACGACCGGCCAGGTCGGCGTAGCGGCCACTGATCGTGAATCGGTCCTGCCCGGTAGCGGCGCTGCCATGGTTGGACAAGGTCGCGGTCACCGATGCGGGCCGCTGCTCGCGCACCAAAATCCTGGCGTCGACCCGGCCCGCCTCCACGCGCTCACCGGCGCCGGCGTCGCCCTCCCCCCGACCTGCGCCTGGCATGTCGGCGCGCCCTTCACGCAGCACCACCTGTACCTGCCGGACCGGACTGTCATTGGCCAGCGAGGCCTGGGCCGCGAGCTGGTGCAGGTCGGGCGTATTGCCGGTCACCAGCGCTGGCAGGCTGCGGCGGACCTGAGCCTCGCTGGAAAGGCTGTTGCCTTGCACCTCGATCCGGTCAAGTCGTTGCGGCTCGAGGGCCAGCACCACCCGTCCCTCCAGGGCCTGCGGCGGCAGCGTCACGCGGTACAAGCCCAGGCCCTTTGCCCGAAGCGCCGCCTCCAGCGCCGCCACCGCTTCACGCAGCCGCGCCAGGCTGGCGCCGGAGCCGACGAAAGGCGCGAGCACCTCGTCGGCGTGACCGGGCGGCAAGGGGTCAGGGCCACGCAGGTCGAAGGCGGTGATGTCAAAGCGGGGCCCGTCGGCCCCAGCCTCCGCCAGCGCCAAGCCTGGAGCCACCAGCGAAAGCGCCAGCGTGCCTGCGCCAGCGGCGCGGAGAGCCCATAAACACATCCAAGTTGCCTTCATCCCTGCACTCCTTGATCTGGTTCTAGCGCCGACACATCGCGCTCAGGCCACTGGTGCCAAGCAGGGAGCCCAGCCCGGTCTGCCACTGCTCACGCGCCCAGCTGATATCGGCCAGGCGCTCCACCCGACTGGCGTCGGCCAGGCCGGCCTCGCCGTTGCCCAGGTCACGCTCCCCCGCGGCGCCCGAGAGGCGCACGCTGCCCACCTCCACGTAGACCAGCAGGCCCTCGAGGGTCGCCGGCAGGGGCATGCGGGAAAACAGCGAGGCAGGCACCGTGACCGAATCGGGACGCGGCCCTTCCAGCACAAGGGGGGTGGTCAGGGGCTGGACCCCGGCCACCGCGAGCGCCGCGCAGCGGTCCTCCACCACTGGCTCAGACACCGCCTCGTCCGGCGGGCGCAGGTCGACCGCGCCGCGCCAGGTGCAGACCCTGAGCCAGTCCTCCTCGGCTGGCGCACGCCGGCCCTCGGCACAGGCACCCAGGCAAGCCAGGTCAAAGCCGGTGCCCCGGATGCCCAGGGTCGCGGTGGGGGTGGTGACGGTGACATGGCGCGGGTCGGCCCGGGCGATCAGGCCAGTGAGCGCGCGCAAGGTGCCGCGCACCACCGACAGCAGCATCCGGCCCTCCTGCGGCGCCTCCTCGTCGTAGCGGTAGTCGTCGATGCGCAACTCGGAGGCGGCGCCCAGGGTCAGGCGCGCGTCGTCGCGAAAGGCCATCACCAGGTGGCTGGCCGGTGCGGTGACGATGCGGTCTCCGGGGTAAAGGCTGGCACCGGGCAGCAGCCGTCTGCGCCGCTCGAGCGGGTCGATCGCCTCGGCACGGCCCTCGAGCGACACCACACGGGCGCTGGTGGGTGGTGCTGCGCTCCCCGCGGCACGGCGCGCCGCCGCACTCCCATCGGGGGCCGCAGCGGTGCCAGACCGGGGCGGCAGGCAGTCCGCCTCGCCTCGGCACAAGCGGGCGTACAGGTCGGTGCCGCGAATGCCGATGGCGGCCACCGGCGTCTGAATGCGCGCAGCGTCTGGTCCGCTGCGGGTGACGAGCCCGGCCACCGCCCGCAGGCCGCCGCGTAGCAAGTCGACCACTAGGCGGTTGTCGGGGGCAGGCTCCTCGCCCGGCGCCTGCGGCTGGTAGCGCCAGGTGCGCAGCACCAAGCGGGTGTCAGGGCGCAGGGTCAGGCGACTGCCGTCGTCGAGCCGCAGGACCGCGCTGCTCGAGGGCGCCGACTGGAGCTGATCGCCCTCGCGCAGGGTGTCACCCCGGGCCAGGCTGCGCGGCGGCTCGCCCGGGGCCTGGGCCACGACCACGCCGCGCAGGGATTCGACCTCGCCGGCCCGCGATTGACCTGGCGATTGACCTGGCGATTGACCTGACGATTGACTTGGCGATTGAGCTTGGAATTGAAATGGCAAACGCGGCTGCGTTTGGACCTGCGCCTGCGCCTGCCCCCCCACAAGAAGCCCTGCCAACACCGCCGCCAGCGCCCGAACCCACAACTGCCGCATGTACACCCCCTGACCCCGGAATGGGGCTCAGCTCATCAATGCGTGCTTTTATACATGCATGGGGTGCTTTTTAGCTATTAATATTTAATTCAATGGGCAATCAGACCAGCACGCGCTCGATGCCGCCCTGGTTGGCGGCCTGCACGTATTGGGGCATCCAGTCGGGACCCAGCAGGCGCTGCGCCATCTCGACCACGATGTAGTCGGCCTCGAGCAGGCCGTTTTGCAGGTCGTTGCCGTAGCGGGAGAGGCCCTGCAGGCAGCTGGGGCAGCTGGTGAGGATCTTCACCGGGCCCTCGGCCGCCACCGAGCCGGTCGCGCGCAGCACGGACTCCTCCTTGCGCAGTTGCTCCTCTTTGCGGAAGCGCACCTGGGTGGAGATGTCCGGACGGGACACCCCGAGGGTGCCCGACTCGCCGCAGCAGCGGTCGGACTTAAGCACCTGGTCACCGACCAGAGCCTTGACCGTCTTCATCGGGTCCTGGAGCTTCATGGGGGTGTGGCAGGGGTCGTGGTACAGGTAACCCTGGCCCCCCTCCAGCTTGTAGCCCTTCTCCATCAGGAACTCGTGGATGTCGATGATGCGGCAACCCGGGAAGATCTTGTCGAACTCGTAACCCTGGAGCTGGTCGTAGCAGGTGCCGCAGGAGACCACCACCGTCTTGATGTCCAGGTAGTTCAGCGTATTGGCGACGCGAGGGAACAGCACCCGGTTATCAGTGATGATTTTCTCGGCCTTGTCGAACTGGCCCGCACCGCGCTGAGGATAGCCGCAGCACAGGTAGCCCGGGGGCAGCACGGTCTGTACGCCAGCATCCCAGAGCATGGCCTGGGTGGCCAGGCCCACCTGAGAGAACAGGCGCTCCGAGCCGCAGCCCGGGAAGTAGAAAACCGCCTCCGACTCGCTGGTAGTGGCCTTCGGGTTGCGGATGATCGGGACGTAGTCCTTGTCCTCGATGTCCAGCAAGGCGCGGGCGGTGCGCTTGGGCAAACCACCGGGCAGCTTCTTGTTGATGAAATGGATCACCTGCTCCTTGATCGGGGCGGTGCCATGGGTCGACGGTGGCAGGGCGGTCTGCTTGCGCGCAAAACCACGCAGCAGGTCGCTGGCCAGGCGCTGGACCTTGAAGCCCACCCCCACCATCGCGCTGCGCGCGAGCTTGATGGTCTCGGGGTTGGTGGCGTTGAGCATGAACATCGCCGCGGCCTGGCCGGGGCGGAAGGTCTTCTGCCCCATCTTGCGCAAGAGGTTGCGCATGTTCATGGACACATCGCCGAAGTCGATCTTCACCGGGCAGGGCGATTCGCACTTGTGGCAGACCGTGCAATGGTCAGCCACGTCCTCGAACTCTTCCCAATGCTTGATCGAGACGCCGCGCCGGGTTTGCTCCTCGTAGAGGAAGGCTTCGACCAGCAGCGAAGTGGCCAAGATCTTGTTGCGCGGGCTGTACAGGAGGTTGGCGCGCGGCACGTGGGTGGCGCACACCGGCTTGCACTTGCCGCAACGCAGACAGTCCTTGACGCTGTCGGCGATGGCGCCGATGTCGGACTGCTGCATGATCAGCGACTCATGACCCATCAGCCCGAAGCTGGGCGTATAGGCATGGGCCAAATCGGCACGCAGTTCGATGCCGTTGTCGTTGCGGATGCCCGTTTCCCGCAGCAGCTTGCCGCGGTTGAAGTGGCCCTCGGGGTCGACACGGCGCTTGTAGTCGGCAAAGGGCGCCAGCTCCTCGTCGGTGAGGAACTCCAGCTTGGTGATGCCGATGCCGTGCTCGCCGGAGATCACGCCGCCGAGCGAGCGCGCCAGCTTCATGATGCGTGCCACCGCCTGGTGGGCGGCCTGCAGCATGGCGTAGTCGTCGCTGTTAACGGGAATGTTGGTGTGCACATTGCCATCGCCAGCGTGCATGTGCAGCGCAACCCAGACACGGCCTTTGAGCACGCGCTTGTGGATGGCGTTCACCTCGGCCAGCAGCGGGCCGAAGGCCTGGCCAGAGAAGATCTGCTGCAAGGGGACGCGGATTTGCGTCTTCCAGCTGGCGCGCAGGGAGTGGTCTTGCAGTTGCGGGAACAGTTCGTCCACCCGGGTGAGCCAGTCTTGCCAAAGCGCACCCACCTCGCGCAGCAGGGCCAGGGCCTGGGTGACTCGGTCTTCCAGCAATTCGGCGGACGGAATCTCGCTGGCATCGTCGTGCTTGCCCAGGGGCAGTTGGCCGCGGGCGAAGAAGGCCTCGAGTTCGCTCACCAGCTTGAGCTTGTTGCGCAGGCTCAGCTCGATGTTGATCCGCTCGATGCCGTCGGTGTAGTCGGCCATGCGGTCCAGCGGAATCACCACGTCTTCGTTGATCTTGAAGGCGTTGGTGTGGCGGCTGATGGCGGCAGTGCGCTTGCGGTCCAGCCAGAACTTCTTGCGTGCTTCCGGGCTGATGGCGGTGAAGCCCTCGCCGCTGCGCGAATTGGCCAAGCGCACCACCTCGGAGGCGGCGCGGGCCACCGCGTCGGCGTCGTCGCCGGCGATGTCACCGATCAGGACCATCTTAGGCAGCACGCCGCGCTTGGACTTGGTCGTGTAGCCCACCGCACGCAGGTAGCGGTCGTCCAGGTGCTCAAGGCCGGCCAGCACAGTGCCGGTGCGGCGCTGCTCGGCGAACATGAAGTCTTTGATCTCGACGATGCTGGGCACCGCGTCCTTGGCATGGCCGAAGAACTCCAGGCACACCGTGCGAATGTGCGAGGGCATGCGGTGCACCACCCAGCGGGCGCTGGTGATGAGGCCGTCGCAGCCTTCTTTCTGGATGCCCGGCAAGCCCGAGAGGAACTTGTCGGTCACGTCCTTGCCCAGGCCCTCCTTGCGGAAGCTCCGGCCGGGGATGACCAGGCGCTCGGTACGCGCCGGCTTGGCCCAGTCGATCTTTTTGGCGTCGGCCGGGAAGTAGCGCAGCTCGAAGGTGGCAACCTCGGCGTCGTGGATCTTGCCCAGGTTGTGGTCCATGCGCACCACCTCCAGCCACTCGGCGTCGGGGGTGACCATGCGCCAGGACAGCAGGTTGTCCAGGGCGGTACCCCAAAGCACCGCCTTTTTGCCGCCGGCGTTCATCGCGATGTTGCCGCCGATGCACGAGGCCTCGGCCGAGGTCGGGTCGACGGCAAAGACAAAGCCGGCCCGTTCGGCCGCATCCGCCACGCGTTGGGTGACCACGCCGGCTTCGGTCCACACGGTGGGCAGGGGCTGCGCGTGGCCGGGCGCGGCCACGAGCTCGACTTCGGTCATCGCCTCGAGCTTCTCGGTGTTGATGACCGCGCTTTTCCAAGTGAGCGGAATCGCGCCGCCGGTGTAGCCGGTACCGCCTCCGCGCGGGATGATGGTCAGGCCCAGTTCGATGCAACCACGCACCAGAGCGGCCATTTCGGCCTCGGTATCGGGAATGAGCACGACAAAGGGGTACTCGACACGCCAGTCGGTGGCGTCGGTCACGTGCGAGACGCGCGAAAGGCCGTCGAACTTGATGTTGTCGCGGGCGGTGAGCCGCCCGAGCTGGCGCTGGGTGCGACGGCGAAGCTCGGCCATCGCCTTGAAGCTGGCGTCGAAGGCCTGAACCGCGCGGCTGGCCGCCTCGAGCAGTTCACCCACCAACAGATCACGGACCGCAGCATGCTCCGGCGTGCGGCGCTTTTGAACCTCAGACAGGCGGTGGTGAAGGGCCTCGACCAGCTGGCGACGTCGGCCGGGGTTGTCCAGCAGGTCGTCCTGCAGATAGGGGTTGCGCTGCACCACCCAGATGTCGCCCAGCACCTCGTAAAGCATGCGGGCCGAGCGTCCGGTGGCACGCTCCTGGCGCAATTGCCCCAGCACCTCCCAGGCACGCTCGCCGAGCAGCCGGATCACGATCTCTCGGTCGGAGAACGAGGTGTAGTTGTAGGGAATTTCACGCAGGCGCGGGGACGCCTCGTCGGCCGCGGCCAGCAGGTGATGGAGGGTGGTGGGTGCGTTCATCGCGATCGGGCTTCAGCCGAAAGGATGGGAAGCGGGCGCGGCTGAGGGGTAATGGTACCAAAGGGCCACATCCCTGGCCGGGCGGGGGCTGGCGTCACCTTCCGCGTACAGGGGATTCCCCCCTGGGCCGAGGCCGGGAAACTGAACTGTCACAAACCCGAGTCAATATGCCGAACAGTGGCCAACCTAGGTTCGGCCCGGGGTCAGCGCAGCTAACCACACCGATCAACGAAGGAGTTATCAGATGCAAAAATTACTCACAAAGGCCGCGGCCGCTGCCCTCGCCGCCAGCTTTGCCTTGCCCGCCGCAGCTCAGACCGAGGTCCTTTGGTGGCACTCGATGACCGGGGCCCTCAATGACTGGGTCAACGACATCGCCAAGGATTACAACGGAAGACAAAAAGACTACAAAATCGTACCCGTCTTCAAGGGCAGCTACGACGAGTCCATGACGGCCGCGATCGCCGCCTTCCGTGCCGGCAATGCCCCCCACATCCTCCAGGTGTTCGAAGTGGGAACCGCCACCATGATGGCCTCCAAGGGCGTGGTCGTGCCGGTCGAAAAAGTCATGCGCGATGGCGGCTACAAATTCGACCCGAAGGCGTATGTGCCCGCTGTGGCCGGCTACTACACGGCGCCCAACGGGCAAATGATGTCCTTCCCGTTCAACAGCTCGACCACCGTGCTGTGGGTCAACCTTGACGCGCTCAAGGCCGCCGGCGTCTCGACCGACAAGCTGCCCCAGACTTGGCCCGAGGTGGCCCTGGCCGCGGCCAAGCTGAAGGCCTCGGGGCACAAGTGCCCTTTCACCACCGCCTGGCAGGGCTGGACCCAGCTGGAGAGCTTCTCCACCTGGCACAACACCGAACTGGCCACCAAGGGTAACGGCATGCGGGGTATGGATGCCCGTTTGGTCGTCAACTCGCCCCTGCATGTGCGTCACATCGAAAACATGGGCAACATGGCCAAGCAGGGCCTCTTCGTCTACAAGGGTCGCGGTAGCGCAGCAGGCGCCAACTTCGAATCCGGCGAGTGCGCCATCAGCGTCAACTCCTCTGCCGCCTATGCGGGCGTGAAGAAGAACGCCAAGTTCCAATTTGCCGTGGGCACCTTGCCGTACTATCCCGACGTCGCCGGCGCGCCTCAGAACACGGTCATTGGCGGCGCCAGCCTCTGGGTCATGTCGGGCAAGAAGACGGCCGAATACAAGGGCGTCGCCAGCTTCTTTGACTACCTCTCCGACCCCAAGGTGCAGGCCGTCAACCACCAGCGGACCGGCTACTTGCCGGTGACCACCGAAGCCTTCAAGATGACCGAGGCCTCCGGCTTCTACGCGCAGAACCCGGGCACCGACATCTCGGTCAACCAGATGATCCGCAAGACCACCGACAAGTCGCGCGGCATCCGCCTGGGCAACTACGTGCAGATCCGCACGATCGAGGACGAAGAACTCGAGCAGGTCTGGGCTGGCAAGAAGTCGGCCAAGGAAGCGCTGGACAGCATCGTCAAGCGCGGCAACGAGCTGCTCGAAAAATTCGAAAAGGCCAACAAGTCCTGATCCCCTGACCCGTTGCCCTCAAAGATGCCCGGGCTGGCCCCCGCCAGTTCGGGCCTATTGAATTTGTCGAACGAAACTCCCTCCAACGAAAAGCGGGTGCGCTTCCGCGGTAGCTGGCTCCCTTGGCTACTGTTGGCCCCGCAGTTACTGATCATCTCGATCTTTTTCTTCTGGCCTGCGGGCCAGGCGCTGCTGCAGTCACTCCAACTGTCGGATGCCTTCGGAACCTCTACCGAATGGGTCGGCCTGGATAACTTCCGCGCGCTGATAGCCGACGACACCTACCTTGCCTCATTCCGAACCACGGCAGTGTTCTCGCTCCTCGTGGCGACCCTGGGTATCGGCCTGTCTCTGGTGCTGGCGTTCTTCGCCGACCGCGTGGTGCGCGGAGCGCTGATCTACCGCAGCCTCCTGATACTCCCCTATGCGGTGGCCCCGGTGGTCGCCGGGGTGCTCTGGCTGTTCCTGTTCTCGCCTTCGGTCGGCGTGGTCGCTTATGCACTGGGTCGCCTGGGTTTCGAATGGAACGCCCTCCTGGACAGCGACCATGCGATGGCGCTGATCGTCATCGCCGCCGTTTGGAAGCAGATCTCCTACAACTTCCTCTTTTTTCTGGCTGGCTTCCAGAGCATCCCGAGGTCGCTCATCGAAGCGGCCGCCATCGACGGCGCGGGCGTCTGGCGCCGGCTCGCCGGCATCCAACTGCCCCTGCTCGCGCCGACCACCTTCTTCCTGCTGGTGGTCAACACGGTCTACGCCTTCTTCGACACATTCGGCATCGTCGACGCCACCACCCGCGGTGGGCCCGGCAGAGACACCGCCATCCTGGTCTACAAGGTTTACTTTGACGGCTTCAAGGCGATGGACCTCGGCAGTTCGGCAGCCCAGTCCGTGGTGCTGATGGCGATCGTGATCGCGCTGACTGCGATCCAGTTCCGTTACGTAGACCGCCGAGTCCACTACTGAAAGCGCCCCTCCATGGTGGAACGACAACGCGGGCTGGACCTGCTCTCCCACGCAGTACTGCTGCTGGGAGTGGCCGTGATCTGCTTCCCCTTGTACCTGGCGCTGGCCGCCTCCACGCACTCGGCGCAGGACGTGGCCCAGATGCCCAGCCCCTTGGGCCTGGGCGACCAAGCCTGGACCAATTTCCGATCGGTCCTGCTGGCGGAAGGCACCGGGCTCAACTCCCAGCAGCCTGTCTGGCGCATGCTGTGGGTCAGCACCGTCACCGCCCTGCTGGTTCCCGTCGGGAAGATCCTGATCTCGCTACTCAGCGCCTTCGCAATCGTCTACTTCCGGCTGCGATTCCGCAAAACGGTCTTTTGGGCGATCTTCGTGACCCTGATGCTGCCGGTCGAAGTACGTATCGTGCCCACCTACCAGGTCATGGCTGACCTCGGGCTGGTCAACACCTATGCGGGCCTGACCGTGCCCCTCATGGCCTCGGCGACGGCCACCTTCCTTTTTCGGCAATTCTTCCTCACCATCCCTGACGAACTGGTCGAGGCCGCACGCATGGACGGCGCCTCTCCCCTGCGCTTCTTTTGGGACGTACTGTTGCCACTGTCACGCACCTGCATCGCGGCCCTCTTTGTCATCCAATTCATCTATGGCTGGAATCAGTACCTTTGGCCACTCCTGATGAGTACTCGTGAGGACATGTACCCCATCGTCGTTGGCATCCGTAGCCTGGTCGCGGGGGCCGATGCGCAGGTTCAGTGGAACCTGGTCATGGTCACCGCCCTGCTCGCGCTGCTACCGCCGGCATTGGTCGTGCTCCTGATGCAGAAGTGGTTCGTCAAGGGCCTGGTTGACACTGAAAAATAAGCACAAATCCCATGTCAGGCATCTCCTTTCGCAACATCATCAAGAAGTACCCCAGCGGCAAGCAGTCCCTGCAGGTCATTCATGGCGTCAATGCCGACATCCACGCTGGCGAGTTCGTCGTCATCGTTGGACCCTCAGGCTGCGGCAAGTCCACCCTGCTGCGGATGGTCGCTGGTCTCGAGGAGATCACGGGCGGAGAGATCGCCATCGGCGGTCGCGTGGTCAATGATGTAGAGCCGGCTGACCGAGACATCGCGATGGTGTTCCAGAACTACGCGCTCTACCCACACATGAGCGTGTTCGAGAACATGGCCTATGGCCTCAAGATCCGCAAGCTGCCAGCCGCTGAAATTCGCCAGCGGGTGGACAAGGCAGCCGCCATCCTCGAACTGTCGGAGTTGCTCGCGCGAAAGCCGCGCCAGCTCTCGGGCGGCCAGCGCCAGCGGGTAGCCATGGGACGGGCCATCGTGCGCCAACCCCAGGTTTTTCTATTCGACGAGCCACTCTCGAACCTGGACGCCAAGCTGCGCGCCCAGACGCGGCTGGAGATCCAGAAACTTCACCGTGAGTTGGGTGTTACCTCACTATTCGTGACCCACGACCAGGTCGAGGCCATGACTCTGGCCCAACGCATGATGGTGATGAACGCCGGGGTGATGGAGCAGTTCGGTACGCCCGAGGAGGTGTACGCGCGGCCGGCCACCACCTTCGTCGCCAGCTTCATAGGCTCTCCGCCGATGAACCTACTCCGGAGTGCACCTGGCGGCCGCCCCGGCGCGTTGCTCGGAGTGCGACCCGAGCATCTGGATCTCGCCCACACTGGCTGGCAGGTGCAGGTTGAATCCACGGAACTCCTGGGCGCCGAACGTCTGGTCTATGGCCGGCTGGCGGGTGAAAGCCTCATCGTCCGCCTGGACGAGAGTCGGGACACACCAAAACTTGGCAGCACAGTCACCGTGTCACCGCGCGCCGATCGGCTGCACTGGTTCGACGCTGAAAGCGGCAAGCGCTTGCCCGATTGACACCGCGGCGCCCCGCCCATTCCAAGATTCCAAGCATGCGCATAGCCCAACAAAGCCACAAATAACGCCCATGACCTCCGCCACACCGCCCGCCTGGCCCTACCCCCGCTGGACCGCCCACCGCGGCGCAGGCAAGCTGGCCCCCGAAAACACCCTGGCGGCCTTCCGTCTGGGTGCCTCGCACGGCTATCGCATGTTCGAGTGCGACGCCAAGCTCTCGGCCGATGGCGTGGTCTTCCTCCTGCATGACGCGACACTCGAGCGCACCAGTAATGGCCAGGGTGTCGCGGGTGAGCAGACCTGGAGCGCCCTGTCTAGCCTGGATGCCGGGTCATGGCACTCGCGCCAATACGCCGGCGAGCCGCTGCCCACGCTGGAGGCCCTGGCACGCTGGTGCCTGGCCAATGGACACCACCTCAATATCGAAATCAAGCCCACGCCGGGTTCAGACCGCGCCACCGGTGAGGCGGTCGCCGCCGAAGCGGCACGCCTGTGGGCCGACGCGGCCGTACCGCCGTTCCTCACCTCCTTCAAGACCGACGCCCTTGAGGGCGCAAGGTCCCAGGCGCCCCATCTGTCTCGAGGATTGCTTCTCAGCACACTCTGGGAAGGCTGGTTCGAGCAGGCCCAGGCCCTGGGCTGCGTGGCAGTGGTCTGCCAGTACGGGTTGTGGGACGCGGCTAATGTCGCCCGCGTGCAGGCGGGGGGGATGCGCTGCCTGTCTTATACGGTCAACGACGAGTCGGTGGCGGCTCAGCTGCTGGCCCTGGGCACCGACGGCATCATCACCGACCGGGTGGACCTCTTCAGGCCAGACTGAGCAGAGCCGCCTCGGGAGAGTGGCTCAGCGCAGATCGCCGGCCAGCGAGGCCAGCGTTTCGGCCGCAACCGTGAGGTGCGCCGGGTAGTTGACGTGGTCGCAACCGAGCTTGACACTGGCGCCCGCCTTCACCGAGGCCTTGGCCGCGGCCGGCAGCTCGAAGCGCAGGAAGTGCACAGCCGAGGTCTTTTCCTCGTTCTCGCGGTCCAGGTCCTCGTCGGCGATGGCGTAGACGCGGGCATGGCCTTCAACCTCGACAAACATCCGGTCTTCGATGCCGATCAGGCGGGCCAGTTCGCGGCGACGCTCGTTGATGTCGGGGTACTCGATCATCAGGGTTGCCTTCCAGTTGCTGCCCTCGGGCAACAGCGCGGCGTAGGCCTCGATCTCGTGGGCGATGCCCTCTTCCTCGAAGATCTTCTCGATGCGCAGCATTTCCTGAATTTGGTAGCGGATGGTGGTCTCGCTCTCAAATTGCACGCTCACATGCTCGCCCAGTTGCACAGAGCGCAACTTGCGGTGCGCGATCACGTCCGCCTTGTGCGCCTTGCGCCACTTGGTATAGGCCTCGAGCGTCATCAGGCTGTCGGCGGTGACTTGTCCTGTCAGCTGCATAGTTCTGTCCTCGCTTCTCTTGTCTGTTTCACTTCAAGCCGTAGGCGCGCCGCACCAGGGTCAGCGGATGCTGCATCTCGGGGGCACCCAGGCCGTTGACCTCAAAGCCCTGGGCAATATGGTGACCGCCCAGTGGGCAGTCGGAGGTGATCACGTCGGGCGCACCGCCGGCGGAATGCTCCGCCATCTTTTTGAACAGCGGCTTGCCGATCTTCATCGCCTGCTGGTGCGTTGCCTTCTTCACGCCAAAGGTGCCGGCATGGCCCGAGCATCGCTCGTGCGTATGTACCTGGGTGTCCGGGATCATTTTGAGCATTTCCTCGGTCTTCTTGCCGATGTTCTGCACCCGGCCGTGGCACGGCACCTGGTAGGCCACCTTGCCCAGGGGCTCGGTGAATTCGGTCTTGAGCAGGCCGTCGCGCTTGCGAGCCATGAGGTACTCGAAGGGGTCCCACATCGCCGCCTTGACCCGCTGAACCGCTTCGTCCTCCGGGTACATCAGCGGCAGCTCCTGCTTGAACATCAGCGTGCAGCTCGGAACGGCCGAAAGGATGGCGTAGCCCTCGCGGGCGTAGCGGTCCAGCGCGGGGATGTTGACCTGCTTGTTGGCATCGACCGATTCGAGGTCGCCCAGCTCCAGCTTGGGCATGCCGCAGCACTTTTCCTTGTCGACCAGCACATACGGAACCTCGTTGTGCGCGAGGACCTTGAGCAGGTCGTGGCCGATACCCGGCTCGTTGTAGTTCACGTAGCAGGTCGCGTAGATCGCCACCTTGCCCGGGGTCTTCGCACCGGCCTTGACTGGGAAGTCGGCCGAGGAGGCCGCCTCGGAGCGGAACTTGTGCGTGGCCAAGCTCGGCAACCAGGCGTCCTTGTCCACCCCCAGGGCGGACTCCATCAGGGCGCGGGCCGGCTTGGTGGCATTGATCGCGTTGACTGCCTGCACCACGATCGGGATGCCGGCGAAGCTGCCATGGGTGTCGGTAGAGGCCAGGAATTTCTCTCCAGCGCCCACCTCACCTTTTTTGAACTTGATCGCCTTGGCCCGCAGCATGGTGTGCGGAAAGTCCAGGTTCCATTCGTGCGGCGGCACGTAGGGGCACTTGGTCAGGTAGCACAGGTCGCACAGGTAGCACTGGTCGACCACCTTCCAGAAGTCCTGCTTGTCCACTCCGTCGAGTTCGCCAGTGGGCCCCTCGTCGACCAGGTCAAACAAGGTCGGAAAGGAGCCGCACAGGCTCACGCAGCGCCGGCAACCGTGGCAAATATCAAAGATGCGCTCCATCTCATGGAAGGTCGCCTCCTCGTCATAGAAGTCGGGGTTCTTCCAATCGATCGGATGCCGAGTCGGGGCTTCCAGGCTGCCTTCGCGGGCCATGGCGTCTATCCTTGTGGTTCGAGAGCTCTGGGGAGGGATGCGGGAATCGGTGCTTGGCACTGGGCACGGCGCAAGCCATGCCCAGCACAAAACATCGCGATGCGGGTCAGTCGACCAGCTCGTTCAACGCCTTCTGGTAGCGGTTGGCGTGCGAGCGCTCGGCCTTGGCCAGGGTCTCGAACCAATCGGCGACCTCGTCAAAGCCCTCGTCGCGGGCCGTCTTGGCCATACCCGGGTACATGTCGGTGTACTCGTGGGTTTCGCCAGCAACGGCCGCGGTCAGGTTCTCGCGGGTGCCGCCAATGGGCAGGCCCGTGGCGGGGTCGCCGCACTGCTCGAGCCACTCAAGGTGGCCGTGAGCATGGCCAGTCTCGCCTTCCGCGGTGGAGCGGAACAGGGCGGCCACATCGTTTTGACCCTCGACGTCTGCCTTGTTTGCGAAATACAGATAACGGCGGTTTGCCTGGGACTCGCCGGCAAACGCTGCCTTCAAGTTCTCTTCGGTCTTGGAGCCTTTGAGAGCTGCCATGGAACACCTCCTGGTGGTTGGAAAGAATACAAAAACAACCCGCCAGCCCGACGGGCGTGGGCGAAGTCAGCGCAAATGTAGGTGTCTGCACGGGCTCCGTCCAATTGGACGCGTCAATTCAATGAATTGACTGCGACTATTTAGGGGATAACCCTGATATGTGTCTGTAATCGTGTGCTGATCAACCAACCAGGCGTGACCGGAGAGGGGCACCCAGCGGCCCAAGGGGCGCCGAATAGAATCAGGCCGAGTTCCCGAACCCCAGGACGGCACGCGGATGCCCTCTTTTCTTTTTCCGCCAGACCATGAGCGACACCCCCCAGCAGAGCGGCCTCCAAAGCCTGTCCAAATCCTTCGAGCCCGCCGCCCTGGAGGCCCACTGGGGGCCCCTGTGGGAGCAGCGTGGCTACGGGCGCGCCGGCCACCGCGGCACTGGCACGGCTCAGTCGGGCCAGGAAGCTTTCGCCATCCAACTCCCCCCGCCCAACGTAACCGGCACGCTGCACATGGGCCATGCCTTCAACCAGACCATCATGGACAGCCTCACCCGCTACCACCGGATGCGGGGCCACAACACGGTCTGGGTACCCGGCACCGACCATGCCGGCATCGCCACCCAGATCGTCGTCGAGCGCCAACTGCAGCAACAAAAGGTGAGCCGCCATGACCTGGGCCGCAAGAACTTCGTGGCCAAGGTGTGGGAATGGAAGGAGCAGTCGGGCAACACCATCACCACCCAAATGCGCCGCATGGGCGACAGCGTGGACTGGTCGCACGAGTACTTCACCATGGACGACAAGCTCTCGCGCGTCGTCACCGACACCTTCGTCAAACTCTACGAGCAGGGCCTGATTTACCGCGGCAAGCGGCTGGTCAACTGGGACCCGGAGCTCAAGACTGCCGTCTCTGACCTCGAGGTCGAGAGTGAAGAGGAAGACGGCTTTCTCTGGCACATCAACTACCCACTGCAAGACGGCTCGGGCACCCTCACCGTGGCGACCACCCGGCCTGAGACACTGCTGGGCGACGTGGCGGTGATGGTGCACCCGGAAGACGAGCGCTATGCCTCCCTGATCGGCAAGCAGGTGCACCTGCCCCTGTGCGACCGCCTGATTCCGGTCATTGCCGACGACTACGTGGACCGCGCCTTCGGCACCGGCGTGGTCAAGGTCACGCCGGCGCATGACGCCAACGACTACGCAGTCGGCCAGCGCCACGGCCTGCCCATGATCGGCGTGCTCACCCTGGACGCGAAGATCAACGAGAACGGACCTGCGCAGTACCAGGGCCTGGACCGCTTCGTCGCCCGCAAGCAGATCGTGGCGGACCTCGAGGCTCAGGGCCTGCTGGTCGAAACCAAGAAGCACCGCCTGATGGTGCCGCGCTGCGCCCGCACCGGGCAAGTGGTCGAGCCCATGCTCACTGACCAATGGTTCGTGGCCATGAGCAAGGTCAGTGCGCAGGACCCGACGGGCAAATCCATCGCGCAAAAGGCGATCGACGCAGTGCAGTCGGGCGAAGTGCGCTTTGTGCCCGAGAACTGGGTCAACACCTACAACCAGTGGATGAACAACATCCAGGACTGGTGCATCTCCCGCCAGCTCTGGTGGGGCCACCAGATCCCGGCCTGGTACGACGATGATGGCAAGGTCTACGTCGCCAAGAATGAAGCCGAGGCCCTGGCCCAGGCCCCTGGCAAGACGCTGCGGCGCGACGAGGACGTGCTCGACACCTGGTACTCCTCGGCCCTGGTGCCCTTTTCCACCTTGGGCTGGCCCGAGCAAACAGAGGACATGGAGCTGTACCTGCCCTCCACCGTGCTGGTGACCGGCTACGACATCATCTTCTTCTGGGTCGCCCGGATGATCATGATGACCACCCACTTCACCGGCAGGGTGCCGTTCAAGCATGTGTACATCCACGGCCTGGTGCGCGATGCGCAGGGCAAGAAGATGTCCAAGTCCGAGGGCAATGTGCTGGACCCGGTGGACCTGATCGATGGCATCGCCCTGCCGCCGCTGCTTGACAAGCGCACCACCGGCCTGCGCAAGCCCGAAACCGCGCCGCAGGTGCGCAAGCAGACCGAGAAGGAGTTCCCAGAGGGCATTCCGGCCTATGGCGCCGACGCGCTGCGCTTTACCTTTGCGTCGCTGGCCTCCCTGGGGCGCAGCATCAACTTCGACAGCAAGCGCTGCGAGGGCTACCGCAACTTCTGCAACAAGCTCTGGAACGCCACCCGCTTTGTGCTGATGAACTGCGAGGGGCAAGACTGCAGCGACGACAACGCCGAGCGCTCGGCCGCCGACCGCTGGATCGTCTCGCTGCTGCAGCAAGCCGAGGCCGAGGTGGCGCAGGGCTTTGCCGACTACCGCCTGGACAACGTCGCCAACACCATCTACCAGTTCGTCTGGGACCAGTACTGCGACTGGTACCTGGAAATTGCCAAGGTGCAGATCCAGACCGGCACCCCGGCCCAGCAGCGCGGCACACGCCGCACCCTGATCCGGGTGCTGGAAGCGATCTTGCGCCTGGCGCATCCGGTCATTCCCTTCATCACCGAAGAACTCTGGCAGAAGGTCGCGCCGGTAGCAGGCCTTGCGGGTGAGTCGGTGAGCATCGCGCCCTACCCGCTGTCGCAGCCCGAGCGCATCGACGCTGCCGCCATCGCCTGGATGGAGCGCCTCAAGGCGGTGGTCGACGCCTGCCGCAACCTGCGTGGCGAGATGAACGTCTCGCCCTCGACCCGGCTGCCGCTTTACGCCGTCGGCGACGCCGCCTTCCTGCGCGAGGCCGCGCCGGTGTTGCAGGCGCTGGCCAAGCTCAGCGAGGTCAAGGTCTTCGACGCCGAAGCCGACTGGTCGGCCGCCGCTGCGTCCGCCCCGGTGGCGATGGTGGGCGAGGCCCGCCTGTGCCTTTTCATGGAAATCGACGTCGCAGCCGAGAAGGCGCGCCTGTCCAAGGAAGCCGACCGGCTGCAGGCCGAAGTCGCCAAGGCCGAGGGCAAGCTGTCCAACCAGGCCTTTGTCGCCAAGGCGCCCCCGGCGGTGATCGAGCAAGAGCGCCAGCGCATCGCCCAGTTCAGCGCCACCCTGGCGCGTTTGCGCGAGCAACTGGCCCGCCTGGGCAGCTGAAGCGCCACGCGCCTGTCATCGGCCCTCGTTAAGATGCGGCCGTGACCTCTGCTGGAATGGACCCGTCCGACAGCCTGCGGTGCCGGGAGACGACACACCGTCCCCGCCGCCGCGCTCAAGGTCGAGGCTCCCTACGAACCCGCCTGAGCGGCACCGCCGGTCAGCCCACCCGAAAAGGCCCACGATGACCACGACTCGCCCCGCCATCCAAAAAGCCGTCTTCCCGGTCGCCGGGCTGGGCACGCGTTTCCTTCCCGCCACCAAGGCCCAGCCCAAGGAAATGCTGCCCATCGTCGACAAGCCGCTGATCCAGTACGCGGTGGAAGAGGCCTACGCCGCCGGCATCCGGCACATGATCTTCGTCACCGGCCGCAGCAAGCGCGCCATCGAAGACCATTTCGACACCGCCTACGAGCTCGAAAACGAACTCGAGGCCGCGCACAAGGACGCGTTGCTGGCGCTGGTGCGCTCGATCAAGCCCGACGACATGGACTGCTCCTATGTGCGTCAAGCCCGCATGCTGGGTCTGGGCCATGCGGTGCTGTGCGCCCAACCCCTGGTCGGACAAGATCCCTTTGCGGTGCTGCTGGCCGATGACCTGATGGTGGGCGCGGACGGCGGGCCCGGTGTGCTGGCGCAGATGGTCCGGGTCTTTCAGGAAGTAGGCACCAGCGTGCTGGCCGTGCGTGAGGTACCCACCGAACATGTCCGCCGCTACGGCATCGTCGCCGGCGATTCAGCCGGCCCGGGATTGATACGTGTTCGCCAAATGGTGGAAAAGCCAGCCCCCGAGATGGCCCCCTCCCGCATGGGTGTGGCCGGCCGCTACATCCTCAGCGCCAGCGTCTTCGACAAGATCCGCCAACTGCCGCGCGGTAGTGGTGGCGAGATCCAGCTCACCGACGGAATTGCCCAACTGATCGAAGGCGAGGGCGTGCACGCCTACCAGTACGCGGGCAAGTGCTACGACTGCGGCAGCAAGCAGGGGTTTCTGGAAGCGACGGTAGAGCTCGCGCTCAAACACCCCGAGGTGGGTGCGGAGTTCAGCCAGTACCTGCGGCGTACGGTCTGCTGAAGGCCTCGCGCCCATCGCAAGGCTCGACGAGGCGAGTCAAGGCGAGTCGACACCCGTTGAGGCGATCCGAAGCGGAGCCGGGCGGTTTGGGCCGTGTGGCACTGCCCGCTCAGCGGTGCCGCAGCAGGTGGATGAACTCGCTGCCGAGCGTCTGCTGTTCGACCAGTTCATGCCCGGTCTGGCGGGTAAAGGCCTGAAAGTCCCGCAAGGAGCCCGGATCGGTGGCCACCACCTTGAGCAGTTGGCCCGACTCAAGCTCGGCCAATGCCTTCTTGGCCTTCAGGATGGGCAGGGGGCAGTTCAACCCGCGGGTATCGATTTCCTTGGCGATGTCCATGGCTCCATTGTCTCCCGT
>NZ_JARXAB010000031.1 GCF_029866045.1 Ramlibacter sp. | reverse complement strand
ATGGGCTCGGGCTTCAACTTCGAGCTGCATGCCTACCACGGCTTTGGTGCCTACATATGCGGCGAAGAGACCGCGCTGCTCGAATCCCTTGAAGGCAAGAAGGGCCAGCCCCGCTTCAAGCCGCCTTTCCCGGTGAGCTTTGGCCAGTATGGCAAGCCCACCACCATGAACAACACCGAGACCTTCGCGGCGGTGCCCTGGATCATCCGTAACGGCGGCCAGGCCTACCTCGCCTGCGGTAAGCCCAATAACGGCGGCACCAAGATCTTCTCGGTCTCCGGCGACGTCGAGCGCCCGGGCAATTACGAAATTCCGCTGGGCACTCCGTTTGCCAAGCTGCTCGAGCTCGCCGGTGGCGTGGCCGGCGGCCGCAAACTCAAGGCGGTGATTCCTGGCGGGTCGTCCTCGCCGGTGCTGCCCACCAGCATCATCATGGAATGCACGATGGACTACGACTCCATCGCCAAGGCTGGCTCCATGTTGGGCTCTGGCGCGGTGATCGTCATGGACGACACGCGCGACATGCCCGAGAGCCTGCGCCGCCTGTCCTACTTCTACGCCCACGAGTCCTGCGGCCAGTGCACCCCCTGCCGTGAGGGCACCGGCTGGCTGTGGCGTGTGGTCGACCGCATCTGCCACGGGCACGGCAAGCCCTCTGACCTGGCGCTCCTCGACTCTGTGGCCGACAGCATCCAGGGCCGCACCATTTGCGCCTTGGGCGACGCTGCCGCGATGCCGGTGCGCGCCATGCTCAAGCACTTCCGCCCTGAATTCGAGGCCAAGATCAACGCGGCCCAGGCCAAGACCCCGAGTCCTGTGGCAAGCGCCTGATCCCGAAAGCACAACATGGTTGAAATCGAGCTAGACGGCAAGAAGGTCGAAGTTGCCGAAGGCAGCATGGTGATGCATGCGGCCGAAAAGGCGGGGACCTACATCCCGCATTTCTGCTACCACAAGAAGCTGTCCATCGCGGCCAACTGCCGCATGTGCCTGGTCGACGTGGAGAAGGCGCCCAAGCCCATGCCGGCCTGCGCCACCCCGGTCACCAACGGCATGATCGTGCGCACCCACAGCGACAAGGCGGTCAAGGCGCAGAAGTCGGTGATGGAGTTCCTCCTGATCAACCACCCGCTCGACTGCCCCATCTGTGACCAGGGCGGCGAGTGCCAGTTGCAAGACCTGGCGGTGGGCTACGGCGGCAGCGCCTCGCGCTACGAGGAAGAAAAGCGCGTCGTCATGCACAAGGATGTGGGCCCGCTCATCTCCATGGAGGAGATGAGCCGCTGCATCCACTGCACCCGCTGCGTGCGCTTCGGCCAGGAGATCGCCGGCGACATGGAGCTGGGCATGATCAACCGGGGTGAGCACTCCGAAATCACCACCATCACCGGCGACACCGTCGACTCCGAGCTCTCGGGCAACATGATCGACCTTTGCCCGGTGGGCGCGCTGACCAGCAAGCCCTTCCGCTACAGCGCCCGCACCTGGGAGCTGTCGCGCCGCAAGTCGGTCGCCGCGCATGACTCCAGCGGTGCCAACTTGGTCGTGCAGGTGAAGAACAACCAGGTGATGCGGGTGTTGCCCTTTGAGAACGCCGAGGTCAACGAGTGCTGGATCGCCGACCGTGAGCGTTTCTCCTACGAAGCCCTGAACACGCCCGAGCGCCTCACTGCCCCGATGATCAAGCAGGGCGGGCAGTGGAAGACGGTCGACTGGCAGGCCGCCCTCGAGTACGTCGCCAACGGCCTCAAGCAAATCAAAAGCGAGCATGGCGCCCAGAGCATCGGTGCCCTGGCCAGTCCGCACAGCACCGTCGAGGAGCTGTTCCTCGCGGGCGCACTGGTGCGCGCCCTGGGCTCGGAGAACATCGACTACCGTCTGCGCAACGCCGAGTTCCCGGCTGCCGAGGGCGTGCGCTGGCTGGGCACCCGCATCGCGGAGCTGTCCACCCTGCAGCGGGTGCTGGTCGTGGGCTCGAACCTGCGCAAGGACCACCCGCTGTTCGCACTGCGGGTGCGTGCCGCCACCCGCACCGGGGCACAGGTCAGCGTGATTCATGACGCCGACAGCGATTGGGCGATGCCGGTCAAGGCCAAGGCCGTCGTGGCCGCCGGCCAATGGGCCCAGGCCCTGGCGGGTGTCGCCGCCGCCATCGCTGCGGAAAAGGGCGTTGCCGCTCCGGTGCCCGCTCAAGCCGACGCCACGGCGCAAGTGATCGCCAAGTCGCTGCTCTCCGGCGAGCGCAAGGCCATTCTTCTTGGCAATGCGGCCGCCCACCATGCCAAGGCGTCGAGCCTGCTGGCCCTGGCCCAGTGGATTGG
This sequence comes from Ramlibacter sp., assembly GCF_029866045.1. Taxonomy (GTDB): domain Bacteria; phylum Pseudomonadota; class Gammaproteobacteria; order Burkholderiales; family Burkholderiaceae_C; genus Ramlibacter. The sequence continues at coordinate 22,178 of NZ_JARXAB010000031.1, read as the reverse complement.
CGAGCAAACCGGTGCCACCGTGGGTTACCTCACCGAAGCGGCCAACACCGTGGGCGCCCAGCTCGCGGGCGCGGTGCCGCGCGCTGGCGGGCTGAACGCGGGCCAGATGCTGGCCGGCGGTGCCCAGGGCCCCAAGGCGGTTCTGCTGCTGAACACCGAGCCCGAGTTCGACTCGGCGGCTGGCAAGGCGGCGGTCGCGGCCCTGGCGAGCGCTTCGATGGTGGTGACCCTGAGCCCTTTCAAGGCCAACCTCGACTGCTCGGACGTGCTGCTGCCGATCGCACCCTTCACCGAAACCTCCGGCACCTTCGTCAACGCCGAGGGCCGGGTGCAAAGTTTCCACCCGGTGGTCAAGCCCTTGGGCGAGACCCGTCCAGGCTGGAAGGTGTTGCGGGTGCTGGGCAATCTGCTCGGTCTGCCGGGCTTTGATTTCGAGTCCACGCAGGAGGTGCTTGCCGCCGCCCGGGGTCCGCAGGACGTCGGCCAGGCCTTCGTGCAGGGCCCGCGCCTGGACAACCGCACCACGGCCGCCATCGACCTCGCCCCGGCCGCAGGCCACCCGGCGGTGTCCACGCTCTACCAGCTTGATAGCATCGTGCGACGCGCGCCGTCGCTGCAACGCACCGCCGATGCCCGCCAGGCGCAGGCGGCACAAGGAGTCACCGCATGATCGACCAGATCTACGGCTTCGGGCTGGGCCTGCTGGCCGCACCCTGGTGGACCACCATGGGCTGGCCCGTGGTCTGGACCCTGATCAAGATCGTGGCGGTGGTGCTGCCCCTCATGGGCGCGGTCGCCTACCTCACCCTGTGGGAGCGCAAGGCGATTGGCTTTACCCAGATCCGGGTCGGCCCCAACCGCATCGGTCCCTACGGCCTGCTGCAGCCGATCGCTGACGCGCTCAAGCTGATTTCCAAGGAAATCATCACGCCGAGCGCCGCCAACAAGGGCCTGTTCTATCTGGGCCCGATCATGACCATCATGCCCGCCCTGGCGGCCTGGGCGGTGATTCCCTTCGGCCCCGACGTGGCCCTGGCCAACATCAATGCTGGCCTCCTGTTCCTGATGGCCATCACCTCGATGGAGGTTTACGGCGTCATCATTGCCGGCTGGGCGTCCAACTCTAAGTACGCCTTCCTGGGCGCGCTGCGCGCCTCGGCGCAGATGGTGTCCTATGAGATCGCGATGGGCTTTTGCCTGGTGGTCGTCCTGATGGTCTCTGGCAGCATGAACATGAGCCAGATCGTGATGAGCCAGGGCAAGGGTGAGTTTGCCGAGATGGGCCTGACCTTTCTCTCTTGGAACTGGCTGCCCCTGCTGCCGATCTTCGTCGTGTACTTCATCTCCGGCCTGGCGGAAACCAACCGCCACCCCTTCGACGTGGTGGAAGGCGAGTCCGAGATCGTGGCCGGTCACATGATCGAGTACTCGGGCATGAGCTTTGCCATGTTCTTCCTGGCTGAATACGCCAACATGTGGCTGGTCTCGATTTTGGCCGTCCTCATGTTCCTGGGTGGTTGGCTGCCCCCGGTCGACATTGCCCCGCTGAACCTCATTCCCGGCTGGATCTGGTTGGGCATCAAGACCTTCATGGTCGTGACCATGTTCCTGTGGGTGCGCTCGACCTTTCCGCGCTACCGCTATGACCAGATCATGCGTCTGGGCTGGAAGATCTTCATCCCCGTCACCCTGGTGTGGCTGGTGGTGGTGGGCTTGTGGATGCAGACCCCCTTCAACATCTGGAAATGAACATGAGTTCCCACGTTCATCAAGCAAGCCCCGCGCCGTTCTCGCTCAAGGACTTTCTCTCCAGCTTTCTGCTGATTGAGTTGTTCAAGGGCCTGGCGATCACCGGCAAGTACGCGTTTGCCCGCAAGATCACTGTCCAGTTCCCGGAGGAGAAGACCCCTCTGTCCCCGCGCTTTCGTGGTCTGCACGCCCTGCGCCGCTATGAAAACGGCGAGGAGCGCTGCATTGCCTGCAAGCTGTGCGAGGCCGTCTGCCCGGCGATGGCCATCACCATCGAGTCCGACCAGCGTGCCGATGGCACCCGCCGCACGACCCGCTACGACATCGACCTGACCAAGTGCATCTTCTGCGGCTTCTGCGAAGAGAGCTGCCCGGTGGACTCGATCGTCGAGACCCACATCCTCGAGTACCACGGCGAAAAGCGTGGCGACCTGTACTTCACCAAAGACATGTTGCTGGCCGTGGGCGACCGCTACGAGTCCGAGATCGCGGCCAACAGGGCGGCCGACGCCAAGTACCGCTGAGCCTCACGTCCAGACCGCGCCCGCACAGAAAGACAACACCATGGACGTCAAGACCGGTTTCTTCTACCTGTTCTCCGCCCTCCTCCTTTTCGCCTCGCTGCGCGTGATCACCGCGCGCAACCCGGTGCAGGCCGCCCTTTACCTGGTGCTGGCCTTCACCCAGGCGGCCGCAGTGTGGCTGCTGCTCAAGGCGGAATTTCTCGCCATCACCCTGGTGCTGGTTTACGTTGGCGCGGTGATGGTGCTGTTCCTTTTTGTCGTGATGATGCTGGACATCCAGATGGATAAGCTGCGTGACGGTTTCTGGAAAGCTGCGCCCCTGGCGGGCCTGATCGGTGCCATCTTCGCGCTGGAAATGGCGGCCGTGCTGCTCGGGGGCTTTCGCGGCACCGAGTCCGTACAGATGGCGGGTCAGTCCGCGCCAGACTATTCCAACACGAAGGAGCTGGGCAAGTTGCTTTACACCCAGTACTTGCTGCCGCTCGAGGTAGCAGCGGTGCTGCTGCTGGTGGCCATCATCGCCGCCATCGCGCTCACCTTGCGTGAGCGCAAGGACAGCCGGCACATCGACCCGGCGCTGCAGGTTCGGGTCAAGGCCCGCGACCGCGTGCAGGTCCTCAAGATGGAGCCGACCGTTGCTGCGCCACCGCCGCCCCCTGCAGACGACACGACGAAGGAGGCCAAGTCATGAGCTTGACCCTGGGACACTTTCTTTCGCTGGGCGCCATTTTGTTCTCCCTGTCTGTAGTCGGCATCTTCCTGAACCGCCGCAACCTGATCGTGCTGCTCATGGCCATCGAGCTGATGCTGCTCGCGGTCAACATGAACTTCGTGGCCTTCTCCTATTACCTGGGCGACATGCACGGGCAGATCTTCGTGTTCTTCATTCTGACCGTGGCGGCGGCGGAGTCCGCGATCGGGCTGGCCATCTTGGTGCTCTTGTTCCGCAACAAGTCCAGCATCAACGTCGAAGAGATCAATACGCTCAAGGGCTAAGAGAACAGGCCAAGAAAACAACACCATGAGCCAGACCCTCAACGCAACGACCCTGCTGGCGGTACCGATGGCCCCGCTGTTGGGCGCCATCGCCGCCGGCGTGCTCGGCACCAAATTCGGCGGCAACTGGATCGGCCGGCGCCTGTCCCACTCCCTGACCATCTTGGGCGTGCTGATCGCCTTCATCCTCTCGGCCATGACGCTCAAGAGCGTGGCGGTGGACGGCGCCCGCTTCAACGAGACCCTCTACACCTGGATGGTGGTGGGCGGACTCAAGATGGAGATCGGCTTCCTCGTCGACGGCCTCACCGCGATGATGATGTGCGTGGTGACCTTCGTGTCCCTGATGGTGCACATCTACACCATCGGGTACATGGAGGAGGACGAGGGCTACAACCGCTTTTTCGCCTACATCTCGCTGTTCACCTTTTCGATGCTGATGCTCGTCATGAGCAACAACTTCCTGCAGCTGTTCTTCGGCTGGGAGGCGGTGGGGTTGGTGTCGTACCTGCTGATCGGGTTCTGGTTCAACAAGCCGACGGCGATCTTCGCCAACATGAAAGCCTTCCTGGTGAATCGGGTGGGGGACTTCGGCTTCATCTTGGGCATCGGCCTGATCGCCGCCTACGCCGGCACCCTCAACTACGCCGAGGCCTTTGCCAAGACGGGTGAGCTTTCCAAGATCACGTTCCCGGGTTCCGACTGGATGCTGGTGACCGTGATCTGCATCTGCCTGTTCATTGGTGCCATGGGCAAAAGCGCGCAGTTTCCGCTGCATGTCTGGCTACCCGACTCGATGGAAGGCCCGACCCCGATCTCCGCGCTGATTCACGCCGCCACCATGGTGACGGCCGGCATCTTCATGGTCGCGCGCATGTCGCCGATCTTCGAGCTGTCAGATACGGCGCTGAACTTCATTCTGGTGATCGGCGCCATTACCGCGCTGTTCATGGGCTTTTTGGGCATCATCCAGAACGACATCAAGCGGGTGGTGGCCTATTCGACCCTGTCCCAGCTCGGTTACATGACCGTGGCCTTGGGCGCCTCGGCTTATTCGGTGGCGGTGTTCCACCTCATGACCCACGCCTTCTTCAAGGCGCTGCTGTTCCTTGCGGCCGGCTCGGTGATCATGGGCGTGCACCACAACCAGGACATTCGCTGGATGGGCGGCCTGCGCAAGTACATGCCCATCACCTGGATCACCTCGCTGCTGGGGTCGCTGGCTCTGATCGGAACGCCGCTGTTCGCGGGCTTTTACTCCAAGGACAGCATCATTGAGGCGGTGCACGCCACCCAACTGCCCGCCGCTGGCTTTGCCAATTTTGCGGTGCTGGCCGGCGTGTTCGTCACCGCGTTCTACTCCTTCCGGATGTATTTCCTAGTCTTCCACGGCAAGGAGCGCTTCGACCAAAACCCCGACGCTCACCACGACGACCACCATGGCCATGGCGACCATGGGCATGCCGATGCGCCGCACGAGTCACCTTGGGTGGTGACGGTGCCGCTGCTGCTGCTGGCGATTCCTTCGGTGGTGATTGGTTACCTGACCATCGGCCCGTTGGTGCACGGCGACTTCTTCAAAGACGCCATCTTCGTCAACGGAGACCTTCACCCGGCGATGAAGGAGCTGTCGGCCAGCTTCCACGGTGCCACCGCCATGGCCCTGCACGCCTTCAGCACGGCACCCTTCTGGCTAGCGGTTGCTGGTGTGGCCCTGTCCTACTACATGTACATGATCAACCCGGCCCTGCCGGCTGCGATCAAGCGGATGTTCCACCCGGTCTATGTGCTGCTGGAGAACAAGTACTACATGGACTGGATCAACGAGAACATCCTGGCGCGCCTGACGCGCGGCCTGGGCAGCGTTCTATGGAAGGTGGGGGACCAGGCCATCATTGACGGCACCGCCGTCAATGGCAGCGCCCGCTTGGTGGGCGTGTTCGCCGCCGTCACCCGCCGTGTCCAGACCGGCTACCTGTATCACTACGCGCTGGCGATGATCGTTGGCCTGTTCGCCCTCCTGACCTGGTTCGTGGCCCCATGGTCCGCCTGGTTGGGCAAGTAAGGCTGCAAGGAGTAGAACAAAAATGGGTCTCTTGAGCCTTGCCATCTGGACGCCGGTCTTCTTCGGCGTCGTCTTGCTGGCCCTCGGCCGCGATGAACATGCCCGCGCGGTACGCTGGCTGGCGCTCATCGGCGCCGTGGTCAGCCTGCTGATTACCGTTCCCTTGTACCTGCAGTTCGACGCCAGCACCGCGGCCATGCAGTTCGTCGAGAAGGCGGCCTGGATTGCGCGCTTCAACATGAACTACCACCTGGGCGTGGACGGCATCTCGCTGTGGTTCGTGCCGCTCACCGCCTTCATCACCGTGATCGTGGTCATATCGGCTTGGGAAGCGATCACCGAGCGCGTCAACCAGTACATGGGCGCGTTCCTGATCTTGTCGGGACTGATGATCGGCGTCTTCAGCGCGATGGACGCGATGCTGTTTTACGTGTTCTTCGAAGCCACGCTGATCCCGATGTACTTGATCATCGGAATCTGGGGGGGGCCTCGCAAGATCTACGCGGCCTTCAAGTTCTTCCTGTACACGTTGCTCGGCTCTCTGCTGATGCTGATCGCCCTGATCTACCTGTACAACAAGGCCGGTGGCAGCTTCGATATCCAGGCTTGGCACAAGCTGCCGCTGGCGGGCAACGTTCAGACCCTGTTGTTTTTCGCCTTCTTCGCCGCCTTCGCGGTGAAGGTGCCGATGTGGCCCGTGCACACCTGGTTGCCTGATGTGCACGTGGAAGCGCCCACCGGCGGTTCGGCGGTGCTGGCGGCGATCATGCTCAAGCTCGGCGCCTACGGCTTCCTGCGCTTTTCCATGCCGATCGCGCCCGACGCCTCGCACCAGTGGGCCTGGCTGATGATCGCCCTGTCCGTCGTGGCTGTCATCTACGTCGGCCTGGTGGCCATCGTGCAGCAGGACATGAAGAAACTGGTGGCCTATTCGTCGGTGGCCCACATGGGTTTCGTGACCTTGGGCTTTTTCATCTTCAATGACCTGGGCGTGTCCGGCGGTCTGGTGCAGATGATTGCCCACGGCTTTGTCTCAGGCGCCATGTTCCTGTCGATCGGCGTCCTCTATGACCGGGTGCACTCGCGCGAAATCGCCTCCTATGGCGGCGTGATCAACACCATGCCCAAGTTCACCGCCTTTGCGCTGCTCTTTGCCATGGCCAACTGTGGCCTGCCGGCCACTGCCGGCTTTGTGGGCGAGTGGATGGTGATCCTCGGTGCGGTCCGTGCCAACTTCTGGCTCGGCCTCGCGGCCTCGACCGCGCTGATCTTCGGCGCCGCCTACACCTTGTGGATGTTCAAGCGCGTCTACCTGGGACCGGTAGCCAATGAGGACGTGCGAGGCCTCACCGATATCAACGGCCGCGAGTTCCTCATGCTGTCCCTTCTGGCCATCATGGTCCTGTACATGGGCATTCATCCCAAGCCGTTTACCGACGTCATGGACGTCTCCGTCGCCGAGTTCCTGAAGCACGTGGCGACTTCCAAACTGAACTGACCACCCAAGGCCACCTCCATGCTGGACTCCCTGAGCCTGATCGTCGTCGCTCCCGAAATCTTTCTGCTGGTGATGACTTGCGTCATCCTGCTGGTGGACCTGGGTGTGACGAGCCGCCTGCGCGGCCTGACCCACCTGCTGTCCCTGTGCACCCTGGCGGTCACCGCCTGGCTGTGTGCGCAGGCGGCACTCTCCGGCGAGACCCACTACGCCTTCGGCCGCATGTTTGTGAGCGACCCGATGGGCAACTGGCTGAAGGCCTTTGCCGCCATCGCCATGGCCGTGACCCTGGTCTATGGCCGACCCTACGCCGCCGACCGCGACATGCTGCGCGGTGGCGAGCTGTTCACCCTGTCGCTCTTTTCGCTGCTGGGTATCTTCATCATGGTGTCGGGCAGCAACCTGCTGCTGGTGTACCTGGGTCTGGAACTGCTCACGCTCTCGAGCTACGCGCTGGTGGCGCTGCGCCGCGACAACGCGAAGGCCACCGAAGCCGCGATGAAGTACTTTGTGCTGGGCGCCATGGCTTCCGGCTTCTTGCTCTATGGCCTGTCGATGATCTACGGTGCCACTGGCTCCCTGGACATCAATGAGGTGTTCAAGGCCATCTCCGCTGGCCGTATCAAGCACGAGGTGCTGGTGTTCGGTCTCGTATTCGTTGTGGCGGGCCTGGCCTTCAAGCTCGGCGCGGTGCCCTTCCACATGTGGATTCCGGACGTCTATCAGGGGGCGCCCACCGCCATCACGCTGATGATCGGTGCGGCGCCGGAACTGGCGGCCTTTGGCATCGTCATCCGCCTGCTGGTGGAGGGCATGATGCCGCTGGCCATCGACTGGCAGCAGATGCTGGTCGTTCTGGGTGTGGCCTCTTTGCTGGTAGGCAATCTGGCGGCCATTGCACAGACCAACCTCAAGCGCATGCTGGCCTACTCGACGATCGCCCAGATGGGCTTTGTCGTTCTCGGCCTGGCCGCTGGTGTTGTGGGCGGTGTGAGCACCAATGCCGCCACCGCCTACAGCGCCTCGATGTTCTACGTCGTGACCTATGTGCTGACCACGCTGGCCACCTTCGGCATCATCTTGCTGCTGGCCCGCGAAGGCTTCGAGAGCGAAGAAATCGCCGACCTCGCTGGCCTCAACCAGCGCAGCCCGCTGTACGCCGGCATCATGGCCATCTGCATGTTCTCGCTTGCCGGCGTGCCGCCGCTGGTGGGTTTTTACGCCAAGCTCTCGGTGCTGCAGTCCCTGGTCGCCTCGGGCGCGGGCTTCCACATGGGCCTGGCCATCTTCGCGGTACTCGCTTCCCTGATTGGCGCCTTCTACTACCTGCGGGTGGTCAAGGTGATGTACTTCGACGCGCCGATCACCGCTAGCACCGTGGCGGCCCCGGCCGATGTGCGGGTGGTCTTGTCGATCAATGGCGCGCTGGTCCTGATTCTGGGCATCGTCCCCGGCGGCCTCATGACGCTGTGCTCCGAGGCCATCATCCGGACCCTGGCCGGCTGATCGCCGCCCTCGGACCCGCGCGCCCCCACCCACCGGAACCCGCGCCGTGTCCCTCTCCGCCTCCGTCTGGTTTGTGATCGCCCTGGCCCTGGCCGGGGCGAACTTGCCTTTTGTCACCGACCGCCTGCTGGGCCTTGTGACCTTGAAGGCGCCCAAGTCGCTGGCCCTGCGCCTGGCCGAGCTCGTACTGATGTACTTTCTGGTCGGTGGCCTGGGCTTGCTGCTCGAGGATCGTGCCGGACAGATCGCCCCCCAGGGCTGGGAGTTCTACGCCGTGACCGGCGCGCTCTTCGTGACCCTGGCCTTCCCAGGCTTTGTGTGGCGCTACCTGGTGCAGCGCGGGCGATGACGCAGCCGGCCGACGACAGCCATCTGGTCGAGCACACCGTCAGGCGCGAGGAACTCCTCGCAGGCAACTTTCTCAAAGTGGTGCGTGACACCGTGCGCTTGCCCGACGGCGGCAGTGGCACCCGCGAGTACGTGCGCCATCCGGGCGCGGTCGCGATCGTTGGCCTCACCGATGACGGGCAGGTGGTGCTCGAGCGTCAGTGGCGCCACCCGGTGGGCCGGGTCATGATCGAGCTACCCGCAGGCAAGCTCGACGCTGGCGAGGACCGGCTGGCCTGCGCCCAGCGCGAGCTGCTGGAGGAGACGGGCTATACCGCCCGCGAGTGGGCCCTCGCGGGCCGTCTGCACCCCTGCATCGGCTACTCCGACGAGTTCATTGAGGTCTGGTTTGCCCGCGGCCTCACCGCCGGCGAGCGCCGCCTTGATGCCGAGGAGTTCCTCGACGTGTTCCTTGCCCGGCCTGAGCAGTTGCTTGAGTGGTGTTTGGACGGGATGGTGACCGATGGCAAGACCATTTCCTGTGTGCTGTGGTTGCAAAACGTCCTCGCTGGCCGGACGGTCCTGGACTGGCGAGTAATATCCCCGTCATGAAAGTGCTGGACCTGCAGTGTCCCGCCAGCCATGTGTTCGAGGGCTGGTTCGGCTCGGAAGACGACTTCCAGGGCCAGCTTGCGCGCGGACTCGTCGAGTGCCCGGTCTGTGGCGACAAGCAGGTCAGCAAAAAACTCACCGCGGCGCGCCTGAACCTGGGCGCAAGCCGCCCGCAGGAGGAGGGGGCCGCCCAGACCGGCGCAACCTCTGGCGCGGCATCCGGACCTGCTGCCCCACCAGTCGCTGCACCTGCCCCTGCCGAGGGCATGCCCGTTGCCCTGCAGGCCGCCTGGATGAAGGCGGTGCGCCATGTGATGGCCAACACCGAGGACGTGGGCGAGCGTTTTGCCCAGGAAGCCCGCCGCATCCACTACGGCGAATCCGAGGAGCGGGGCATCCGCGGCCAGGCCTCGCCCGAGGAGACCCGGGAACTGCTGGAGGAGGGCATTGGCGTGCTGCCGTTGCCCCTGCCCAAGGGCCTCAAGGGACCGCTGCAGTAGGCGGCTTTTCTTGTTCTGCCGCGTGTGAAGTGGTGGGCGCCTTTCTTCGCTTTGGCCTGCGACGCGACGGGCATGCGGTACGGGCGCATCGGCTTCGATGCGGGAGCCCTTCGGGCTTCCCTGCGCTGCTCACGCCCTGCGGGAGCCGGGGCAAACTCGCCTCCTTTGGCGGCTCAGACATGCCCCGACTCTTTTTCCGCCCGACGCTGCGCTGCTCGGCCCCGCATAGGCGCCGCTGCCCCCGCACCGCCTACCCGCCGCTTCCCTCACGCGAACGGTTTCGTTTCAAGAGGGTCGGTTATCAACCGAGCCTGCGAGACCAACGGGGCAGTGGGGAAGTGGGGCACAGGTCCGCGAAGTCTCGAGGATGGCAGCCCTGAAGTCCGTCGCCAGAGGTAAGCGTCGGGTGTGCGGCAGGGGTTCGGCGGCGCCTATGCGGGGCTGAGGCGCGGAGGTCGACGGGGGCCGAAGAGCGAGGCATGTTTGAGGCCCGCAGGGCCGAGTTTGCCTCGCGTGCCCCTGGCGGCCGAGCACTGCAAGGAAGCCCGAAGGGCCCCCGCATCGAAGCCGACGGGCCCCTGCTGCACGCACGGCGCGTTCCACGCCAACGCCAACAAAGGCCCAAAGCCAAACCGAAACCGAAAGCCAAAGCCAAAGTCAAAGCCAAAGCCAAAGCCAAAAAGAAAAATCCCGCCGAAGCGGGATTGAGCGAGGGGGAGAACAGGCTGCCAGCGAGCAGCCTGTACAACAACGCCGATCAGGCCTCGCCCCACACCTCCTGTGCGGTCTCGATCACGAGGCGCAGCTTGGTGCGCTGGGCTTCTACCGCGATGTTGTTGCCGTGGACGGTGCTAGAGAAGCCGCACTGCGGGGAGAGGGCCAGTTGCTCCAGCGGCGCGTACTTCGCGGCTTCGGCGATGCGGCGCTTGAGATCGTCCTTACTTTCCAACTGACCGAACTTGGTGGTCACCAGGCCGAGCACCACCGTCTTGCCCTTGGGCAGGAAGCGCAGCGGGCGGAAGTCGCCGGAGCGGTCGTCGTCGTACTCGAGGAAGTAGGCGTCGATGTCCATCTCGGAGAGCAGCGCCTCGGCCACCGGCTCGTAATTACCAGCCGCTGCGTGCGTGCTCTTGAAGTTGCCACGGCACAGGTGCATGGCCAGGGTCATGCCGGCGGGCTTTTGGGCCACCACTTTGTTGATGAACTTGGCGTAGCGATGCGGCAACTCGTTGGGGTCGTCACCACGCTGGCGAGCGGCTTCGCGCATTTTCTCGTCGCACAGGTAGGCCAGGTTGGTGTCGTCCATCTGCACATAGGTGCAACCGGCCGCAGCCAGCGAGCGCAGCTCGTCGCCATAGGCCTGGGCTACATCGTCGTAGAACACCGGGTCGAGCTCGGGGTAGGCCTCGCGGCTGATGCCGGCACGGCCACCGCGGAAGTGCAGCATGGTGGGCGAGGGGATGGTCACCTTGGGCGTGTAGCCCGCGCCCACCTGCGACTTCAGGTACTGGAAGTCGGCCAACTGGATGTCCTTCACATGGCGCACCTTATCGATGACGCGCATCACCGGCGGGGCCAGTTCTTCGGTGCCATCAGGCTTGATGATGGTCACCGGGATATCGGTCTTGACGCCGCCGATCTGCTCGAGAAAGTCGACGTGAAAGTAGGTCCGGCGGAACTCGCCGTCGGTGATTGACTTGATGCCCAGATCCTGCTGGAACTTCACGATTTCCGTGATCGCCTTGTCCTCCACCGCGCGCAGCTGCTGGGCGCTGATCAGGCCCTTGGCTTTTTGATCACGAGCCTCGAGCAGGTACTGGGGGCGCAGGAAGCTGCCCACGTGGTCGTAGCGGGCGGGTAGTTTCACCATCGGTTTCTCCTAGTTGTTTTGGCAAATTCAAGCCGCTGATGCTACAGCGGCGGCGTGGGGTGACTCAGTTTTCGGAGCTGCAGGCCCGATGGCAGGCGCTCCAGTAGCGGCGACCACTGCGCATTCTGCGGCGATCATCTTGTCGATCATCCGGCGGGCCTGCACTCCACCGGCATCGATGTTCAGCATGAGCAGTTTGCGTCCCGGCCAGGCTTCGACGGACTTTTGCTGCTGCTCCAGGATGGCGGTGTCTTCGGCGAAGACCTGGCCTTGGCCCTGCCGGATCTGGGTGGTGAGCTCGGCGTCCTGGACGCGGAAGTTGCGCGCCATGCCCCAGAAGTACCACATGGTGCTTTCGGTCTCCGGAGTGATGAAGTCCACCACCACACTGGACACCTTGTGCTGCGGGGCGGCCTCGTAGCCGCCGTGGCCGGCCAGGGCTACGCCCACTTCGATCATCACCTGGCTGGGAGGGCTGAATCGGCAGACCTGCCAGCGATCGACCGGCTGGTCGTCCGGCAGGCCATGGGCGCGCAGGTTGGCGCGCCAGAAGGGCGGCGCCATCACGCCGTCCATGTAGCGACGGCAGACCACCTCCTGGCCCTCGATCCGCGTCGTCACTGGCGTCTCGTCGATTTCCTTTTGGCCAATGCTGGTGCTGTGGACATAGGTCTCGTGGGTGAGGTCCATCAGGTTGTCGATCATCAGCCGGTAGTCGCAGCGTACGTGGTACAGGTCGCCGCCGTAGGCCCAGTCTGGGTTCTCGGCCCAGGCCAGGTGGGGGATCAGCGCTGGATCAGCGAGTGCCGCTTCGCCGGGCCAGACCCAGATGAATCCGTGGCGCTCGACCGCGGGATACCGGCGGATCGCGGGGAAGGCGCCTACCCGCTGCCCCGGCATCGAAACCGTCTTGCCGTCGCAGCCCATGGCCAGGCCGTGGTAGCCGCAGACCAGGGCGCCGTCGCAGACCTTGCCCAGCGAGAGTGGCGCGCCGCGATGCGGGCAGAAGTCCTCGAGGGCCGCCAACTCGCCCGGGCGCGGTCGGTAGATGACCAATTTGTGGCCGCAGATTTGGCGCCCCAGGGGCCTGTCGGCGATTTCGTTGGGGGTGGCGGCGACGTACCAGGTGTTCTTCGGAAACATGGGGCGGGTCGGAAGTGGAGGGAGGCAGGCTTCGCCGGCGACATAAGTGTCTGATGCGGCGCCAGCGAATGCTATCAATCTTGAATACGGTATGTATACATACAATCAGGGTATTCCCGGATAAATTGGGCATTTTGCAGATTATTTGTCGAAATCTGAGTGCCGTCTGCGATACATTGGATACATGGCGAATGCAGAAAATCACTCGGCAGCCCGTCCGGCCGAGCCCGATGCCGGCGGGTCCCAGGCCTTGCGCGCGCTCATGCGGCTGCGCGAGATGGTGTTGGCCGGCGAGCTGCCGGCCGGCGCCCGCATCGCCGAGCTGACCCTGGCCCCGCGCCTGGGCGTCTCCCGCACCCCCGTCCGCAGCGCCCTGGTCCGCCTGGAGCAGGAGGGGCTGCTCGAATCCCTGCCCGGGGGCGGTTACGCGGTGCGAACTTTGTCTGAGCGGGACGCGTCCGACGCGATCGAGCTGCGCGGCACCATCGAGGGCCTGGCGGCCCGCCTGGCCGCCGAGCGCGGCGCGGCAGCCGGGGTCCTGGGCGAGGCGCGCGACTGCCTCGACGCAATCGACCAGTTGCTGCAGCCGCCGGTTCTGGATGAGGCGGCCTTTGCCCGCTACGTCGACCTCAACGCCCACTTTCACCATCTGCTGGCCGAGATGGCCGGCTCGGGCACCCTGGCGCGCGAGCTCGATCGGGTGGTGCGCCTGCCCTTTGCTTCGCCTTCGGGTTTCGTTGCTGTGCAGGCCAATTCCCCGGGCGGACGTGACATGCTGGTGGTCGCCCAGGACCAGCACCGACAGGTGCTCGAGGCGATCGCCGCTGGCGAAGGGGCACGGGCCGAATCCATCATGCGCGAGCACGCCCGGCTCGCCCGGCGCAATTTGCACACCGTTCTGGCTGGCCGGGACATGGCCCGCATGCCCGGGGTAAGACTCATCCGCCGGGCCTGAACCCTGCCGGGAAAGCGCTACCATTCGCATCACCACGGACCTGATCCCCACCTATTCATAGACCTAGGAGACTTCCAATGAAAAAGCGCACTCTGATCCAGGCTTTGGGCCTGGCCGCCCTGGCCTCGGCCAGCGGCCTGAGCCTCGCCCAGCAGCAGCCCTTCAAGATCGGCCTGATTCTTCCGATGACCGGCCAGCAGGCCACCACCGGCCGCCAGATCGAGGCCGCCACCCGCCTGTGGATCGCGCAAAACGGTGACACCGTCGCCGGCCGCAAGGTGCAGGTGATCCTCAAGGACGACACCAGCCTCCCCGATGTCACGCGCCGCTTGGCCCAGGAACTGGTGGTCAACGACAAAGTCGACGTGCTCGCCGGCATGGGCATCACGCCCTCGGCCATGTCGGTGGGTCCCATCGCCACCCAGTCCAAGACCCCCTTGGTGGTGATGGCTGCCGCCACCTCGAGCATCACCGAGGCCTCGCCCTATATCGTGCGCACCAGCTTCACGCTGCCGCAGGCCTCCGTGGCCCTGGCCGACTGGGCGCCCAAGAACGGCCTCAAGACGGTGGTGACCCTGGTTTCCGACTACGGCCCGGGCCTGGATGCGGAGAAGTTCTTCAAGGACCGCTTCCTGTTCAACGGCGGCAAAGTGCCTGAGACCCTGCGCGTGCCGATGCGTAACCCTGACTTCGCCCCCTTCCTGCAGAAGGTGCGTGACCTCAAGCCCGACGCACTGTTCGTTTTCGTGCCCTCGGGCGCTGGCGCCGCGGTCATGAAGCAGTTCCTCGAGCGCGGCATGGACAAGGCCGGCATCCGGCTGATCGGCACCGGCGACGTGACGGACGACGATCAACTCAACGACATGGGCGACGGCGCCCTGGGTGTGGTCACCTCGCACCACTACTCGGCCGCCCACCCCTCGGCCGCCAACAAGAAGTTCGTTGAGGCCTTCGAGAAGGCCAATAAGGGCCTGCGTCCCAACTTCATGGCCGTTGGCGGCTATGACGGCATGCGCGTCATCTACGAAGCCCTGAAGAAGACCAATGGCAAGGGCGGCGGCGACGCGCTGCTGGCCGGCATGAAGGGCCAACTGTTCGAGAGCCCGCGCGGCCCGATGTTCATCGACGCGCAGACCCGCGACGTGGTGCAAAACATCTACCTGCGCAAGGTCGAGAAGAAGAACGGCCAGCTCTATAACGTCGAGTTCGACGTCATCAAGGACGTCAAGGACCCCGGCAAGTCCAGGTGATGTTCCGGGCGCGCTGGCTTGAGGCCGCGCGTTCCTGGGCATCCCCGTAGTGATGGCGGGCCTTCGGGCCCGCTTCACTTGGCGCAACGGTTTTTCGTCACCCCTTACCCATGCTCACCATCCTTTTCGACGGCATCGCCTACGGCATGCTGCTCTTCATCCTGGCCCTGGGGCTGGCGGTGACCATGGGCCTGATGAACTTCATCAACCTGGCCCATGGCGCCTTTGCGATGGCCGGTGGCTATATCACTGTGCTACTGATGCAGCGCCTGGGCGTTCCCTTCCTGCTGTGCCTCCCGGCGGCCTTCCTGGGCTCGGCCTTGCTGGGCGCGGTTCTCGAGCGCACGCTGTACCGGCCGCTCTATCACCGCGAGCACTTAGACCAGGTGCTGTTTTCGATTGGCCTGGTGTTCATGGCGGTCGCCTCTGTGGACTACTTCATCGGCTCCACCCAGCAGATCATGCAGTTGCCCGAGTGGCTCAAGGGCCGCACCGAACTGGGCAGCGACCCCTGGACCCTGGGCATGGGCCATTACCGCCTTTTCATCATTGCAGTTTGTGCCGCGCTGGCGGTGGTGTTGCAGTTGATCCTCTCGCGCACCCGTTTTGGCAGCCGACTGCGCGCCTCGGTGGACGACCAGCGGGTGGCTGCTGGCCTGGGCATCAACGTCAACATCGTTTTCCTCTCGACCTTCGCCTTCGGCTGCGGCCTGGCCGGCCTGGGCGGAGCGCTGGGCGCCGAGGTGCTGGGACTGGACCCGAACTTCCCGCTGAAGTTCATGTTCTATTTCCTCATTGTCTGCGCGGTGGGCGGCACCTCCTCCATCACTGGTCCGCTGCTGGCCGCGCTGCTCCTCGGCGTGGCAGACGTGGCGGGCAAGTACTACATCCCCAAGATGGGGGCCTTCATCGTCTACACGCTCATGATCGCCATCCTGATCTGGAGGCCGCAGGGCCTGTTCGTGCGCCAGGGAGGCAAGTCATGACCGACGCCACCAAGACCGTTTCCGTCGCCGGGTCGGCACAGCGTGACTTGCTAGCCGCCACCCGCGGGCGCTGGTGGGAGCCAGTGATGTGGCTGGCCTTCTTTGCCGCACCTTTGCTGCTGCCGCAGTACGCGGCCATCGCCAGTGAGATTGCTATCGTTGGTCTGTTCGCCGTGTCACTGGACCTGGTGCTGGGCTATGCCGGCATCGTCTCGCTGGGGCACGCGGCCTACTTCGGCCTGGGTGTCTACAGCGCCGGCCTGTTTGCCAAGCATGTGATGCCTGACCCGCTGGTGGGCCTTATTTTTGCCATCGTGGTCTCGGCCGCGGTCGGTGTGGTGGGCAGCCTCACCATCCAACGTGGTACCGACCTGACCCGCCTGATGGTGACGCTGGGCGTGGCCCTGATCCTGATGGAGTTGGGCAACAAGCTCGACTGGCTCACCGGCGGCGCCGACGGACTGCAGGGCGTGGTCATGGGCCCACTCCTGGGGCGTTTCGAGTTTGACCTCGCAGGCCAGGTGGGCGCCTTCTATTCGATCGCCGCCTTGCTGGTGTTCTTTCTGCTCGCCCGGCGCCTGGTGCGCTCGCCCTTCGGCGCCACCCTGATGGCGATTCGCGACAACCCGCTGCGGGCCATGTCCATCGGTATCCCGGTGCGGGCCAAGCTGTCGGCCGTTTACATCGTGGCTGCCGGCATGGCCGGTGCCTCGGGTGCCTTGCTGGCGCAGACCCAGGGCTTTGCCTCGCTGGACGTGTTCGAGTTGCACCGCTCGGCCGACGTGATGCTGATGCTGGTCATCGGCGGTACCGGCTGGCTGTGGGGCGGCGTGTTCGGCGCCATCGTGTTCAAGGTGATGTACGACATTCTTTCGAGCATCACCCCCCAGTACTGGACTTTCTGGCTGGGCCTGTTCCTGGTCGTGCTGGTGCAGGTCGGGCGTGACCGTCTGCTGCGCCCCTGGACCTGGTTTGCCAGCAGGCAGAAAGGCGGTGCCTGATGATCGCCCCTACCCGCAAGATGGGCCCGGACGGCGCCGAGGTCGTGCTCTCGGCCCAGAACCTGGTCAAGCGCTTTGGCGGCATCACCGCCACCGGCAATGTCTCGCTTGACCTGACCCGTGGTGCACGGCACGCACTGATTGGCCCCAACGGCGCCGGCAAGACGACGCTGATCAACCTGCTCACCGGCGTGCTCGACCCCACCGAGGGCCGCATCACCCTGGAGGGCGAGGACATCACCCGCCTCGCGCCGCACCAGCGCGTGCGTCGGGGCATGGTGCGCACGTTCCAGATCAACCAGTTGTTCAAGTCGATGACGCCGCTGGAGACCCTGGCCCTAGTGATCGCCCAGCAAAAAGGGCAGGGCACCCGCTGGTGGAAGCCGCTGGGCAGCGACGCTGCGGTGGCCGAGCGCGCCGAGCAGCTGCTCGAGACCTTCCGCCTTGCGGATGTGCGCAACCAGCGCACGGAGCACCTGGCCTACGGCAAGCGCCGCCTACTGGAGATCGCTATCGCCCTGGCCTGCGAGCCCAGGGTGCTGCTGCTCGACGAGCCGGTGGCGGGCGTGCCGGCGGGTGAGCGCGAGGAGCTCCTGCAAACCGTGGCCGCCTTGCCGGCCGACGTGTCGGTGCTGCTGATCGAACACGACATGGACCTCGTCTTCAGCTTTGCCAAACGAATGACGGTGCTGGTCAATGGCACCGTGCTCACCGAGGGCACGCCCGAGCAGATTGCCAACGACCCGCAGGTCAGGGCCGTCTATCTGGGGCATGGGGATGACCATCATGACGCCGGCAACGGCACGAACGCAGCGAATGGAGCCACCCATGGCTGAACCCCTGCTCCAAGTCGCTGGCCTGTCCGCCGGATACGGCGAGGCGGTCGTCCTCAATGGTGTTTCTTTTGACCTGGAAGAGGGCAGGACGCTGGCCCTGCTCGGTCGCAACGGCACCGGCAAGACCACGCTGATCAACACCCTGGTTGGCGCCACCCGCCAGCATGCAGGCACCGTCCGCCTAGGCGACGTCGCCTTGCACAAGCTGCCCTCGCACCAGCGGGCAGGCGCCGGCATTGGCTGGGTGCCGCAAGAGCGCAACATCTTCAAGTCGCTCACCGTGCACGAAAATCTCACCGCGGTCGCCCGCCCCGGCCGCTGGACGCCCACGGAGGCCTATGCGCTTTTCCCGCGCCTGGCCGAGCGCAAGGGCAACCTGGGCACGCAACTCTCGGGCGGCGAGCAGCAAATGCTGGCGGTGGCCCGCGCCCTGGTGCTTAACCCGCGCCTCCTGCTGCTCGACGAGCCGCTGGAGGGCCTGGCACCCATCATCGTCGAGGAGTTGCTCAAGGCCATTCGCCGCATCACCCGCGAGGAGGGCCTCTCGGCCATCATCGTGGAGCAGCATCCGCAGGCCATCCTGGCCATTTCGGACAGCGCCATGGTGCTGGACCGGGGCACCGTGGTGCACCGCGGCACCGCGCAGGAAATGCGCGAAGACCCGGCCCTGCTCGATCGCCTGCTCGGCGTGGCGCGCTGAAATTTTTGGGCCACAGGGCCGGGCCTGCGCCCGGCCTTGCTTGGGCAAAGCGTGGGCCCTTTTCCATCCGGAGACAAAGATATGACATTGCAACTGCGCCGCATCGGCGTCATTGGCTACGGCGAAGTTGGCAAGATCTTCAGCGCGGGCCTGCGTTCGGCCGCGGGCGTCGAACAAGCCTCGGCCTGGGACCTCAAGCTCGCCCCGGGCGCCGCCACCTTTGAAGCCGAGCGCGCCCACGCGCAGGCCGCCGGCATCGGGGCCTGCGATAGCATGGCCACCCTGTGCGCCGCCTGCGACTTGGTCATTTCGTCGGTGACCGCCTCCAACACCCTAGCCGTGGCCCGTGAGGCTGCCTCGCACCTCCAGCCGGGCACGATCTTCCTGGATCTCAACTCGGCGTCCCCCGGCACCAAGCAGCAGGCTGCAGCGCTCATTGATGCGGCCGGTGCCCACTACGTCGAAGCTGGCGTCATGACCTCGGTGCCGCCCTATGGCGTGCGTGTGCCTATGCTCTTGGGCGGAGCGAAGGCGGCCGAATTGGCAGCTTTTCTTCGCGCCTGGGGTCTGGATACGAAGGCCGTCTCCGAAAAGCTTGGCGTGGCCAGCGCCATCAAGATGAGCCGCAGCGTGATGATCAAGGGCCTGGAGGCGCTGGTCATCGAGGCCTATACCAATGCCCGCGCTTACGGCGTGGAAGACCATGTGCTGCCGACGCTGCAAGAGACCTTTCCTTCCATCGACTGGTCAGAGCAGGGCGCCTATTTTTTCAGCCGTGTGGTGCAGCACGGCAAGCGCCGCGCGGAGGAAATGCGCGAGTCCGCCAACACGGTGCGCGAGGCCGGCTTTGAGCCCTTCATGGCCTCGGCTATCGCCGACAAGCAGCAGTGGGTGGCTGACCAGGCGGCCGCAGGTGTGTTCGAGGGCCTCCCCAAAAATGCGCCCTGGAAGGACTACGCCGACCGGCTGCTGGCCGCGCGCAAGCGTTGAGGCAAGCATTTCCATCTG
Source organism: Ramlibacter sp. (assembly GCF_029866045.1). GTDB lineage: Bacteria > Pseudomonadota > Gammaproteobacteria > Burkholderiales > Burkholderiaceae_C > Ramlibacter. The sequence continues at coordinate 2,652 of NZ_JARXAB010000031.1, read as the reverse complement.
CGGCGGCTACGCGCTTCTACGCCCGCTCCGAACCAGTTGTCTTGTTCTTCACCGGCGACGTCCACGACTCTTGCGCGTCACGTACATCCCTGCGGCTATCCGTCCCTAGCAACTGCGATTTCAAGCGCTGGTAGGCCGGATCCGCGGGCTGGGACCTTGCTGCTCTCTGCATCAGTGCCTTGAGCGTTTCGTGTTCGTAGTAGGGGATGGTTTGCCCCTTGTAGTTTGCGTTGACATGCTGGCTGAATTCATCGAACACGGCTGACACCCATCGTTCCGGTGTCATGCGAAGCCCCCACTCGAGAACGGGGCCAACGTCGGGAAGGATCATGGCGATCAAGGGCGTCCAGCGGGGGTCTTGTGAGGGCGCCTCGAGCACCATTCGCAGGCAGCGCCGCAGTTGCGCCTCCTCCGACGCTTGTCTTTTTGTGAGCGTGACGCGGTTCCAATCGGCCGCTGTCTGCAAGACTACTTGCCTCAGGGCGCTGGCGACCCACATGGCATGGTCAGCCAGGCGTTTCGTGCTTTTCTCTCCGGGCGGGATGTCGTCTGGCTCACGGGAGATCGTGGCCACGAGCAGACGCAGGTGCGCATCGGTTATGCGCGGTCCACCGAGCTGGGTCACCACCGGCCGAACGATCGAGCTGGTCATCAAGGCACCGACGTTGACGTCGCTGCCATCTTTGGCACGGAACGTTTCTTCGAAACGCCAACTCCAAACCTGCAGCAATTGCGCTAGGTAGGCTGCGCTCTGGCTGGGGTTGCGTGCAATGGCGCGGGTCAGAGTTTCCATGAATGCGAACAACTTGCCCACGTCGCGCCATCCCGTCGAGCTTCGAAAGCCCGCGACCAGCGGGTTCAGCTCGTGCCCAATGGCTTGCGGTTCGTACCGTTCCAACTTCTCCAGTGAATCCGTGATTGATGCGTGGCTGGCGCTTTCCCCTCCGGCTCCATCCTGAGCCCGTGCCCCGTCTGCGATGCCCCAGGACGAACCCTGCGTGTCCGGGTCCAGAGGAGGCGACTCGGAGGTCGCCGAGCGCTTGATCAGCCGTGTTCCCAGGGTGCCTAGACCCAGGCCACTACCTAGCCCCAGACCCAGCCCCAGTGCCAGGGCCAGGTACTTCGTGGTCCGTGTGCACAGGCTGGTGCGAGGGGGCCTTTGCGTGGCTGGCACCTGATGTGCAGTTCGGGTTGAGGCTTGCTGCGCATCAGGGACGATCGCGGTGACGCGCCGGGATACCCGGCTGTGTTCACCCTGCGCCCTCGCCCTCGGAGCTGGGGCCCTCGGGGCCGATTCCGATGCTTGATCGGTTTCGCCCGCGCGCGGCGGCCGGCTCGGTGAATGCTTTGCTGAACGCTGAGATGGCTGCATGGGCTTTTGCCTCTTGGAAAAGAGGGCGATGCTAGGCAGTTGTCAGGCAGCAGTACCCCGTCGGCCTGACGCCTGCGCTTAGCTGTCCCGCGCACAAGGGCCGCCCTGGTGAGCCGATGGAGGCCTTGCGATGGTGGCCTCGCGCCTGGGGCTGGGTAGCGGCCGTGCATCAGGTACCCTGCTTCTGGAGTTAATTCGGGATGAATTTGATGTCGAATTTTTGGCCTGATCGGTGCTCTTTTGGATTGAAAAGCGCCATGATGGCCTCCCCAAATGAGCGTGCCGGCACAAGATCGGGCGCAGTCTCTGCGAGGTGCTCCCGGATTGCTTGAAGAATGAGGCGCTTCCATTGAGGTGCCGGCATAATTTCTCCTTTGGCGGTTCTCGGTGCCTCCCTTTCCAAGTGCGTTAGGACCAAGGGGTGCCACCGCCGATCACCTGCGGACTGCTGCAAGAACATCCGTACGCAGCGGGCCAGCTGTGCGGTACCTATGGCAAATTTTTCTGCAGATGCTCCGCTCACCGCCTCAGGGGTGATCCGCGCCATCAATTCCAAAACGGCGTCTGCAACACGAGTGGCATGGTCCGAAAAAATCACATCTGCCGGTTGCCCCGATTTCAATGTCCCAGGGCGGATGTTATCGGGCTCCTTGGTGACGCTGGCCAGCAGGAGTCGCAGGTCTCTATCCGATATGGATGCCCCCCCTAGCCCGATCGTCAGAGGCATCACGATCCATGCGGGATGCACGTGTTTTTTGAGGGCGATTTCCTTGCCCGCCTGATCGTGCAACTCTCCGTAGCGCCAACTCCAGATGCGCAGGAGGTGCTCGAACTGCTCAATGTTCATGCCGCCCTTACTCAGCGCATCGATCATCGCGAACAAAAAGTTGTGCATCGCATCGGGCTTGCGCCACAAGCGCGATGCCCGGTAGGCGTCGACCATCCGGTCCACAACGACCACCGGCAACGTGCCTTTCTGCCTCTCTGCCAGTTGGGTGGCGAGCGTTGACAGCTTCGTTCGCGGATCGCTCTCGAGCAGGATTTTTTCGATGGCCTCAGAGAGTGTCTGTGGTGCAAGGGGCTTGCTTGACGTTGTGCCCCCAACACTGGCAGCCAGCGTGCGCTGCGCCGGTTGCGCGACAGGACTCGTCGGCGTTATCTCCTCAATCGCCTCGCGTGTGCCTGCCTCGAGGGCTGTGGCTACGGGTGCAGGTGCAGATCCAGGGGTAGGGGCCAGCGCTGTGCTGGGCTCTGTTTCCAGCACGCCGGCTTCGATAAGG
>NZ_JARXAB010000155.1 GCF_029866045.1 Ramlibacter sp. | reverse complement strand
GCTCAAACTGGTGATGCAGCAGCGCCTGCTCGAGATCTGGCAGCAGACGGGCAAGACGGTGGTCTTCGTCACCCACGACCTGTCCGAGGCGGTGACGCTGGCACAGCGCGTGGTGGTGTTCTCGGGCCGACCGGGCTTGATCAAGGCCATTGAGCCGATTGACATTCCCTACCCGCGCGACCCGTTCAAGGTGCGCTTCGACGCCCGCTTTCAGGCGTCATATGAGCGGCTGTGGTCCATCCTGGCCCCGGAAATCGCAAAAGGGGAAGACCTGTGAGCATGCGCAGTGGAGATGAGGCCGCGGTGATGAGCGGTGGGCGGAGCATTGCGATTGCCCAATACGAAGCGGCCCAGGGCAGGCGTGCCCGGCTGATCATTTTGATGCGAATCCTGGTGGGTATCGCCTTCTTTGCCCTCTGGGAGTATTCGTCGGGCCGCTTCATCGACAAGCTGTTCATCTCGTCCCCCAGCGGCGTCTTCGCGCGTCTGGGCAAGTGGATTTTGGACGGCACGCTCTGGAACCACCTGTCCATCACCCTCTACGCCACGCTGTGGGGTTTTGCGATCGGGTCGGTGGTTGGCTTCTCATTGGGCTTGCTGTTTGGCCGCTTCAAGGCGCTGGCCGAGGTGCTGGACCCCTACATCACCGCGCTCTACTCGATTCCGAAGATTGCGCTCGCGCCGCTCTTCATCATCTGGTTTGGCATCGGCATTGAGTCGAAGATCGCGGTCTCGGCCTCGATCGTCTTCTTCGTGGTGTTTCTCAACACCTACGCCGGCGTGCGTGACGTGAACCCGCTGTACATCCACGCGATCCGCATCATGGGCGGCTCGCAGTGGCATGTGCTGCGCTCGGTCATCATGCCCAGCGCCACCTCCTGGGTGATCACCGGACTCAAAGTCTCCGTGCCCTACGCGCTGGTGGGCACTGTGATTGGCGAGTTCATGTCGTCCAATCGGGGCATCGGCTTCATCATCAGTCAGGCGACCGGTCTTTTTGACACCACCTCGGTGTTCTCGGGGCTGATCATTCTGGCGATCGTCGGGGCGATCTTCAATGAGGGCTTGGGGCGCTTGGAGGCGTGGTTGCTGCGCTGGCGGTAGACGAATCGCCCGCGACTGCGGCGACGATCTGCCTCACTGCGGTGGCAGCCGCGAATCGCTGGTCGAACAGCCTGCGGCATCGCGCCGGCAGGTCAGGGTCTTCTGCAACCTGGTCTAGAAGCTCCCGCGCGCAGCGCTCCAGTGCTTCAATCTGGTGGCCCTCGGTGACCTGTCCCACCCGCTCGTCTCGAATGATTTGCGCCAGGTCATTGCCGCCATTGACGCAGGCAAGAACTGGGAGTCCGCTTTGCAGGTAAGTGAGGAACTTCCCCGGTATGTTGTGGGATCGGTGGCGCGGATCCAGTGCCACAATCCCTGCAGCGCAGTGGGCATACAGGTCCGGGATCTGGTCCGGATCGATCTCGTCGAAGAACGCGACGTTTGGTAGTTGACGTTCCTGGCTCAGCTTGCGCAGGCGGGAAGCGTCGCTGCCACGCCCAACGAACAGAAAACCGACGTCTTCGCGTGCTTTGAGGCGATCGGCCACTTCGATGATGATGTCGAGGCCCTGCGCGACGCCCATGTTCCCTGCGTAGGCAAGGACCTTGCGGCCGGCCAGTGGTGTCTCCTCCAGCCTGATCGGGCTCTTGGCTTGTCCCGCCTGAGCCAGCCAATTTTCCAAGACCTCCAACTGTCTGCCGGGCTTGCGCTGCCACTGTCGGAAATAATCCAGATTGCCAGCTGCCTGGACGCCGATAACGTCGGCCACCGCATATTGGTAACGCGCCACTGCGGCGAAGAAGCGGTAGGGGAGCCCGCGTCCCATCAGCCCCATGTCCACGGCCCATTCCGGAAACAGATCCCGGAGGATCAGGTAGCCCTTGCATCCACTGGCCCGCTTGATCGCATTCACGAAAAGCCCATGGAAAATGGACGGCGAGTACCAGACGACGGCGTCCCATCGCGTGGCGGCCAGCGGGCTGCGCATGAAGTTGCGGCGCATGGCCAAGGGCATTAGCCCCTCACCGATCGTCCGTCTCACGTAGCCCAGGTCCTTGGTGCGCGGCGCCTGGAGCCGGAGTACCTCCACACCATCAACCACATCAAGCTGCCAAGGTTGCTCCAGGTCGGCGGCCGGCAGGAGGACGGTCAGGTGGTGCCCTTGCCGGATGAACTCGCGGGACAAGTCCCGCAACTGGACTGCGCCAGACGTCCGCTGCGGCGGGTAGGTGTCGGCGACAAGAGCAATCCGCAACCGTCGGTTCATCCCTGCCGTTTCCAGACAGTGCGGTTGACGAAATCGGTGTAACTCAGAATGATCCGGACGACCTTGTCCGAGACGTTGTCTGGCGCATAGTCGTCGACCAGGCGCAGCAGCCTCTCAGTGCCTCGCGGCTGGGACGCGAGGATGTCGAGCGCATCGAGAATGCGCTCGACCCTCAGGCCGACCATCATCACCGCAGCCTCCTCGACCCCTTCGGGACGTTCGTGGACCTCCCGCAGGTTCAGTGCGGGGAAGTTGAGGATGGAGGACTCCTCAGTGATCGTTCCGCTGTCCGACAAAACGCAGCGGGAGTTCGTCTGAAGCTTGATGTAGTCGGAGAACCCGAAGGGCTTGTGGAACTGCACCAGTGCGTGGGCGGTCAGTCCGAGCGCCTCGATGCGGGAGCGCGTGCGCGGGTGCGTCGAGACGATGACAGGAAGCTCGAACCGCTCGGCCAGGGTGTTCACAATTCCGAAAAGCTGCCTGAGCCTGTCGGGTGCGTCGACGTTCTCCTCGCGGTGTGCGCTGACCACGAAGTAACCCTGCGGTACCAGGCTCAGCCTGCCCAATACGTCGGAGGCCTCGATGCGAGGTGCGTAATGCGCCAGAACCTCGCGCATCGGGCTGCCGGTCTTGATGATCTGGTCGGGGGCAATGCCTTCCCTGAGCAGGTAGTCGCGGGCGATGGCGCTGTAGGTCAGATGGATGTCTGCCGTGTGGTCGACGATGCGCCGGTTGATTTCCTCCGGTACCCGGAAGTCGAAACAGCGGTTGCCTGCCTCCATGTGGAAGATGGGAATCTTCCGGCGCTTGGCGGCGATGGCAGCCAAGCAACTGTTGGTATCTCCCAGCAAGAGCACGGCTTCAGGGGCGTGCTTCTCGAGCTCCTGGTCGGCGGCGATGATCACATTACCGATCGTCTCCGCGGCGGTGGCTCCGGCGATCCCAAGGTAGGTGTTGGGTTGGCGAATGCTCAGGTCCCGGAAGAAGATTTCGTTCAACTCGAAGTCGTAGTTCTGGCCCGTGTGCACCAGAACATGCTCGCAATGCCGGTCCAGCTTGTCGATGACGCGGGACAGCCGAATCAGTTCGGGGCGAGTCCCCACCACAGTCATGACTTTAAGCTTGGCCATTGATCGCCTCCCGGATGATGTCCAGTTGCTGCAGGGTCTTCTTGACACCCTCGATGTCGAGCCTGCGGGTGTTGTGGGAGGTGTAGTCTTCAGCCAGGGAAATCTGGATTTCTCCCTCGACGAAGTACTTGTCGTAGTTCAGGTCGCGTGAGTCGGCTGGAATCCGGTAGTAGTCTCCCTCGTCCTGGGCCCTCGCCATCTCTTCGCGGGACACCAGAGACTCATAAAGCTTCTCTCCGTGCCGGGTGCCAATCACCTTCAGCTCGCCGTTCTTGCCCAATAGTTCTGTCATCGCCTGGGCCAGATCGCCGACAGTCGATGCCGGCGCTTTCTGGACGAAGATATCGCCGGGCTCGGCATTCTCAAAGGCGTGCAGGACGAGGTTGACTGACTCATCGAGGGACATGAGAAACCGCGTCATGTTCGGGTCGGTGACGGTCAGAGCCTTGCCGGATTGCAGTTGTGACAAGAAGAGTGGAATTACCGACCCGCGCGAGGCCATCACATTGCCGTAGCGGGTGGCGCACAGGATTGTCTTACGAGGATCGCAGAGCCTCGAGTTGGCAACCATGATCTTTTCCATCATGGCCTTAGAAATCCCCATGGCGTTGACCGGGTAGACGGCTTTGTCGGTACTCAAAACCACGCAGCGCTTCACCTCATTGGCGATCGCCGCGCGCATGACGTTCTCGGCTCCCAACACATTGGTCCGGACTGCCTCCATCGGATAGAACTCGCAGGACGGTACCTGCTTCAGCGCGGCGGCGTGGAAGACATAGTCCGCTCCCCGGCAAGCATCGTGGACGCTGTCGTAGTTGCGCACATCGCCAATGTAGAACTTCACCCGGTCGTTGTTGATGGCCAGGCGCATGTCCTCCTGCTTCTTCTCGTCGCGGCTGAAGATCCGTATTTCGGCAAAACCGGTATGAAGAAAGCGCGTCAGCGCCGCATTGCCAAAGGAGCCGGTGCCTCCGGTGATCAGGAGAACCTTGTTGTCGAACATATGTGCATCCGATATGGGTGGGCTGCCTAGCCGAATTCGTGCATCGCCTGGATCATCTCAGGCCAAGGCCGGGGCTGGAATTGCGTGGCCCTGCGGAACCGGGTCGAGTCAAGCGATCGATCGATCACGAACGCGTCGTCAGGATGAATCTCGATCTGCTTTTGGTAGCGAGCGGCTACCAGCTTTAGGAGGTCGAATTTGTTAATGGGGTCGGCCGACAGGTGGTAAAGCCCAGACAACTGCGGGAATGGCATCACATGGTCCCGGATGACTCTGGCGATTTCGATGGTGGGCAGCCCCGAGAAAATCGCCTGCCGGTATCCCTTGACAGAACCCGACTGAGACAGAAACCAGTCGACCAGGCTACGGGCACCTGCCAGCTCATGGCCGATCATGGATGTCCGCAGGGTCAGAGCGTGGGGGGCGTCCACCTCCCCCATATGCTTGCTGCGGCCATAGAGGTCGGTTGCGTCTGCCGTGTCGGCTTCGGTGTAGAGGCCCTTGGTACCGGAAAACACGCAGTCGGTGCTCAGGTGGATGAGGCGGGCACCGGCCAGCGCACAAAGCGATGACAGCCGGTGCGGCAAAAGTGTATTGACCGGGAGGCAGGCCATCACTTCATCGGCGGCAGCGAGCTGCTTCACGATCCCCACGCAATTGATGACGACATGAGGCCGCGTGCTCGCCAAAAGCTGGGCCAGCCGGTGCTCATTTTCAAGGTCAAAGCCAACGCGGACCTGGGCGTGCAGATCCGTCGGGAGCAAGGACAGGGCCCTGGTATCGCGCACGGACCCGACAGTCACAAAGTCGTCGCTGCGGCCGAAGAATCGCAGGAGGGTACTTCCGAGCATGCCGGAGGCCCCGAGGATCAAAATATGTTTCTTTTCGCTGATCATGGTCTGGCTTGGATTGTCGGGCCTTGGGGCTCGATTCTGATGTGGTTCGCGATCACGCCCCGCCCCGGAGGGCGGCAAGGAACTCGGCGGGAGTGTGCAGCTGGGTGCCCGGCGTGGCCATGCCCAGGAATCGTTCCACGGCTCGGGCGATGGACTGCGGGGATTTCGGATCGAAGGTTTGGGCGGGCTCACACACGTCCCGGACAAAGTCCAGCTCCGATGCGACGATCGGCAGGCCGCAGCGTTTCGCCTCGACGAGGGGCAGCCCGAAGGACTCTCCCAGAGAGGGGAACACCAAGGCACCCGAGCGCCGGTAAAGGCCGAGCACCTCCGCGTGCGGTCGCTGGCCGAGGTCATGGACACGCACGCCATGCTCGGTCCGGTAGGTCTCCACCAGCCTGACCAGCGCTTGGTCCCGAGGGCCGAGGGTGAGTGCCAGGCTAGGCCGTAGCCCCCGCACGCCCAACACCCGCCAGGCTTCCAGCAGGCGCAGATGGTTCTTGTGCGACTCGCCATCGGCTGGGTAGATGAAGTCCCACTCCGGCGGGTCAATTCGTTCCGGGTCAGTCCCAGCCAGCGGCTCGGGCAGGTCGGCAAAGGGCAGCACGCGGACTGGCGTGTCGACGCGCCCCGCTTTGCGCCGCAACCAATGGCGAACAAGCTCCGCCATCGAGGGGGTCTGCACCAGGTACTCATGGACCCTCGGCTGGAACAGCCGACAGACCAGACGTTCGAGCCCAAGGCGCAGTCCCGTCCGCAAGCCAAAGTCACGCAGCGGGCTGAGGCCCAGGAGGTTGCGGTTCTGGAGGAACACCGCCACATGGCCCTGAACCGGGAGAAGCGGCGGCAGCCCATGAAAACATAGCAGCTTGTCGCCCGCTCGACTCGCCCGGCGCAGGTGCCGCTCGGCCTGAAGCCGGCCGGTGATCGTCGGCTGGACCCAATAGACCTCGCCATTGGGTGGCGGTTGCAGGGTCTCCTGGACACGGGCGTCGAGGTAGGCCATCAGTGGCCCCTGTTCCTGCCAGGCTTGCAGCAAGGACTTCAGCAGGACCAAGCCACCGCCGGTGTGGACATTGGGGGCATGAAGAATGAATCGCTGTGTCATCCCGTGGGTCTCCCTTGGTCGGGTTTGCCGATCAGCCCCGCCCAGTTGGGCGACACCTGCCGCTGCGGGTTGTGCCCCCAGCGGATCTGGCAGATCCGGCCCAGGCACAGGCCCAGCGCGGTCGCATGCCAGATGTGCAGTTCTTCGAACGTCGTGAGGTAAAGAACTGCGAACGCGTTCAAGGGGAGCAGCAACAGGAGTGACTCCCGGACGGAGAGATCTCTTCTGTACCCCGAGACCAGCAGGTTGGGCCTGATGAACCAGGGCAGCAGCAGCGCGAGGCTCGCGACACCCCCTGCGGCCAGTATCGCGAGAAACAGGTTCAGCGTGCTCACGGGCAAATCCAGATTGAGCTCACGGGCCAGCGCGAACTCGAAGTGGCCGAGTCCTCCTCCGAGGAAGAAGGACTCCTGGAGAAGTCCCAGATTGGCGTACACGTATCCCCTGGAGGTGTCGATGAGGTCCAGCGACGCCATATGCTGGAGGCGCATGAGAAATGGGTTGTCGGAAGGGCCGCTCGCGAGTATCGCCAGCGTGATCACCGCCAGTCCGGCGGCGGCGACGTACCGCGGGTAGTGGCTCGGCCGTAGGCAAAAGCACGCGGTGACCGCGAGGCTGAGCATCAAACCGATCAGCACGCCCATCGAGTAGGTGAAATAGATGGCGGTGGCGATCGCCGCGGAACTGATCCATTGGCGTTTTTTCACTGCGATCGCCAGTGGTAAGACAAGCGCCATGGCGAGGAATGAGGGTTCGCGGAAGCTGCCGAGGGCGCGCTGGCTGAGGTCGCCGATTTCGAATGTGAAGGCAATTGGCTGCTCAAGGCCCGCTGTACCTAGCCTGTTTCTCGGCAGGTCTCCCAGTTCGAAACGGTGCAACAGGAAGACCCCCAGGGCCAAGACAGCGCAGACAACCCCTATTCGTACGATGGCGGCCTCAATCTGCGCCGCTCCGAATTCGGACCGCGCCTGCAGGGTCACGAAATTCACCACCATGAAAAATCCAGCCAAGTTAACCAGACGCAGGGCCACATAGCTTCCGGGCACCATCCCGGGTTCGCCAACCAGGGTTGCCAGGGTCAGCAGCGTCGTCATCACCAGAAATGCCAGGGTCAGGCCATGGAAGGGCATCAGCCGTCCGGTTGCGCAGGCGAGCATGGCGACACACAGGCCGACCCAAGGCAAGGGCACACCGCCCAGGACAAATGCGTCCAGATGGCACATGACATAGCCGGCGAGAAAGTACCCGACTCTCATCGGACGGTCCCATCGCTGTCATGTCTCCGCGACACCTCGCGAAAGTCTTGAATGACAGATTCATACATGCCCGCGATCCGACCAGCAGAAAACGATTCCCGCACCCGCTCTGCGTACTCGGGCGCAACGATGGGGGGATTTCTAACGAACTCTAGCAACTGGTCCACCACCTGCGGTTCGGGCCCAGCAGACGACTCCCGGATCGTGAGCGTCGGGTAGTCGCCAAGCGCCTCGCCAGAGGTATCGAGGTCAATGCTCGTCAAATTGAGGATTGGCCTTCCGCTGGTCATGTACTCCACCACTTTGCTAGCCAGTTGGGATTCGGATTTGTTTCCGATATTGACCAGAACATCGGCCTCGGCCATGGCCCGTGCAGCGACTTCCCGGGCAACCAAGCCGTGGATGTGGATACGGGCTTTGGCCTGCACTGAGCAGGCTCCCAGGTCAGGCCCGCAGTCGTTGACGGCGCCATAGAAATGCAGCTCGAGCGGCAGGGCTGGCGCCGCGGCGATCAGCCCCTCGAGGCAAGCGATCAGGAACTTCGGGCTTCGCAGGTTCCGGTACAGCGTACCGGCGAACACGAGCCGGATGATTCCGTCGGAGCGCGGGGCGACTGGTTCAGGCGGGCGGGGCAGCGAGAGCAGTGGCGGGATCACCCGGATCTTGCTAACCGCCGCAGGAAAATGAGCTTCGTAGAGTGCGCGGGTGGTGTCGGTTGTCACACTGACTGCATCGGCCCGCGCAAGCAGCCGTGCCTCCACCCACCTGTTCAGGCGCCCGTAGAGCGTCTGATTGTTCGGGGCGGGGTCTGGCATGAGGTGGAAGGGGTCGCCGATGTCGACCAGCCACCGGGGCCCTGCCGGTCCCTTGAGTGCGAGCATGCCCACCCAATGCCCGGTGAACGGGTGGGACACCGTAATTACCCAGTCGTAGCGCCCGGTTCGCAGTAGCCGCCGCGCCGCACGGACTGCGGGGATGACCCAGCCCATCGCATAGTCCGGCCAGCGCAGCAGGCGCCATAGCTGGCGCAAGGACTCCCTCAACCGTTGTTTCAGGGCGGCTTTGGCCCCGCGGGGGGGCTGCGTAGCGGTGGCTTGTGTCCCCTGCGGCCCCTGTGGTTTGACCGCCGAGAGCCAGTCAGGCACCCGATGGACCACCCCCCCGTCCTGCGTCTCAGCGCCCGCACCGCCCGAAGCGCAGACGACATCGACCGCATGGCCCTGGCGCCTGAGCGTCTCTGCGACGGCCCCCCAGCGGAAGGCTCGCGGGTTGAGGTCAGGCGGGAAGCAGTAGGTGATGACGAGGATTTTCACGAGCGTTTGGCGCCTTCGCTTGTGCGCCGGCCGTAGCCAGGTGAGAAGGGCAATGGCAGGGGAGCCGAATCCGCCAGCGCCAAACTGCCCTCCACAAAGTCGTGAACCAGGATTCGGTCGGCCTCGAGCACGATCATCCGGTGCACTGGGGTGCCATAGCCGCTGTGCATCCCGGCGAAGCCCCGGGGGCCGAAGTAGAGGCATTCCCCTTCGCCGAGGGTGCTGAGGTCGAACAGGTGGCGTGACAGATCGCCTGGCTCCCGCCCGTCAATATGGGGAGCGTGGTGCGCCATCACAGACCGGTAGGCGTTGCGCAACGTGGGGCTGGGTGTGTAGACAAAGGTGCCGGGGTCCCGCACCAGGGTGTGTCCGTCGATGACCAACTCGATGGCAAGCTGGTCGCAATGCGCGTGGGCGCCCAGCCCTCGCAGGCCCCGTTCGCCGCAGCGTATCGCCAAGAAGAGCCGTTGGCTACGAAATACGTAGCAACCCATGCCGCGGAAAGCGGCCAACTCGAGCCCCTCGAGCAGGCCGGGAGACGCCGCGAATACTTCGCTGCGACGGCTGTGCGGGGGCGTGGCCAGGTGCGATCGGCTGGCCCGCTCCCAGCCCTGCAGTGACCCAACGGACGCGATTGGGTTGGAAACCTCGATGGCAGCGCCGCCACCGGCCAGATCGAGGAGCAGTCGGGTGCAGGAGTCCATCAGGCCCGGCTTGCGTCCCCGTACGCCCGTGAGGGCGCGTAGCCCGGCCACCAGCGAGGCATGGTCCAAGCTCCAGCGTTCAGAGTCTGCCAGATTGCCTGCGCGCAACTGCTCGCCGCTGCCCAGGGTAATGAAGCGGCCGCTGTCGTTGTCACCGAACTGGACTGCGAGTCCGTCAGGCCGCGACAGGGCCTCCGTGAAATCGGCCATGCGCGCCAGCCGTTCCCAGCACCATGGGGGCAGCGGGCAGGGTTCGCCGCTCACTGGCGATGGATACATCGGCAGGGGCTCGGGCCGAAGTCGGGCCAACTTGCCGCCTGGCTGTGCGCGAGCCAGAACAGAGCGTTTCTGCGGTGAAAGCCCCGCGATCAGGGCCACTGCCCACATCACCATCTCAGCGGAGAGGCGGTGGTAGCAGACAGAGGCCTCGAAGTTGCTCCCATCTTCGTGGAACTGGTATCCAATCTCGGTGATCAGCTCCTGCACCGAAAACGCCAGCCACGCGTCGGTGTCTGTTCCGCTTTCGAGGTGGGCGGCGATGAACAGTAGCCCGACGATGTTGGCCAGGTAATGGTTGCCCCTGAACTGGGGATGCCACTCCAGGTTGCGAACGATGTGATCGCCGTGCGCCCAGATGCTGCGGGCGAGGGCGGACTCGAATTCAGTACCAAAGTCGATGCCAGCCGCCGAGGCGATGTCAAAGGCCAGGAGCAGGTTGGCCGCGCGGATTCCGACATCCATGGCGCAGGCCCAGTTCACACCGAAGCCCGGGGGGTTCGTCGCCGTGAAGTCCAGTATTTGGTTGCGAAGTTCGCGCGCGTAAACCTCGGGCGCCAAGAAGCCAGACTGTCCCTCGCGCGCAAGGTGATACGCCATCGCAAGCGCAGGCAAGTGCTGCATGCGGGCAAGCTCCCAGGGCACTTTGACATCAGCGCCCGGCTTGTCGCCGATGCGAATATCGTGGTGCCAGCAGTCCTCTCGCCACCGGTAGCCAGACTTGAAGTCGAGCTGCCAGTCGATGGGCTGGTAGTCCGGATCCACCATACACCACAGACGTTTGGCCTCGGGCAGGTTGGCGCGATTGATACGGCCTTCGAGCCACCGCCCCGAACTGTCTGCACTAATTTCGGGTGACATGTGGAAAGGCTGCCCCTCGAACCCGGCACAGGCAAGGTCATGGGTGAGCCGTGTCGTGCCAGACCCGAGGAGGTCAAACCGATGTGCCAGCGCTTGTCCCGCCTGATCACTGACCAACTCCAGGAAGCCTCGCTCTGTGGAGGGGACAGAGTGAAGGAGCGAGCGTCCAGCCGATCGATCTCTGGCCCGGAAACTCATCAGCCTCAAGACTTTCCATCCGCCAAAAGTTGGCCGGATCTGATGCAGCAGGCGTTCAGGCAAGGACTTGAATCGACGTATCGCCGAGCCGGCGGCGCTACGGACCGATCGGACATTCCAAGCTTGCCAGATAGATGGCATCAGCCCCTCTTACGGCCCGACGCCAGGATCAGTTCCGCACAGTCCTTGACAATAAATGCGGGGAAATTCTTGAGGACTTGGAGCAGACTCGACGTATCGATGGAGTAGTTGAACGTCTCTTCCGAAACGATCTCGAAGCCTGATTTCGCCAGAACGTAGCGCATGTCCGATAGCGTGTATTCCCTGTGGTGGCCCGTGAATGGAATCGCGGAATGGAACACGTCCGCTATGGGGCTGTGCACGGTAGTCCCTTTGAGGAAGAAACTGGCACGCCTGGGCCAGAAAGCCAGATTCGGTACCTCGAAGACCAGCGCTCCACCCGGGCGCAATGCCGACGCGATATTCGCGAGCAGGAATCTGGGTGTGTGGGCGAGATGCTCAGCGACTGCCATGCAGGTCACTGCGTCAAAGAGGGGAGGCGGCCCCTCCAGCCCGAGTTTCTCCTCGGTGAAGTCGGCATCGATCACCTGCACACCGTTCTTGCTCAAGTGATGGGCAATACCGTCCAGGGCGTGGTCGTAGTAGCCAAATTTCTCGGCAATCGCGACCGTGTAGCCAATGCGGCTCAGCGCGAGGGGAAAGGCGGCCAGGAAACCACCGACGTCTAGGACAGACTTCGCGCCGGCCGCACGGATCGCGCGCAGCGCCCTGATGTACCGCGTTTCGGAGCGCTTGAGGTAGTCCTTGACGTCAAAACGCTCCGACGTCCACCCGGGATTGTGCTTGGCGACGCCCGCCATGTCGGCGGGTAGGAGGGACGCCACCTCTTCGAGGCATTCCCGATAGATATTCAGGAAGCGTTTCTCGTCTTCTTTGCTATTGATGTCAGTCATGGATGCGTGGGTTCGAGGGTTCCGGTGAGGCCACGGGATTTTCTGAAGATCAAGCCCGTAATGAATGCCGATGAAGTCAGGAGCGAGATAGCCGCACCGAGGGCTCCCACCTGCGGTATGAGTGCCGCGGAGATCACTAGGTTCAATGGAAGGGCGATGGCTACCAGCCAAAGGAGGAAGCGGAAAGCTTGTCGGCGCATCAGCAAATTCACATAAGGGCTAAAGGCGAATGAGATGAACGCCGAGGCGCTTAGCACGGCAAACGTCGTCGGAGCCTCCGGATAGCGTCCCGTATCTACCCAGGGAATCACCCAAAAACCGGCCCAAGCTGCCGCACCACACAGGATGCCAAAGCCAATCACTAGCCGGCGGTGGCTGGCCAGAAGTCCGGCCAATGCCTGTGCGTCCTCCGCATGACGCAATGCCGGCAAGAGGACTGCATGCGCCGAAGTGAGTGCCAATGATAGGACGCCGTAGTAGCGGAATGCCGACCCGTAGGTGGCCAGCATCTGGTCGTCGCCAAGTGCCTTCAACATGAATATGTCGGCTTGTGAGAACAGCCCGATGAGGAAGAAGTAGGCAAAGAAATCAAGATACTTGAAACGGACGAAGCGTTGCGCATAGGCCTTCGATGCGGCAAACCGGATCGAGGTGGCACTGAGAACGCCCTTGAGCGCAATCGAAGCGACGAGGGCAAGCGAAAGCACCTGAACAGCCAACACCGAGGATGCGTTGAGGTCCGAGCCGTGATGCCAGATGAGGAGACCTACGGCGGCGGCAAACAGGGCCGACCGGGTCAGCTCGATGAGTGAGTAGCGGGTGAAGGCGAGGTCGCGCTGGTGGCAGGTCTTGGCGAATTCGGTGGCGCAGGTGCCCACGACAAGCGCGGCTACCAGCGCGTAGTTCACCCCCAGGGTCACGGTCAGAGGGAGCCCCAGGATGGCCACCAGCGAAATGAGCAGCAGTTGCACGCCCAGGGCGGCACTGGTCTCACTCGGGTTTTCTTTCTCGCTGGTGATGAGGTAGAGCCTGTTCAGGCTGCCAGAGATACTGCCTGTGACGAATGCGCACATAGCTAGCGCCAACGTGTAGGCGGCATACTCGTTCGCTGGGACGAACCGGATCAGCGCGATCCCCAAGCCAGCCAGGATGGCCTTGGAGATCACGTCGAATGACAAGACCCGCGCAAACCCTCTCATCGCAGGTGCCAGCGCTTTTCGTTGAGATAGCGCCTGAGGCGCGCATAAAGACCCCGCCGAAAAGGGGGGGGCAATTGCGCAGTTGGATTGTCCTCAGGGCTCAGCAGGAACATCCAGGCGCTGGCCAGGGGCGGGGGCAAGCGATCAACCCAGCGCGAATTCCAGAGGATTACGCGTTGCGATGCCATCAGCTGGTCGAAGCCAAACCCGCACAGGAGTGTCCGCGGGCGGTACCCTGCTACCCGGAAGCCTTGGCGCGCAAAGAGGTTGTTGATTTCCCCATGCGAAAAGAAATTGATATGAGGGCTGATCGCCAGCGTATCAACGGTCACGTTCACCAAGGGATTCCCGCGTAGACGGCGCTTGAGTGCACGCAGGATGGCATAAAGACCTGAGAGGTGAAGCAGTGTCTCGAACAGAGATGTGAGTTCGAAAGGGCCCCATCCGTTTGGGAGGGTGACGACAAGCCTTCCGCCCGGGGCGAGATGGCTGCGCAAGAAGACCAGAAAATCGTCCGGTGCTTCCACATGCTCGATCACTTCCGATGCGATGATCAGGTCGAACTGACCTAGGTCTTCGACATCCTCTCGAACTCGAAAGCTGAGGTTGTTGGCGGAATATTCTTGGTTCGCGTAATCGATGCTCGTCCGGTCGCTGTCGACGCCCAGGAAATTTGTTTCTGGGAAGCGCCGGGCGAGTGGCACTGTGAGGTTAGATCCCGTGCCGCAACCGATGTCTAGGACGCGGGCGGGTCTCGAGCTGCCAAGGATGCCCGCAACGAATTCGATCCGTTTGGCGATGCCATAACTGTCTTCAAGCACGGATGTAGGCCTTCCACCAAAGTGCGAAGTTGAAGAGGTACCAAACCTGCGCAGCCTTCTTCTCCTCGATCAGACGGAACACTTCCGTACGGTCGAAGAAGTCGGTCTGGGCGCAGAACTCCTCTAGCTCGCGGCGAATCTCGCTGCCGAGCCGGTCGAGGAACCAGTCGTGAATCGGGACGCCGAAACCTTGCTTGGGCCGGTCGACGATTTCGTCGGGGATCAGTCCGCGGACCGCGCGCTTGAGGATGTACTTGAGTGTCCCGTTCCGCGTCTTGGTTGCCTCGGGGATGCTCATGGCCAGTTCGACCAGCTTATGGTCGAGGAAGGGCACCCGTCCCTCCAGCCCGACACCCATACTCATCTTGTCGACGCGCATCAGCAGCAACTCGGGCAGACGCAGATTGAGGTCCAGGTACGTCATCCAGCCAAGCCAAGAAGGCCTCGGGCTGGACTTGCTGCAAAAACGCTCCCAGATCGGCTTCAGAACCTCCCAGGAGGTCGTCCCGGACGAGGCGGCGCGCAGTCGCGGCCCCAGCAGCCGCCGCTTGTGCGTTTCGGTGAAGGCCTCTGCCCCCCCCCAGAAAACGGGCAAGTCTTCGCTGCCTCTGCGAAGCCACTCGTAGGAGAAACTGCCGTCCTTGCCCAGTAGCCGCATGGCTGCCAAGCCCCAGCGCTTGAAGACCCTCGGAACCGGCCAATCGTTGTAGTGCTGCAGTCGCAGCGCGGTTCGCCACCCGGGGTAGCCCCAGAACAACTCGTCCGCACCCTCTCCGACCTGGCAGACCGTGACTCCGTTGTCGCGGGCGAGCTTGGAGACGAAGTAGACGGGGAAGCACACCGGGTCGGCGATCGGCTCGTCCTGCAGGCGGATCATCTCTGGCAGGAAGGCGAGCAGGTCTTCTACCGTCAGGAGCTTTTCGTAGTGCTGTGCGCCAACTTCGTCCGCAACACGGCGCGCGTAGTGGAGCTCGTTTTGGTAGCTGGCGTGCTCCCCGGCGTAGCCAATCGAGAAGGTGCGCACCGCTTCGCCAGCGCCATCAGAAAAGAGCGCTGCGTTCGTACTGGAATCGATGCCCCCCGAAAGGAATACCCCCACAGGAACGTCGCTGACCTTGCGTAGCCGGACGGCAACTTTCAGCTCCTCGAGGATGGCCTGCGCGACCTGATCCTCCGTCGCCTGGTCCAGATTGCGCGGGTGATCCAGGGGGTCCCAGTAGCGCGTCTCATGCATCGATCCATCCGGATCGATCCGCATCCAAGTTGCACAAGGCAGCTTTTTGACCCCTTCGAACAGTGTGTCGGGGGCCGGCGTTGTGAGGAAGGACAGGTAGTGCGGAAGCACCGCCTCGTTGACCGCACGCCGCTGCTCGGGGTCGGCCAAGAGCGCTTTGATCTCAGAGGCAAATGTGAGCCTCCCGTGGTGAATGCTGTAGTAAAGCGGCTTGACGCCCATGCGGTCACGCACAAGCCAGAGTTGGCTGGTCCGCTCGTCCCATAGGGCGATCGCGAACATTCCTCTGAAGCGTTGGATGCAGGCTATGCCCCATTGCTCGAACGCGTGCAAGATGACTTCGGTATCGGAGTGATCCGTTTTCCAGCGGTGGCCGCCCAAGGCTTCGAGCTCCTTGCGGATTTCTGCGTGGTTATAGATCTCCCCGTTAAAGACGACCTGCAGGCTGCCGTCCTCGTTGTCCATGGGCTGACCGGCGGTATCTGCCAGGTCGATGATCGACAATCGGCGATGGCCCAGCCCGATCCGCCCGTCGGGCGACACCCAGGCCCCGCTGCCGTCCGGGCCGCGGTGTGTCATCGTGTCGCGCATCTTGACGACAAAGTCCGTCGTGACCTCGAATGCGCTGCCCGGGAGGGCAAGTACGCCAGTGATTCCGCACATGATTATTTGGTGGCTCGTATTCCGATAAACCAACCCCAATCATCCGGGAAGAACTTGCTTAGCCAGCGGGGCCAGCGAGTCGTGTCATAGGTTGTCATCAAGGGCACGAGTTCGACTTGGCGGTAGCTTGCGAACATTGCAGCCAGTTCTTTCTTGGTGTAGGCCTTGGTCCCAATGCTCTCGATGTTGTGCCAGACAACATCCGCAAAACTCAGCCAGGGCTTGCCTTTGAACAGTGCGTGCCTCACCCAAACCTTGAAAACGGCGGGTGAACGCCTCCCGTACAGCATTCCTATGAATGTGCCCCCAGGCTTCAGAACTCGGAGGACCTCGTCGATGATAAGTTGAGGCTTTTCCGAGTGATGGATCACACCCCAAGAGTAGACGATATCAAATGTGTCGGACTCGAAGGGCAGGGTTTCTGCATCGAGCTTGGTCAAATTCGACTGGAAGCCGTAAAGGTCAAATCTCGCCTCTGTTGTCGCGATCGCCTCTGCGGTGAGATCGACCCCATGACAAATAGCTCCGGAGCGAGCCCACTGCAGATGGTCGGTTCCTGCGCCAACGCCGACCTCCAACAGTTTCTTACCATGATGTCTCGGGAATTGGGCCACTCCGTGGATGAATGGTTCTACTGAGTAGCGGTGCTCCTCGATTCTTTCGAACCATTCTTTGGACAGTGGCTTGAGTTCACCAACGATCGTTGTGCTGCTGCCGCAGACGCCTTGTTCCCAGAAGTTCTGTACTTGGTCATTCAGAGTCATATTCTTTTCCTTGGTTTGAGGGCCTGCTGGAAATCAACTCTTGCACCGAAAGTGCGATTCGGGCTGATTGGAGCTGCTGCCAAAGAGGAATGGGCCAAGCATTCCCCCTCTTGATTGCCTGCGCAAATTCAATCAATTCGTCCTTCTGCCCCTTGTCCGCGGCCCGGCTTTCCAGCCGCTTGTGCTTGGCCCCCGCCACCTCCAGGCTTCGGTAATCGTCCAGCGAGATCACAGTCCCATCGACAAAGATCTCCAGTCGCTCTTTGGGGTACTCGGTGCTCCCGAGCGCGGTATAGATCAGTGTCGCGACGGAGCCGTCGTCAAACGACAGGGTGGCCGCGAAGTTGTCCGAGGCGGCGTAGAAGCCGGTGGCGGGCCGGATCGCCCGGGCCTCAACCCGAACGACGCGCGCACCCGTGAGAAAGGTAAACAGGTCGTATATGTGGCATGCCTCACCGAGGTTGCGCCCTCCGCCCTCCGGTCCATGGACCCAATGGTCCAGGGGAATATGCCCCGCGTTCATCCGGTAGTTGAGGATCATCGGATTGCTGCGTCCGGCCACCCGTGCCTCGATGGCGCGTGCGTAGGGGGAAAAGCGCCGGTTGAAGCCGGTCAGCAAGAGGGGCTTGCTTGCCTCGTCCCTCGCGTAGAAGGCCTCAATAGCTCCGAGTTCAGACTCCTCCAGCGCGAGCGGTTTCTCCAGGAGCACATGCTTGCCAGCCTCCAGGGCTTCAAGTGCAAGTTTCGCGTGGGTGTCGTGCCGTGTCGCGATGATGACGGCGTCGATGTCGGGGTCTGCAAGCGTCTCGCGGTAATCGGTGGTGGCATAGGCAGAGCCGAACCGCTTTGCGGTGGAGGTTGCGTTGTGTCCAGTGCGGCTTGCCACAGCTCGCAACTGGAAGTGCGATTCCAACTGGACCAGATTGGGGAGGTGCATGCCCTTGGCAAAGCCGCCAGCGCCGATCACGGCGACGCGAATCTGTCCCTTCCACGCCTTGAGCGGACGCTCGTCGAGCAAAACCCGGTGTTGTCCATCGTTGGCTTCGGTCTGCGGGTAGGCCAGCAGCGCCATCAGAGGCTTTTCCCCGGCGGCCTGGAGCGACCGGTAGGCGGCATCGACTCGCTCGATCGGGTAGACCGCGGTTACCAGAGAGCGGATGTCTAGAGTGCCTTCGGAGATGAGGCGGAGGTACTCCTGCATGTTCCTGCCTTCAGTCCACCGCACATAAGGGAGCGGGTAGTCGAGTCCCTTCTCCTCGTATCCCGCGTCATAGCGGCCAGGTCCGTAGGAAGTCGAGATCAGGAAGTCGAGTTCTTTTTCGTAAAAGTCAGCGCGCTGGAGATCGAGGCCCACATCCCCCACCAGCACGACCCGGGCCTTCTTGCGGCACATGCGAAAGGCCGTCGAGACGAGGGCGTCGGAGGGGCTCGCTGCCGTGATGATGACGCCGTCTGCGCCAACTCCGCCGGTGATTCGGGCCACCTGCAAGATGTCATTGGCGTCGTCTGGGTGCAGGCCCCAGTTCATGCCCCGGCTGGAGGCCAACGCCAGCCGAGCCCGGTCAAGGTCAACGCCGATGACGCGGCAGCCGTTGGCGCGCAGGAGTTGGGCAGTGATTTGACCAAGGACGCCCAGGCCGATCACGACGAAGGTCTCTCCGAGGGTGGGCTGGGCCCGGCGAACCCCTTGCATTGCAATCGCGCCGAGCGCCACTGATGAGGCCTCGGGGAAGCCGACATTGGCGGGCATGTGAACCACCAGGTTCCGCGGGACGCGCACGATCTCTGCGTGAAACGCGCACTGGGCCCCCGCGCAGGCCACCCGGTCCCCCACGGAGACATCGTCGACACCCGCGCCAATCGCGATGACCACGCCGGCTCCGGAGTATCCGGTGGGGAGTTCGACCGACAGGCGGTCTTTCACCAGTCGGCGCGTCGCCGCGAGGCCCTCCGAAAGGGCCAGATCCAAGACCTTCTTGACATGCTGGGGTTGCCGAAGCGCGCGCTTCCAAAGAGGCAGCCCGGTCGACTTGACGCCCGACATTTCGGTCCCGATCGAGATGCAGGAGTGATCCATTCGGATCAGCACTGTCCCGGGCTCGACCTGTGGGGCGGGAACTTCCTCGAGGTGGACCTGCCCACCGCTGACAAGAACCTGCTTCATCGCCACAGGCCCCTTGTGTCGATGACTGCTTTGCCTTCCAGTCGATGGCGGGGGACGTCCTTGAACTGCAGGTGGTCCACCAGCAGAACGATCACGTCGGCGCCCTCCAAGGCGGCCTCGAGGGTGGCGAACTCGGTCCCGGTCAGCCCTGCCAAAGCCGGTGGCATCTGCTCCAGGTAGGGCTCCACCACCAGGGTGCGGTCGGCCAGGCCCCGTTCGACCAGGTGGCGGGTGATCTCGAGCGAGGGGCTCTCGCGCAGGTCGTCGATGTTCGCCTTGAACGCCAGCCCCAGACAGGCCAAGACGACTTCGCCGGACCGGCGTTGACGGATGGCAGCCACGGCCTCTTCGATCTTGGCGATCACCCATTCTGGCTTGCTATCGTTCACCTCGCGTGCAGTGCGTATGAGCCGCGCTGCCTCGGGCGCAGCATCGACGATGAACCAGGGATCGACCGCAATGCAATGGCCACCGACCCCTGGGCCCGGGCTCAGGATATTGACCCTGGGGTGGCGGTTGGCCAGCGCGATCAGCTCCCATACGTCGATTCCAAGCCGGTCGCAGATGAGAGATAACTCGTTTGCGAACGCGATGTTCACGTCGCGGAAGGCGTTTTCGGTGAGCTTTGTCATCTCCGCGGTGCGGGCATCGGTCTCGATACACTGGCCGCGCACGAAGGTTTCGTAGACGCGGCGTGCTCGTGTGGAGCAGGCGGGGGTGAGGCCACCGACGATTCGGTCATTGCTGACCAATTCGGACACGATGCGACCCGGAAGGACCCGCTCTGGGCAGTAGGCCAAAAAGATGTCGGCATCCGCTTCGCCAGGCTTCGGGATCCGCAGGTCCGGGCGCTCCTGCGCCAGCCACCCGGCAAGCATCTCGGTGGTGCCGACGGGTGATGTTGATTCGAGGATGATCAGATTGCCAGGCCTCAGGCTGGGTGCGATTCGTCGTGCCGCTTGCTCGACGTAGCCCAAGTCAGGGACGTGGTCGTCCTTGAAGGGTGTGGGAACCGCGATGACGAAGGTGTCCGCCGGTTCGGGCTCCAGTGTGGCACGCAGGCGGCCTGACAGCACGGCGCCTCGGACCAGACCATCAAGGTCTGGCTCGACGATGTGGACCTCGCCGCGGTTGACGGTATCGACGATCGAGGCGCTGATTTCGACGCCGATGACCTCGTGTCCGGCGCTCGCCAGGACCGCGGCAGTAGGTAGCCCGATGTAGCCAAGGCCAACAACGGAGATTCGTGATTTAGCCGAATTCATGGATGCTCTGTTGTCCTTCGATCACTTGGGCAATTCGTTCCGCCGCCTGGCCGTCGCCATAAGGATTGTGTGCGGCCGCCATCGTGGCGTACCACGCGGGGTCATCGAGCAGTCGCTGTGCTTCGTTAACGATGGTTTCTTCCAGTGTCCCCACCATGCGCACAGTCCCCGCTGCAACGGCCTCGGGCCGCTCGGTCGTGTCGCGCAGAACCAGGACCGGTTTGCCGAGGGCCGGCGCCTCTTCCTGGATGCCACCCGAGTCGGTCAGGAGAAAGGTGGCTCGCTTCATCAGAGCCACGAAGGGCAGGTAATCCAAAGGGGCAATGAGATGGATGTTGGGGATCGTGCCCAGCAAGTTTTGGGTCGGCGCCAGAACGTTGGGGTTGGGGTGGACGGGGTAAATGATCTGTACGTCGTTTTCGGCCGCCAAACGCCGAAGGGCGTTGCAAATACCTTCCATGCCCGGGCCGAAATTTTCCCGCCGATGGCCTGTGACCAGGATGACGCGCCGGGATTCATCGGCAAGCCACGGCATACGTTCGAAAAGCCCTGACTCGCCAAGAGCCGCCACGTCCGCTCGACTGGAAACTTCGAGAAGCGCATCGATCACCGTATTGCCTGTGACCCAGACAGCATGCCGCGGCACCCCCTCGGATTGGAGGTTGGTCCGGGCGGTGGCAGTGGGCGCGAAGTGCAGTGATGCAAGCTGGGCTGCTGTACGGCGATTCATCTCCTCCGGCCAGGGGGAGTGAATATTGCCCGAGCGCAAGCCGGCTTCGACATGGCCGACCGGGATCTTTTCGTAAAACCCCGCCAATGCGGCACCGAACATCGTGGTGGTGTCTCCGTGGACCAAGAGCAAATCTGGCCGTGCTTCGCGGATGATGTCCGTGACGCCGGACAAAACAGAGGAAGTCAGCCCGGACAAGCTCTGATTTGGCTTCATCAGGTCCAGATCGAAATCAGGCCGAATATCGAACAGGTTGAGGACTTGATCGAGCATTCCCCGGTGCTGCGCAGTCACGCAGACGCTCACATCCACGAGCGCTGAACGCTTGAGCCGTTTGACGACGGGCGCCATCTTGATGGCTTCGGGACGGGTGCCGAAGACTGCGAGCACGCGCTTGCCTGGTGGTTTACTTCGATTCAATTGGAATTTCTGCCGGGTGGGATTTTTCTTCGTACGCCTTCGCTGGGCAATTGAGCCAGTAACCCGTCAGTGGCCGCCCTGAGCAACCTTCTGGATTCGGAGCTGGGTGGGGCCGTCCGCTTCCGTTTTCAGTGATTCAATCTCCTGCCAGAGGGCCTCGTATTCGTGCAATTTACGCTGCAGGAATCGGTGGGTGATGGCAGCCTTCTCTGCGATGCCACTGGGCGTCAGAACGTAGACGTAGCCAAACTTGTTCTTGGAGTTTGCGAAGTTCTTCATCTTGACGAGGCCTTTGCCCATTAGTGCCTTCAGGCAATAGTTGAGGGCTCCCACGCTGATGCCCAAGCGTTCGGCCAATTCCCGCTGCGTGAAGTCTGGGTTCTTCTGGAGTAGGTGCATCACCCTGAAATAGGTGTCCTCTTGTAGTTTTGCTTGACGACTTGCCATGAACTTGTCAATTCCCTCTGTCTCTGGGCGGTTGAGTTGCACGCCCCTTGTCGTGACCGGAGGCCTGCTCCCTAAAGCACTGGAACCCAGGACTTTTGTAAGAACTTGAACATTTTGCATCGAATGGCGTGACGGGCAGCACAGTCCCAGCAAATTTCCGCTGATCTGGCGCCCGATGAGGCCCTTCCTAGGGCCGGCACAATGCGGTGGGTCGACTGGAGTCGCCTCCCAGGATCAATGCTTCGATGCAACTCACCATTTCAGAGATTCTTTACCTACAAGGCTTCGGCACCCGCCGCGTCTGCGCCGGCTTGATCCAGCAAGGCTGGCTCACCGTCTACGGCCAAGCCTGCACCGACGCCTCCGCCGAGTTCGTCCCGGAGGGGCTTGCCTTCACCGTGCAAGGTCAGCCCTGGGTGGCCCATGCCAAGGCCTATCTGATGCTGCACAAACCGGCTGGTACCGAGTGCTCCAAAAAGCCCTCCGCCTGGCCCAGCATCTACACCCTGTTGCCCGCCCCGCTGCGCCAGCGCCCGGTCAAGGGCGGGCAGCCAGGGGTCCAACCGGTGGGAAGGCTGGACCAGGACACCACCGGCCTTCTGCTGCTTTCCGACGACGGTGCCTTCTTGCACCGCCTCACTTCGCCTAAGCACCATGTGCCCAAGGTCTATGAGGTGACCACCAAGCACCCGGTGGACCCGCGCCAGGTGGCGCGTCTGGTCGAGGGCGTGGTGCTGGAAGACGACCCCAAGCCCGTGCGCGCTGCCGCCTGCGAGGCGACGGCGGAGTGCGCCTTGCGCCTGACCCTCACCGAGGGCAAGTACCACCAGGTCAAGCGCATGCTGGCCGCCGTGGGCAACCGGGTCGAGGGGCTGCACCGCTCGCGCATTGGGGGCTTGGCGCTGCCGGCCGATTTGGCGCCTGGGCAATGGCGCTGGCTCGAGCCCGAAGACCTTGACCGGCTGCGGCAGTCGCAAGGCTAGCGAGGCCGTGGGGGCTACACTCGTCCCGTCGTTGTCGAAGGTCCCGCGTGAACTCATTTCTGCGCAAGCTCGT
>NZ_JARXAB010000150.1 GCF_029866045.1 Ramlibacter sp. | reverse complement strand
TGGGCCACCGGGTGGCCCTGCTGGCCGAGACCGCCAGCGGCTGGCAGGTCGATGGTGACGCCTTCGACGCGGACATCCTGGCCTGCCCCAGCTGGGACGCGATCCGGCTGCTGCAAGATAACGCGGTGGCGGCGCCGGCTTGGCTGCTGCAAGCGCATGGCATTCGCCACGAGGCCATCGCCACGGTGTACGCCACCAGCCTGCGCCAGCTGCCGCGGCCGATGGTGGCGCTACGCAGTGGCCCGGGCGAGCCGGCGCAGTTTGTCTTCGACCGTGGGCAACTTGGTGGGCCCACTGGCCTGCTGGCCTTTGTGGCCAGTGCCAGCGAGGGCGAGCGGGATTTACTGGAGCAGCAGGTGATGGCGCAGGCCGACGCCTTGGGCTGGGTCGAGGCGCAAGCCCTGCAAACCGTGGTGGAACGACGCGCCACCTTCGCCTGCACCCCCGGCCTGGACCGACCCGGCCCCCAAGTGGCCGAGCGCCTGTGGGCCTGCGGCGACTGGGTCGCCGGTCCTTACCCCGCCACGCTGGAGGGCGCGGTGATGTCGGGCCGACATGCGGCCGCAGCGCTGGGACGGGTGCGATTACCTGCCCCTTGAGGGCTCAACCCAATGCCTCGCACAGCTCCTGCAGGCTCAGGCATTCGATCTCCGGTGCCCGGTCCTCGTGGGGCCAGAGCTTTTCCTCGCGGTTGATCCAAGCCGCCTGCATGCCGGCGTCCTGGGCGCCGAGCACGTCGAGGGCAATGTCGTCGCCCACATGAAGCACATCGGCGGGGGAAACAGCAACGGAATCAGCGGCCATGTGGAAGATGCGCGCGTCCGGCTTGGCGACGCCGGCCTGGCGGGCGCTGAAGGCGGTGCGAAACAGGTGCCCCAACCCGACGCGCTGGATATCGGCGTTGCCGTTGCTCACCGCCACCAAGGGGTAGCGAGCGGCGAGCCGCTCCAAAGCGGCCAAGGCGTCGGGGTAGAAGACCACATCCTGGCGGGCAGCAAAGAAGACATCGAAGGCCGCCTCGGCCAAGGCCGGGTCGTCGCCCGACTCGCGCAGCGCCTGGCGAATCGATTCGCGCCGCATCGCGCTCATGTCATGGTGCAGGTCAGTCCGCTCCCGCCCTACCCGCTCGCGAATCGCCCGCAAGGCCTCCGGGCTGCCATGGAGCCGGGCGGTGGCCGGCGCCTGGGTCGATAGCCACTCGATGAGGCGCTCCTCGGCCCGGCGGATGGTGGGCCAGATGGGCCACAGGGTGTCGTCCAGGTCCAGAGAAATAGCCCGAATTCTTGGCAAGTTCAGCATGCAGGCGAGAATAGCCCATGGCCGCCATCCTTCCCTTCCGCACCGAGCCGGCGTATTCCCACGGAAAAGCCCCGGTCACAGGCATCCTCCTGTGCAATCTGGGCACGCCCGACGAGCCCACCCCCGCCGCGGTGCGGCGCTACCTGCGCGAGTTCCTGAGCGACGCCCGCGTGGTCGAAATTCCGCGCGCGCTCTGGCTGCCGCTGCTCCATGGCGTGATCCTGCCGGTTCGCTCCTCGAAGTCCGCCGCCAAGTACGCCACGATCTGGACGCCCGAGGGCTCGCCGCTCAAAGTGCACACCGTGCGCCAGGCCGCCTTGCTCGAGCAGGCGCTGGTGGCGGACGGGCATCAGGTGCGGGTGCTGCCAGCGATGCGCTATGGCAACCCGTCCATCGCCTCGCAGCTGGATGCGCTCAAGGCAGCCGGGGCCACCCGGGTGCTGGTGCTGAGCGCCTACCCGCAGTATTCGGGCACCACCACCGCCAGCGTGGTCGACGCGGTCAACGCCTGGACCACGCGCGCCCGGCAGTTGCCCGAGCTTCGATTTGTCAACCGATATCACGACCACCCGGGCTACATCGACGCGCTGGCCGCCGGCATTGAGTCGCACTGGCAAGTCCATGGCCGCTCGGAGCATCTGGTCATGAGTTTCCACGGTGTTCCCGAGCGCACCCTCTCGCTGGGCGACCCCTACCACTGCGAATGCCATAAGACCGGCCGCCTGCTGGCCGAGCGCCTGGGCCTGGCCAAGGAGGCCTACACGGTGAGCTTCCAGAGCCGCTTCGGCAAGGCCAAGTGGCTTGAGCCCTACACCGAGCCCACGCTGCAGGCGCTGGCTGCGCGCGGCGTCAAACGGGTCGATGTGGCCTGCCCGGGCTTTACCAGCGACTGCCTGGAGACCCTGGAAGAAATCGCCATGGAGGGCCGTGACGCCTTCCTCGCCGCCGGTGGCGAGGGCTACCAAGCCATTCCCTGCCTCAATGAGCATCCGGCCTGGATCAGCGCAATGACCATGATTGCCAAGCAGCACATGGGGGGATGGCCCACTGAGACGGTAGCCGGCGCGGACACGGAGGCGGCGCTGGCGGCCAGCCGGCAGCGATCCCTGGCCATGGGTGCGCGGGACTGAGTCAGTTGGGCTGAACGATAAGCGCTGCGGCTCTGTTTATGACCGGAGCATGCGCAGCACCCGCGGCAACACCCGTGGCAGCACCAGTACAGAGACGATGGCCACGATGAGCATCACCGACATCGGCCGCTGCAGGAAGACCATGCCACTGCCCTCGCCGATCGAGATCGCGTTGCGCAGCTGGGCCTCGGCCAGGGGGCCGAGGATCATTCCCACCAGCACCGGCGCGGTGGGAATGTCAAAACGCCGCATCACGACGCCGGCCACGCCAATGCCCCAGAGCAGCACCAGGTCGAAGGGACTTTGGCGCATGCCGTAGGCGCCCACGGTCGAGAAAATCAGGATGCCCGCGTACAGCTGCGGCTTGGGAATCTTGAGCAACTGGACCCACATCTTCACGAGCGGCAGGTTGAGAATCAGCAGCATCACATTGCCGATGTACAGCGACGCGATCAGCGCCCACACCAGCGCCGCCGAGGTGGTGAACAACTGCGGTCCCGGCTGAATGCCGTAGTTCTGGAAAGCGCCCAGCAAGATGGCGGTGGTGTTGGAGGTCGGAATGCCCAGGGTGAGCAAGGGGATCAGCGCTGCGGTCACCGTGGCGTTGTTGGCAGCCTCCGGGCCAGCCACGCCCTCGATGGCGCCACGGTTGCCGAATTCGGCTTTGTTCTCCGGGCTCGCGAGCTTTTTCTCGACCGCGTAGGACAGAAAGGTCGGGATCTCGGTGCCGCCGGCCGGAATGCAGCCAAAGGGCGTGCCGATGGCGGTGCCGCGCAGCCAGGCGGGGATGGAGCGCTTCCAGTCACTGCCGCTCATGTAGACCCGGCTCATGCGGTTTTGCGTTTCCACCTCGCGGCCTTCGTAAAGCGCGAAGTGCAGCACCTCGGCCACCGCGAACAGGCCCACAGCCACCAGCACGATCTCGACGCCGTCGAGCAGTTCGGGAACACCCAGGGTGTAACGGGCCTGGCCGGAGATCTGGTCCATGCCCACCAGGCCCACGGCCAGGCCGATGAACAGGGCCGTCATCCCGCGCAGCGTGCTCTGGCCCAGAACCGCAGAGACGGTGGTGAAGGCCAGCGCCATCAACAGAAAATACTCGGGCGGCCCCAGCTTGACTGCAAACTCGGCAACGTAGGGTGCGAACAAGGTCACGACCACGGTGGCAATCGTGCCGGCCACGAAGGAGCCGATCGCCGCGGTGGCCAGGGCCGCGCCGGCGCGGCCGCTCTTGGCCATCTTGTTGCCCTCCATGGCGGTCACCATCGAGGCGGTCTCGCCTGGCGTGTTGAGCAAGATCGAAGTGGTTGAGCCGCCGTACATCGCACCGTAGTAGATGCCCGAGAAAAAAATCATCGAGGCGGTGATGTCCACCTTGGCGGTGATCGGCAGCAGCATCGCCACGGCCACCGCCGGGCCGATGCCCGGCAGCACGCCCACAGCCGTGCCCAGCGCGCAGCCCACCAGGGCCCACAGCAGATTGACGGGCGTGACGGCAGTCGCAAAGCCCTGGAGCAGCGCGTTGAAGATATCCATCACAACCACCCTGTCGAGGTGAGACCCGGCAGATTGATCGCCAGGAATTGGGTGAAGGCCCAGTAGACCGGGGCCGCAATGGCCAGACCGGTGAACAGGTCTGCCGCCAGCACGGCCGGGCGGCTGGCTGCCTGTCCCTGGGCCCGGCGCATGCCCTGCACCGCGAGCAGGTAGCACAAGGCGCAACTGAGAATGAAGCCCGCGCGCTCGATCAGCGCCGCGTTGGCCAGCAAACCAGCCGACACCCAGACCCCACCCACCCACCAGGCACGCTCGGCGCCCGTTGGCGCCTGCAGGTCACGCAGGCCACCGGTGAGCGCTTCGCGCACGATGAGCAAACCGCACAAGGTCAGCACCGTGGCCACGACCCAGGGCAGAAAGTTGGGACCGGCGCCGCCGTAGCCCGCCTCGCCCGGAATGGACAGTGCGCCCCAGGCCAAGGCAAGACCCAAGGCAGTGACGCCAGCGCCGAGCGCGGCGTGGGTCAGGGGAATGGAAGAGGGTTTCATCGCTGCTGAAGAAAAAAGCCCGGCCGGAGCCGGGCAATGAAGAAATGCGCCGCCCTGGCGCATCCTTACCGTCAAATCATGCCGGCCTTGACCATGGTGGCGCGCAGGCTGGCGAACTCGTCGTCAACAAACGAGTCGAAGGCGGCGCCGGTCATCACGGCCGGGGTCCAGTCGTTCTTTGCGAGCGACTCGGCCCAGGACTTGGTCTTGAGCGCGGCCAGCACCATGTCGGTCAGGGCCTTGCGCTGGGCCGCAGTGATACCAGGGGCGCCATAGACGCCGCGCCAGTTGCCAATCTCGACGTCGATGCCCTGCTCCTTGAGGGTGGGCACGGTCACGCCCTTGAGCCGCTTGCCCGAGGTGACCGCGATGCCCTTCATCTTGCCGGCGTTGATGTACTCGGCAAACTCGCTGTAGCCGCTGCCGCCGACGGTGACGTTGCCGCCCAGGATGGCGGCGGTGGCTTCACCGCCCCCACGGAAGGCGACATAGTTGATCTTGCCGGGGTCGACGCCCACGGCGCGGGCGATCTGGGCCGCAGCGATGTGCTCGGTGGAGCCGCGCGAGCCGCCGCCCCACTTGACGCTGCCCGGGTCCTTCTTCAGCTGGGCGACGACGTCGGCCATGGTCTTGAAGGGCGAGTTGGCCGGCAGCACGAACACGTTGTATTCGCTGGTGATGCGGGCAATGGGGGTGGCCTGCGACAGGTTCACCGGCGGCTTGCCAGTGATGATGCCGCCGATCATGACGGCGCCCATGACCATGATTGCGTTCGGATCGCCCTTGGCGGCGTTGACGAACTGGGCCAAGCCCAGGGCACCGGCGGCGCCGCCCTTGTTCTCGAAAGTGACGTTATCGGCCACCTTGGACTCCAACAGGGCCTTGCCCAGGGCACGGCCCGTGGCGTCCCACCCGCCGCCGGGGTTGGCGGGGATCATCATCTTGAGGTTGGCGGCGGCTTGGGCCGTCATCGGCAGGGCGCCCGCAGCGGCCAGGGCGGCCATGGACTTGAGGAAGGTATCGCGACGCATGGTGTTCTGGTCTCCAGTTCGAAAAAGAGGACAGTTCGATCCTTGAGCGCCAGCCTGTCAATCGGCTGTCCCGGGCATCAGGGAAACTACTGAGTCCGCTCCGGCTAACCTCAGGCCGAGCCGCTTGCCGCAGCATGGCCCTCTCTGCGCCGACCAGCCACCGCTTCCCCTCAAGCCCTCCCCCCAAAGCCGCCCCGGACCTTCCTGCCACTTGCCCCGATGAACCTATTGCTGGTCGAAGACGACGCCTCGATGCGCGCCACGCTGGCGCGGGCCCTGGGCCGCCGCGGTTGGCAGGTGCGGCCCTGCGAGGACGGCGAGCAGGCCCTGGCTCAATGGCAGGCCGCGCCGCCGGACGTGGTGGTGCTCGACCTCAGCCTGCCCGGTCTCGATGGCCTGCAGGTGCTCGAGCGGGCCCGCGCGGCAGGGCTGGCCCAGCCTGTGTTGATCCTCACCGCCAGGGGCACGGTGGGCGACCGCATCTTGGGACTCAATGCCGGGGCCGACGACTACCTGCCCAAGCCCTTCGACCTCGACGAACTCGAAGCCCGTCTCAAGGCCCTTGGGCGTCGGGGTGCGGCGTCCGCGCCAGGGACCGGCCCTGGCGCCCCCGGTGCAACGACGGGCTCGTCCATCGCCGGCCCGTCCATCGTCTCCCTGGGTGCCCTGGACTGGGACCGAGACAGCGGCGCGTTCTACCACCAGGGTCAGGTGCTTGAACTCACCCCGCGCGAGACCGCCCTGCTGCAGGCGCTGATGGCCCGGCCCGGCCAGGCCATGGCCAAGGAGCGGCTTTTCGAACGCGTCTTCCCGGGCGCCAGCGATGTGCAGCACGAGGCGGTGGAAGTGGTGGTCTACCGCCTACGCAAAAAGCTCGCCCCCACGGGCGTGGAGCTGGTCACGCTACGCGGGCTGGGCTACCTGCTTAAGGCCAGCGCCCCAGCCTAATCGCTGCCCATCCGGAAACCCGATCGTCCTTGCCGCCACCAAGCGGTGCGACAGCGCGCCCCTGCGGGAGCGCGTCGAATCCCATCCACAAGGACTCTCCATGATCAGCACCCCATTAAGCCAGCTGTACCTCCAATTCAATCGTCAATACGACCCAGACATCGACCGACTGGAATTGCGTGCCAGCTCAGACTCTGGCCCGCTGCGGCTCAAGACCCGCCAGGCCTTCTTCACCAATATGACGAGCCGGGAGGCGCACCGAGAAAATGCCAGGACCCTGAGCCGGTCATTCCTGGGCAACAGCATCCGAGAAGCCCAGCCCCGCGCCAGCGCCCAAGAGGTCAGCCAACATCTCGGCAGGATCTGGGGCGACGTCATGGGGGTGAGAAGTGCGATTCGCGTTCGCCATGTCCGCGACCTTCGGAATGCGGTGACTGCCCTCGCCCACGCTCATCCGCCCCCGCACGCACCCGCCCAGCCCGCTTTAGATCCCGACCAGGACATCCGGCACGACACCAGGCAACTCTGGCTCACCAGCCGGCAGGGACCCGCCCGTGTCCTGGGGGCTTCCTCCTTCGCAGCGGCGGCCGCGCCAGACACCACGCCCCCAGCGCCCCCAGCACAACTCTCGCCCGCGCCTGCTCCACGACCCCCAGCCGCCGGGCAACAGGCGCCGGCCCAGAGCACAGGCGTGCAGGACGCACGGTCGCGGCTGGCGCGCGAGAACGACAAGAATGAGGCCCTGTCGCACCTCAAAAAGATCTACTCCCCCGCGGCGGTCCCAGGATTGAGCGTAGCCGACCGGGGCTATTTGCATGACCGCCTGCGCAACCTTGTGGACTGCGCAGACAAATACCTGCCGGAGTTGATGCGAGGCCGGGCACAAGACCATGCCATTCTCGAGGCGGCGGCCGGCCACATTCTCCGGTCCGAGGGGCTCCGCCTGGATAGCCGGGCCGCTCTGTACAAAGCACTGGTGGCGTGCGACGTCGGCGCGGCGCAAAGGCTGTTCCGAGCGCTGCCCCCAGGCGAAGCCTCGGTTCTGTCGAAAAGTCTGGTCATTGAGCGCAGCCAACCGCGCACCCTGGCCGACACCGCCCAGGCGGCCCCGCAGTCCGGTCAAAATAACCACCTCCAGAAGCAGACCCCAGGCTGACCCTCCCTGCAGCGCCCCTGATGCCCCGACGTCCCCACTCGCTCCGGCGTCAACTGCTGCTGGGCATCCTCCTGCCGGTGATCGCCTTGGTAGCGATCAACGGCGTCTCCCTGTACCGCAGCGCCCTGGCCGCGGCCAACACCGCCTATGACCGCTCGCTGCTCGCCACGGCCAAGGTGATCGGCGAGCAGCTGGACGTGCGCGGCTACGACCGCGAGGCCAAGCTGCGGGCCACAGTGCCCTACTCCGCACTCGAGGCCTTCGAGGCCGACAACCGCAGCCGGTTCTTCTATCGCGTCTCCAACTTGCAGGGCGAGTTGATCTCGGGCTTTGGCGACCTGCCCTTCTGGCGCGGCAGCCTGCCCGAGCAGCCGCCCTATGCCGCCTTGGTTGATTTCTACGACGAGCGATTCCGGGAGGACGAGGTGCGGGTCGCGGTGCTGTTGCAGCCGGTGGCCAGTGCCAGCGGTCGGGGCATGGCCGTGGTGCAAGTCGCCGAGACCCTAGAGCTGCGTCGCCGCCTGGCGCGCGAGGTGCTGCTGGACACGCTGTGGCGCCAGCTCGGGCTGGTGGCGGTGATCGCCGCGGTGGTGGTGTGGGTGGTGCAACGTGCCACCCGGCCGGTGCGCTCACTGTCGCAAGCGCTGCGAGCGCGCGCCGAGGGCGACCTGACCCCCTTGACGAGTGAGGACGCGCCGCGCGAGCTGCAGCCCTTGCTGGAAGCCACCAACGGGCTGATGCAGCGGCTCTCCGCCCTGCTCGAGCAGCGCAAGCGCTTCGTCCGCGACGCGGCGCACCAGCTGCGCACCCCACTGGCGGTGCTCAAGACGCAAACCCAATCGGCGCTGCGCGGCGACCTGGCGCCGCGTGAGGCTTTGCTGGAAATCGCTGGCACGGTGGACCGCGCCACCGGCCTGGCCAATCAGATGCTCTCGCTGGCCAAGGTGGAACAGCTGAGGGAGCAGCCAGACGCGCCCGCGGTCGAAGACTGGGCCGCTGTCGTGCGTGCGCTCGCGCTCGAGATGGCGCCGCTGGTGGCCGACAAGCGTCTCGACTTCGAGATCCACACCGAACCCGCGCCGGTGCGCGCCCACGCCTGGATGCTGAGCGAACTGGTGCGCAATCTCCTGCACAACGCGATCCGCCACACGCCTGCGGGCGGCAGCCTGTCGGTGCGGGTCGAGGCCAAGGCGGCGCAGGCCTCGCTGGAGATCGCCGACACAGGGCCGGGCATCTCCGATGAACTGCGCCAGCGGCTGTTCCTGCCTTTCTCGGCGGGGGACAGCCGCTCGGGCTCTGGCCTGGGCCTGGCCATCTGCCAGGAGATCGTGCGGGCGCTGGGCGGCAGCATCCGCCTGGACCCTCGGGTGGAAGAGGGGCCTTCCCCCGCAGCGCACCAGGGATTGGTGGCGCGTGTGTGGTTGCCGCTGGCGGTGCATGACAATGAGGCAACCAAACCTGCCACCTGACACCCACCTCGCCCCCACCTCGCCCCATGAGCACCGCACCCGACCGCCAGCGCATCGACAAATGGCTGTGGGCCGCGCGTTTTTACAAAACGCGGGCTCTGGCGGTAGACGAGATTGCACTGGGGCGCGTGACGGTCAATGGCCAATCGGTCAAGCCCGCGCGCGAGGTCAAACCCGGCGACACGGTGGGCCTGCGGCGCGACGCGATGGTGCGCACGGTCGTCGTGCGCGGCCTCTCGGCGATGCGCGGTCCGGCGCCGGTGGCGCAGCAGCTCTACGAAGAAACCGCGGAGAGCGTCGCCGCCCGTGAGCAGGCGATGGAGCGCAATCGCTACGCCCGCGAGCCGGCGCTGGCCATTGAACAGGGACGCCCCACCAAGCGAGGCCGCCGGGATCTCGACGAGGCACGCCGCGGTTGGGACGACCGCTGGAGCGCGTCGGTCGACGATCGCTGAGGCCAGCCGTAGCAGCCGGCCACCCCTCAGGGCAGCAGCACGATCTGACGCGTGCCGTCGGAGCGGCCCTCCGCGGAAAGGCGCAGGGTCACCTCCACGGCTTGGTCAACCGACATGACCCGCGCCACCAGGGCGACGCCGTCCCCGCGGGGCACCGCGCGCAAGGGTGCGTCTGGCGGCAGTGACATGGAGAATCGACCCGGGCCGCTGAAGTCGCAGCGGGTATCACTGCGGCAGTCGGGGCGGGGCGTCTCCCGCAGGTCGGTCACACGGCCACCGCGCGCGGCCAGACGAAGCACAGGCTCGGCGTAGCCCCGCCCGCGCGTCGGCGACAGGCTGAGGTTGAAGCCGTCCCCCTCGACGCCGGGGGGGAGCGACAGCACCCAGTCCCAGGAGGCACCCGAGGCCGGGTCGGTGTAGGCCGGCTGCCGGCGCGCCTGAACTTCGAGCTGCGCCTGGGCCACCTGCTCAAGCAGCGCCAGTTGTGCCAGGGCCTGCGGAGCCTCGGCGACGGACTCGCTGGCCTCAGCATCGGCCTCAGCATCGGCAGCGGGCGAGGCCCCTCCGCAGGCTGTCAAGCCGAGCAGCATCAGGCTCGCCAACACCGGGCCGGCGAAGGTCCCGAAGAAAGAGCCGCCCCGCCAGCGCCTGGTGCCCGGTCGCCGACCGACCGGGCCAGGCCGGGCAGCGAGCGGGCGGACCGGATGGCTCATTCGGCTGAGAGTGGTTTGAGCATCTGGTCTCCCCCCTTCGGGAAGGAAGTGAGGCGCTTGTCACCGGACGGCAAGTCAAATGCCCAGACCGCCGACCGTATGCATGAGGACGCATGGGGAAGGTCGCCCCTCGCATACATTTCTGCGTCCTTGGCCGGGACTTTGCCAGGCGCCTTGCCGAGCACACGCTGGTCGACCAGAGCACTCACCTGGATCAGGGTCACAGGCCTCCCCAGACTCCACGGCCCCTCGGATACCACGAGCTCGGCGTTCCCAACGCGGGCTTGCTCGAGCTTGCGGTAGTCCGGACTCGATTCCAGCGCGCAACTAGGCTTGCTCAGCTCGGCCAAGCGCGCCTGCCTGAGTTCAGGAGGACGCGACAACACGAAGGTGGCATTCCTCAGGCCTCTGTGGGCCAGCTGGCCTACAAGGTAGGTGGGCTCCTCCATCAGCGCGCCTATGGAGTAGGTGAAGCACCGCGGCGCCCTCGGGTCCTCTATTTGGGAAAACCTGGACTCTGACCCAGGACAGGGAAAGGAGATTTTCTGGGCCTGCATCACCCGGTACTCGAACGTGACCCCGGAGTGGCTCAGTGCCTTACGCAAATGCGCAAGTTGATCAGGGCTCAGGCTGTCTACCCACGACGCGCCCGACGGACTCGCTTCGTTCGCCAGGTCTGTCGCTCGCGCCCCACTCGCCAAGTCCATGCCAGGCATGAAGCCTCGGTTCGGCGCCAGCCCCTGGAGCACGCGCTCGAGGGTCACCGCGCCGGTGAGGCTATGCGGGTCGAAGGTGCTGCCCCCCATGGCGGCCAGAGGGCTACGGGCATCTGCACGGTCTGAGCGTTCCTGTCGGTCCGAACGCTCGGTGGAGAAAGGGGTAGCGGCCAAAGCCGGCGCAGCGCTGGACAGGCACAACATCGCCGCCGCAAGAGGTTTCAAAGAAAGTCGCATGGAATACTCCTTGGAGAAATAGCACCCGGGAGGGATGGACTCGCTCCTGGGGCTCCGGGTGAATGGCCTTTGAAGCGTCGAAGCCCACCCGACTGCGACTACTGAGTGCGACCCCGTCAAAATACTTACTAAAGTACACGATATAGCTCTTCAGTATTCATGTCAACCGCTGTCCGAAAAGCGGCGCGCGTGCGCACAACCCCGAATGGAAACGGCCCACCTTCCCCGGGACAATGGCCACTGTTTCAACCGACCCGACACCCATGACAAGCAAGAAACTGACAGGAAAAATCGCCGCCGACCGCATCCGCCATCTGGAGGTGCCCAGGCCCGACCCCCGCCTGATCGAGGGCTTCATGGCCCTGGGCGACTGCACCGGTGTGGTCTCCGACGTGATGGACGAAATGGGCATCGTCGGCGCGGTGGGCGCCAGCACCCTGCGACCTACCATTGCCGGAAAGGTGATCGTGGGCCCCGCGCTCACGGTGCGAAACATGGTGCAGCGCGAGCATGTGTACGACCAGGCCAAGGCCAAGGTGAACAAGATGGCCGAGTTCGAGGGCCACAACCTGGCGATGCCCGGCGACATCCTGGTGATCGAGGGCGTCCCGGGCGTGTCCAACATGGGCGGTATTTCGGCCCAGACTGGCAAACGCCAGGGCGAGTTGGGGTCCATCGTCTCCGGCGGCGTGCGCGATGTGCCGCACGCGCGTGCGTTCGACTACCCGATGTGGGCCTCCGAGATCACCCCCATCACCGGCAAGTGGCGCATCGAGACGGTGGAGATCAACGGCGACGTCGAGATCTTCGGCATCCGGGTGCGCTGCGGCGACCTGGTGGTGGCCGACGACACCGGCGTGTGCTTCGTGCCGATCGAGCGCGCCGCCGAGGTACTTGAGCGCTCGCGCAAGAAGGCCGACGGCGAGCGTGAGCGCTGCGAGCATATCGACAGGGGCGTGCCAGTGGCTGACCTGCCCGCCGCCGACCTGCACGCCAAAAACAAGGCCTGAGCCGCACCGGTTTCCCCTGCGGGTACCCACGAGCGACACGCCACACCCCATCCCACACGAGACTCTGGAGAACCTGATGTCCCTGCCCTCCTCCCTTCGCCGCCGACAGGCGGTCGTCGCCCTTGCTGCGGCTGGCGCCCTGGCCGGCCTGTCCCTGCCGCTCACCGCGCAGGCCCAAGCCGCCTACCCGAGCCGACCGATCAAGCTGGTCGTCCCCTTCGCCCCCGGTGGCGGCGTCGACCTCATCGCGCGCGTGGTGGGTCAGAAACTCGGCGAGCGTCTCGGCCAGTCCATCGTGGTGGAGAACAAGGCGGGCGCCAGCTCGATGCTGGGCACCGACCAAGTGGCCAAGTCGCCCGCGGACGGTTACACCTTGCTCATGACGAGCACCTCGATCACGGCCAACCAGAGCCTGTTCAAGAAGGTGCCCTACGACGCCCGCAAAGACTTCACGCCCATTGGCATGGTGGCCAATGCGCCAGCCATCGTGGCCGTGCATCCCGGGGTCGCTGCACGAAATTTGCAGCAGTTCATTGCTTTGGCGCGCAGCGCAAAAGACCCGGTGCCCTACGCCTCCTTCGGTATCGGCTCTGCGCCGCACCTGGTCACCGAACTGTTCGAAGCTGCGACCGGCGCCAAGCTGCTCCACATCCCCTACAAGGGCGGTGGCCCAGCGGTACTGGCCACCCTTGCCGGGGAAACTTCGGTGATCATTCCGAGCATGGTCCCGGTGCTGCAACACATCAAGGATGGCAAGCTACGGGGCCTGGGAATCGCCTCAGAAAAGCGTCACCCCTTGCTGCCCGACGTACCCACGCTGCGCGAACAAGGCGTGGCAATGGAAACCGGCACCTGGTTCGGCATCCTGGCGCCTGCGGGCCTGCCGCCCGCCATCGCCCAGCGTCTCACCACCGAGCTCAATGAAGTGCTCAAGGACAAGGACGTGCTGGCCAAGCTGATCTCGGAGGGTGCCGAGACCACGCCGATGGACCCTCGCACCTTCGGCGCCTTCATCGAATCAGAAACCAAGCGCTGGCGCGACGTCGTCACCAAGGCGGGCATCCAGCCTGAATAAGCTGGAGTAAGCCCGGGCTTGGCCGGGCTCGCCACACCCAGCGCGCTGAAGACCGCTTACTCGACCTTCAGGTCCAGGGTCTTGAGCACGGGCCGCAGGCGCGTGTCCTCGGCCTTGATGCGGAGCCAGAGGTCTTCGTGCAACAGGGACTTCCCGAGGGCCTCGATGGCGGGGGTGCTCCGTCCGCGCAGGAAGGTCAAGGCCTGGC